>JAAYAN010000149.1 GCA_012719345.1 Ignavibacteria bacterium | reverse complement strand
GCCGACAAACTTAGAACTGGGAAAACAACTATTAAGCAATGGATGATCACTATAATTTTATCTGATCAGGCATACCACTTATTTGAATTATTTAAGAATAATGCTGTTATTATTAGAACTTAGCCATTTGTGATTATTTCAATTTTTAAGTTGCACATTTTCACCCTATATTTCTTTAATAAAAATAATAGTGATTTAATATGAATACAAAATCGGGTTTTGTTTCAATTGTTGGGAAACCAAATTCTGGAAAATCAACCTTGCTTAATGCAATTTTAGGCGAAAAATTATCAATAATAACAAACAAACCTCAAACAACACGTAAAAGAGTTTTAGGAATTTTATCAGATGAAAACTCTCAAATCATTTTTCTTGATACTCCCGGAGTTTTAGACCCGAAATATCTTTTACAGGAAAAAATGATGGAGCATGTTACCAAATCCGTTGCCGACAGCGATATAGTTCTTTTTCTAATTGATTTGGAAGCTGATCCTGAAGCAGCAACAATTTTGAACGAACCTGTTTTTAAAAATATACTCGAATGGAAAGAACTGCAGAAAATACTTATTTTAAATAAAATAGATTTGAGCGATGAAGAAAAAATCGGCAGGATTTTAAACGATGGAAATATCAATAAAATGTTCAGTTACATAATACCGGCATCGGCAAAAGAAAAATATAATATCGATAAAATCCTAAGCTCAATAAAAGATATGCTGCCAGTTCATCCCAAATATTATCCCGATGATCAGCTTTCGGATGAACCCGAAAGATTTTTTGTATCCGAAATTATCCGCGAAAAAATATTTGAAATCTATAAAGAAGAAATTCCTTACAGCGCCGAAGTGATTATTGAAGAATTTTATGAACGCGAAGGCAGGAAAGATTTTATTCAGGCAGCAGTAATTGTAGAAAGAGAATCGCAAAAAGGTATTATTGTCGGGAAAAACGGAGATGCAATTAAAAAACTTGGGGCGCTCAGCCGTCAGGACATCGAAGATTTTTTACAGCGCGAAGTTTACCTCGATTTAAGGGTGAAAGTAAGACTTAACTGGCGAAGCAGTGAAAAATATCTTAAAAGTTTCGGATATACAAAATTTGATGAATAAAGATGTAAACAGCGCTTTTTTGCAAAAATACACTGCAGAATTGTGGCTGGTTTTAATGACAATTCTATGGGGCGGCACTTTTGTAATAATCAAAAATTCTCTCAATTACAGCAGTCCGATGATGTTTATCGGCATACGGTTTTCTGTTGCTTTCCTTTGTCTTTTGCCTTTCTTGTATTTTAAACGGAAGATTATTAAAAAAGGAGCTGTTATTTCGGGCGCATTGCTTGGTCTTTTAATGTTTTTTTCATTTTCAACCCAGACTTCGGGATTAAAATATACTTCTGCTACCAAATCGGCTTTTCTTACCGGATCCTGCGTTGTAATTGTACCATTTGTGCAGACATTTATCGAAAAGCGTTTCCCGACAAAAGGCTCCATAATAGGTATAATCTTTGTTTTTGCCGGAATTGTATTTTTATCATCGGGCGGTTCTTCATTAATTAATATTTTTATCGAGCTTGGAAATAATTTTAACTTCGGCGATTTTTTAACAATTATAAGCGCTCTTCTTTTTGCGTTTCATATTGTCTATCTCGATATTGTAAGCAGCAAGCATAATTATCTTGTAATTACTGCATCCCAGATTTTTATCTGCGCTGTTGCAGGTTTTATTTTTTCGTATTTTTTTAATCTGTTGCAAATT
The DNA here is from genome assembly GCA_012719345.1 of Ignavibacteria bacterium. Classification (GTDB taxonomy): domain Bacteria; phylum Bacteroidota; class Ignavibacteria; order Ignavibacteriales; family Melioribacteraceae; genus JAAYAN01. The sequence goes on along the minus strand of JAAYAN010000149.1, from coordinate 44,300 downwards.
GAAAACACGTCTCTTATTTTTAATTCTAATTTACTTGCAGGAATAATTTATACTGCTATTTTTGCTACGGTAATTACAACCACGGTGCAAACTAAATTTCAAAAAGAAGTAACTCCTTCGAAAGCAGGAATTATTTATTCCTTTGAACCAATATTTGCAGCTTTGTTTGCCTACTTTTTATTAAATGAAAAAATGACTAATTTTGGAATTATCGGTTGCACTCTTATTTTTTCAGGACTAATAATTTCGGAAATATTTGACAGTCTGTTTGCAAATGGATACAACAAAAAAAAGAGCTGAAATAACAGCAGAAGGTCTTGTTCAGGGTGTCGGTTTTCGTTACTTTGTACTTAAACGCGCCAGCGAGCTCGGCTTAACAGGCTATACCGAAAACCTTTTTAACGGAAATGTTTTAACCGTTGCCGAAGGAGAAAAATATCTTATTGAAGAACTTTTTATAATGATTAAAACAGGACCTTCGTATGCTCATGTATCAAAAGCTTCCATCAGTTGGAGCGAGTTTAAAAATGAATTCGAAAATTTTGGAATAAAATATTAATGATAGCAATCAGAACAGGTTTCGGATATGACGTTCACGCTTTTGCCGATAACCGGAAATTAATTTTAGGAGGAATTGAAATTCCTCATAACAAAGGGCTTTTAGGACATTCCGATGCCGATGTGCTTTTACACGCTATCTGCGATGCTCTTTTAGGAGCTCTTGCTCTCGGAGATATAGGCAAACACTATCCCGATAATTCAGATGAATTTAAGAATATTGATAGTAAAATTCTTCTTGAAAAAACATATACTCTTATTATATCAAAAGGTTATAAAATTGGCAACGTGGATTCAGTGATAGCTTTACAGCGGCCTAAAATTGCACAATATATTCCCGAAATGCAAAATACGATTGCAAGAATTTTATGCTGCCAGCCCGACCAGATTTCTGTTAAAGCAACCACAACAGAAAAACTTGGATTTGTCGGCCGCGAAGAAGGAATAGAATCATACGCATCAGTTCTGCTTTTTATGGACGAGGCCTGATGTTAGAAGAAATAATCCGTTATATGAGTACTGTTGATCCGGTTTGGATTTATTTAATTTTATTCTTTTTTTCATTTATCGAAAATGTTATACCGCCTGCCCCGAGTGATGTTGTTGTTGTTGCCGGATCTTCTCTTATAGCTTCTGCCGGAATTTCATTTGTACCTGTTTTATTAATTACAAGTATCGGCAGCGCTCTCGGTTTCATTCTGATGTATTTAGTAGGACTATTTTTTGGTGAAAAAATACTTAGAACCGGAAAAATTAAATTTATTAAACAAGAAACTCTTGATAAAACAGATCTATGGTTCAAGAAATACGGATATAAGTTGATACTGACAAATAGATTTCTTCCCGGAACAAGATCTGTTATCAGTTTTTTTTCGGGAATAACTGAATTGAATATTCTTCGTACATTTACATTTGCAGCAATAAGCGCTTTTGTGTGGAATACACTGATAATTTTTCTGGGTATGCAGGTAGGCAATAATGTTCAGCAGATTGACTATTATTTATCGGAATATTCGCGTGTTATAACTATTTTATCGGTTGTTGCAGTAATTGTTTTTACTGCAAGATTTTTTCTTAAGAAAAAGGCAGTAAAACAGTGAATTTTTCTCTCGGATTTTTTAAAACCGTAAAAACGCCGGAACAAAGAAAGAATACAAGAAAAGAATTGCTTTTTTGTTCTCTGAGCGGAATAATGCTCGGTTTATCATTTCCGCCCATTAATATTTCCTTTTTAATATTTTTCTCGCTTGTTCCATATTTTTATGTAATTTCACGCCGTACAGGACTTGCAGAAATTAACCGGGCAACTTACTTAACAGCTCTTATTTTCACGCTCATATCCCTTTACTGGGTAGGAAGCTGGACAAAAGATGCCGATCCTTTTTTAATGCTTGCAGGTTCTGCGCTTATCTTTTTTAATCCGATTGTATTTTTAATTGCTTCAACACTTTATTATTTTACCCGGAAAATTTTTAACCGCGTTATTGCGTTATTGCTTTTGCCATTTTTTTGGGTTTTTTATGAATATTTTTATAGCATCACCGATCTCCGTTTCCCTTGGCTTACCCTTGGGCATAGTCTTTCGAGTTTAACATTATTAGCGCAGCCGGCTGATTTAATTGGAGCTTACGGACTTTCTTTTATTATAATCTTAATAAATGCACTGATATTTTTTAGTTTCGATTTTTTTAGAACAAACAAAAAAATATCCTATTCTTATATAATTTGTGCCATTAGCGTTTTTTTATTTCTGTTTATTTATGGTTTTATCAAACAAAAAGAATATACCGATAGGAAATATGATACAATAAAAGCCGGTTTAATCCAGCCGGATTTAAATCCATGGAAAAAATGGGAATCTGCCGGAGATTTAAACAAACTTGCAGACATCTATTTTAATTTAAGCTTTAATGCTTTACAAAGCGGTGCTGCTATTATTGTCTGGCCCGAAACTGCTTTTCCGGTTTATTTATACTCCGGCTCTTATTACGAAATACAGAACCGGATAAAAACTTTTGCTGATTACAACCGAGTTGATCTTATAACCGGAATGCCGGATGCAACATTCTTTTTCGATACTGAAACAGCTCCGCCGGATGCAAAGCCGACACCATCGGGAAGTGCAAAATATGTTTCCTATAATTCTGCGCTTCACATCAAACCTTTTTCAAACGAAATTGGCAAATACGGAAAACAGAAACTTGTACCCTTTGGCGAGAGAGTCCCCTTTATCGATGTAATTCCTAGATTAGGCGATTGGATTAAATGGGAAGTTGGTATTTCGAGCTGGAATGTTGGGAAAGATACTTCTGTTTTTAGTCTTTTCAATAAATCTGCTTCCGGAAAAGTAGTAAGGGCAGCCTGCGTAATTTGCATCGAATCGATTTATCAGGATTATGTTGCTCAATTTGTTAAAAAGGGTGCCGATTTTATAATTGTTGTAACTAACGACAGCTGGTACGGAAAATCATCAGGTCCTTATCAGCATAAAGATATAAGTGTTCTAAGAGCAATAGAAAACCGCAGGACAGTTATACGCGCTGCCAACGGCGGAATAAGCTGCATAATTTCACCATCCGGTCAAGTTGTTAAAGAAACAGAGCTTTTTACAAAAACCCAGCTTACCGGATATATTTTTCTGAATAAAGAAACTACTTTTTATTCCGGTAATCCCCTTCTTATTCCTTACATCACAATTGCAGTTTCAATTGTTGTTTTCTTGCTTTTCGTAATCTTTAAGCTTACTAAGTATAATTTTTTTAAGAAATTATCACGGAAATATTAAAATGCAAATTATCGATTTAAGGAGCGATACAGTTACCAAACCTTCTGCCCAAATGCGAAAATTTATGTGCGAGGCTGAAGTGGGCGACGATGTTTATAAGGAAGACCCGACTGTTAACCGTCTTGAAAAAATGACTGCCGAAATCTTGGGAAAAGAAGCCGCGCTTTTTGTACCAAGCGGTGTAATGGGGAATCAGATTTGTTTGAAAGTATTAACCAATCCCGGCGACGAAGTTATCTGCGATAAAGACGCTCATATTTTTCATTACGAATCCGGCTCTGCTGCCGCACTCAGCGGAATACAGTTATATCCTGTAAACGGGATAAACGGAATATTCAGTCCCGAATTGATTGAACCACTGATACGTCCCGAAAGCGCATATTATATGCCTCGTACTAAAGTTATAGAAGTTGAAAACACTCATAACCGCGCCGGCGGAATGATTACTCCTGTTGAAAATATCGCCTCATTGCGGAAGCTTGCCGTAAAACATAATTTATATTGCCATCTTGACGGAGCGCGTATCTGGAATTCCTCTATCAAAACAGGAATAAATCCCGCTGAATATACAAAATATTTTGATACTGTTTCTGTATGCTTTTCAAAAGGATTGGGAGCGCCTGTCGGCTCGGCAATTGCGGGAACGAAAGATGTTATAAAAGAAGCTTTCCGCATACGCAAAGGCTGGGGCGGCGGAATGAGACAAGCAGGGATACTTGCAGCTGCCGCAATTTTCGCGCTCGAAAACAACATACCTTTACTAAAACACGATCACGAAAAAGCTGAAATTCTGGCAAAAAAAATAAATACTCTGCCAGGGCTTAAAATTATTCCTGAAAATGTTCATACAAATATCCTGATGTTCAGTCCGATAAATGACAGTGTCGAAAATTCCTTAAAAAAATGTTCCGATAAAGGTTTACTTTTAAGTACCGGAAATATAAATACAATACGAGCTGTAACGCATCTTGATATTTCATTTGACCAGATTGATGCTGCTTGCAGAATTTTAGAAGAAGTTTTTTCCTGATAAATATTTCGTTTTATTCGAAAATTTTTGCTAATTTGTTCTGTTTTTAATATAAAGGAAAGAATATGAAAATTGTTTTCGATATAGAAACAGCCGGAACCGATCTTGAGGAGCTTCCGGAATCGCAGCAAGAATATCTTCTTCGTCATTCCGAAGGTAAAATTGAAGAAGTAAAAAGATATTTAAGTCTTTATCCTTTTACCGCAAAAATCATTTCGATAGGAATGCTTAACGCCACAACCGAAAATTTATTTGTTATGTTTGAAAGTGAATCAAAAGAAGAATGGTCTTCGGATGATAAAAAAGTACGGTATTCCGGAATGAGCGAAGCGGAAATGATCAGTTCGTTTTGGGATTATGTTTCAAAAAGCGAAACAATAATTACTTTTAACGGAAGAAATTTTGATGTCCCGTTTCTTATGCTCCGGTCATCAGTTCTTGGAATAAAGCCCTCGAGAAATTACCTTAAAAACCGCTACAATAACACCAACCATATCGATTTGCAGGAAATGCTTACGTTTTATGGAACAGTCAAAAAATTCAACCTCGATTTTTATTGCCAGTCCTACGGAATTGAATCACCTAAATCGGACGGCATTACCGGAATGGATGTAAAAGAAATGTACAAAGCGGGAAAAATTAAAGAAATTGCAATTTATTGCGGAAAAGATGTAAAGGCAACTTACGAACTTTATAAAATATGGAATAAGTATCTTAATCTTTGATTATTAATTTTACTGGAGAATATTCTGGGATTTTTTAAACATTATTTTGGCGGATTATATAAAAGAATTGACGAACACCATCTTTTTTTAGTTGGAGGCGGATTGGCATTTTCGCTTCTTCTTACTACTATTCCGCTTACGCTTATTATATTTTCTGTACTTGGAAATCTGATAGATCCCCAAACTGTAGGCACACAGGTAAAACAGCTTATAGATACAATTATCCCTTATCCGGTTTATGCCGAATATGCTACGCGCATTGTTATGTCGCGCATTCCCGAAGTAATCCAATATAAAGATATTGCTGCTTATATCGGCGGTTTCGGACTTTTTTTTGTTGCCAGCGGATTATTCAGCAGTATGCGGACTGTATTAAATAATATTTTTGGTGTTACAGCCGATAAACATCCTGTAATTGGTAAAATCAGAGATTTTGGAATGGTTTGGCTTCTTATTATTTTTATATTGCTCTCCACATTTATTCTCCCTGCACTAAATATTTTAATAAGCAAAGCAAGCAATTACGAATTATTAAAATTTTTCCGATTAAGCGGATTTATTGATTATTTATTTTCAATTATATCGTTGATTGTTATTTTTACTTTGTTTTTCCTATTTTATTACCTCATCCCATACGAAAAACTCGGTAAAAGGATTCCAGCTGTGGCGGCTTTATGGACTACATTCTTATGGGAGCTTGTACGGAATCTGTTTGGGTATTATATTTCGCATATTGCAAATTTAAATAAAATTTATGGTACATATGCTTTAATTATTGTCGTAGCTTTCTGGATTTATTATTCTTCTGTTCTCTTTATTCTCGGAGCCGAAATAGGTCAGCTATACCGCGAAAGAATTGAAGTATTAAAAAATAAAGAACAAAAACGAAAAAATTTTTTCAACAAAAAAAAACAAAATAAATAATAACTACAAAAAACGAGGTGATTATGGAACCAACTTTGTACCCTGCTTATGCCGACTTTTGGAAAAGATTTCTTGCTGCATTGATTGACGGAGTTCTTATTAGTATTGTGGGAGGAATAATAATGATTCCTTTTATGGGAATTATTGGTTTTGGTGCGGCATCAGAGATGCAATTTCAGAATGAAAATTATTACGCGCAAAACCCCGAAGAAGCAATGACAATGGCTGCCGGAATTTTTGCTGGAATATTTATTATCGGAATTGTTTTTTTCATTTTACAGTGGCTTTACTGTGCTTTAATGGAAAGTTCTGCCAAACAGGCAACACTTGGCAAAATGGCTTTAGGAATAAAAGTAACAGATCTATACGGTAAACAAATCAGCTTCGGCAGAGCAACAGGAAGATACTTTGCAAAACTGATTTCGGGAGCAATTTTATATATCGGTTATATAATGGCAGCTTTTACAGAAAAAAAACAGGCATTGCACGATATGTTAGCTCAAACTTTAGTTGTAGAAAAATAATTTTTCAAGCTGCTGCATATTTTATTTGCAGCAGCTCAATTAAATTAAAAAATAACATTTCCATATTTTTGTAAAAATTCAACCATTGTATGCTTCAGTTCTTTCAATCTGTTTTCTATAATCAATTGATCAAGCAGTCTTTTTTCTTCGCGGGATAAAGATTTTAAAAGCCTTGCAAAGGCTAAAGATTCATTCATAATAACCTCCATGTTTTTCAAACGTATCTTCGGAAATTTGTATCAATCTTTTTAATGTTTTAAATAAAAAAAAGACCAAGTTTTCACTTGATCTTTTTAAAATCGGTTGTAATAATTTATTAATAATTACAACAGCCTGCCTTCACACAACTAAATCATATTCTGAACAAATGTTTCGAATAATTCTTGTTTTCCGCTGATTTGCTTAGGTTCGCCGTTCTTAATAGCGACATTTCTCAGATCTTCAAGAGATAATTTTCCGCTTGTGTAATCTTTTCCGGCTCCGCTTTCAAATGAGCTGTATCTTTCTTTTCTCAGTTTCAAATAATCAGTTTCATTTATTATTTTATCCGCAATTACTAATGCACGTGCAAATACATCCATTCCTGAAATGTGAGCAATAAATATATCATCCAGATCAGTTGAATTTCTTCTGATATGAGCATCGAAGTTAATACCGCCAGTTGTAAATCCGCCAGCAGAAAGAATTATTAACATAGCTTCAACAGTTTCTTGAATGTTAACAGGGAATTGGTCAGTATCCCAGCCATTCTGATAATCACCGCGGTTTGCATCTATACTTCCTAATAAGCCTGCATCAGCAGCCATTTGTAACTCGTGTTCAAAAGTATGACCGGCTAATGTTGCATGATTTACTTCAATATTCATTTTAAAATCGTTTGCTAAGCCATATTTGTTTAAGAAACCAATAACAGTTTCAGTATCAAAATCATACTGATGTTTTGTTGGTTCCATCGGTTTAGGTTCAATCAAAAATGTTCCTTTGAAACCTTTTCCACGGGCATAATCGCGGGCCATTGTAAGCATGCGGGCAAGATTTTCTTTTTCGAGTTTAGTATTTGTATTTAATAAAGAAGCGTATCCTTCGCGACCGCCCCAGAATACATAATTTTCGCCGCCAAGTGCAATTGTTGCATCCAAAGCGCGTTTAATTTGTGTTCCTGCATAAGCAACAACATTAAAATCAGGATTTGTAGCAGCTCCGTTCATATAACGTTTATTACCGAAACAATTTGCTGTTCCCCAGAGCAATTTAACTCCGGATGCAGCTTGTTTTTCTTTTGCGTACTCTACAATTGCCTGAATATTTTTATCAGATTCTTCGATTGTGCTGCCTTCTTCAACCAAATCAAAATCGTGGAAACAGTAAAATTCAGCGCCCAATTTTGTAATAAATTCGAAAGCTGCATCCATTTTGTTTTTTGCTCGTGTAACTGCATCCGGACCTTTTTTCCATTCTTGATCTAATGTTGCAGAACCGAACTGGTCGCCGCCTGAGCTGCAGAATGAATGCCAGTATGCAATTGCAAAACGAAGATGATCTTTCATTTTTTTGCCGGCAACAATCTGATCCGGATTATACCATTTATAAGCTAATGGATTTTTTGAATCTTTTCCTTCAAATTTTATCTGAGGTATTCCTTTGAAATACTCTGTTTTACCTAATGTTAGTTTGACACTCATATTTTTATCTCCTATTGGTTAATTTTATTTCTAATTCGTTTTTCCATTTTTTGTAAGCATCAATATACTCATTTTTTTTCGGCATATCAGGGTATACTGTTTCGAGACATTTCAAGTTTTCAAATGCATCTTTCAGTGATGAATAAAATCCTGCGCCGTATGCTGCTGCTCTTGCCGCACCTAAAGCGCCGTTTGTGTTATAAAGCTGTATTTCAGCGCCAGAAATAGATGCTATTGTCTTGCGGAAAACAGGACTGAGGAACATATTATCTTTTCCTGCGCGGATAATTTTTGGATTAACACCAAGGTTCTGCATAATTTCCATTCCGTAAATGAAAGAGAATCCGATCCCTTCGAACATAGCTCTTACTAAATGGGCTTTTTCGTGAAGGTTGAAATTGACTCCCGAAAATCCTGCACCCAATTCGGTATTTTGAAGCATTCTTTCGGCACCGTTGCCAAAAGGAAGGAAAACTGCTCCGTCTGAGCCGATATTAATTGTTTCAGAAAGTCTATCCATTTCTTTGTAAGAAAAATTCTGGTCGAAAACTGTTTTTCTTATCCAGCTGTTCGAAATTCCTGTACCGTTAATGCATAGTAAAATACCAAGTCTTTTATCTTTTTGCGAATGATTGACGTGAGCAAATGTATTTACCCTGTTCAGATTATCATATTTCAGCGTATCGCTTATTCCGTAAACCACACCGGAAGTTCCCGCAGTGGCTGCAACTTCACCTGGATTTAGTACATTAAGTGAAAAAGCGTTGTTGGGCTGATCGCCTGCACGATAAGTTACCGGAGTTCCTGCTTTTAATCCTGTTTCAGCGGCAGCCCAAGCGTTAACTTCACCTTGCAAACCAAAAGTAGGGACAATATCTGCAAGTATCGATTTATCAAACCCGTAATGCGAAAGAATAGTTTCCGACTTTTCATCTTTTTCAAAATCCCAAAATATTCCTTCCGATAAGCCAGATAAAGTAGTGCGGGTTTCACCTGTAAGCATCATTGCAATAAAGTCGCCGGGAAGCATTGCTTTATTTATTTTGGAATAAACTCCGGGTTCATTTTGTTTTACCCATGCTAATTTGGAAGCTGTGAAATTACCTGGTGAATTCAGAAGAGAATTTAAACATTTCTGCTGACCAATTTTATTAAATGCATCGTTACCTATTTCAACAGCGCGGCTGTCGCACCAGATAATTGAAGGGCGAAGGACTTCGTTGTTTTTGTCGGTAATAACCAAACCATGCATCTGGTAAGAAATTCCTATTGCTTTTATATCTGATGAGTTTTTCCCCGATGCTTTAAGCAATTCGGCTGTAACGGCTTTAATAGATTCCCACCAGACCATAGGATTTTGTTCTGCCCAGCTTCTTTGCGGTGAATCTATTTTCATTTCGTGTTTAGGATAAAAGGAGGATGCTATTTCATTTCCCGATTCAACATCGTAAAGAGTTCCTTTTACCGATGAACTTCCAATATCATATCCAAGTGTTATCATTTATTCCTCAAAAAATATTACTTAGTGTTAAAAATACACTTTAGAAAATTAATGTGCAAATAAAAAATAACAGGGATAAATTTTTGAAATAGAAATGTGATTTAGTTACATTTCCGACTAAGAATTCAATCCTTAGGAGAAAAAATTGTCGCACCAGCTAGGAAAAGTAGTTGAAAACATATCCATCGACTGCGTGATTTTTGGTTTTGATAAAGGGAATCTCGAAGTTTTACTTATACAAAGGGCTATCAATCCGGAAAAAGATAAATGGGCATTACCCGGAGGATTTATCCTTAAATCGGAAGAAATTGAGAATGCTGCTGCAAGAATTTTAAAGGAAACATCTGCTATTGAAAATATTTATATGGAGCAGCTTTCCGTTTTCGGGAACGTTAACAGATATCCCGACAGGCGTGTTTTTACAATAGGATATTTTGCGTTAGTCAGCCCCGAAAAATACAATCTTCTTCCAGGAATTGATACTACTGAAGTCCGATGGTTTAAAATGTCTGATCTTCCTGAATTGGCATTTGACCACAAAGCTATAATCGAAACTGCATTGAAAAAACTCAGAAGCCGTGTAAGGATACGTCCCATTGGTTTTGAACTTTTACCTAAAAAATTCTCATTACCAAAATTACAGACATTGTACGAAAGTATTTTAGGCGTTAATCTCGACAAGCGTAATTTCAGGAAAAAACTTTTAAAAATGAATCTTCTGATAAAACTTGATGAAAAAGAAAAAGGCAACATTAAACGAGCAGCAATGCTGTATAAATTTGACAGAAAAAATTACAACAAACTTGTTGAAAAGGGCTTTATTTTCGAACTATAAACGAGTATCATTTTGAAACCGAAACAAGAATTTATTAGACTATTACAATCCCGCCGATGGAAAGTTGATGTTAAAGCCAAAATATATATTGCTAAAAAACAACCAAAGCTTTATTTCCGTTTTACGGAGGACAATAATAAAATTAAAGCCAGTAAAGAATTTGATATTATATTAAAATCCGGTAAAGATGAAGCGCTTTTTTACGATATTTTGGAAGAAATAGAAATGGAAAGCGGTATTTTTTCTTTTGATCTTGTAAAAGACAAACTTCGTATGGAAGCTTTATTCACTCTTTCTGAAAAAAAATATCTTGAAGAAATAATTGTAAAAATTGAAAATGACTTAAAACTCTTTTCAAACAATGAATCAATTAAACCTTTTATTCGAAATTTTCATAATACGTAGCTTTATCCTCTCCTATAATTTAGTCCTTTATTACATATATTTTATTTCTTAAAATCTTTCGGATTTTGTAACTTTCAGGTCGGAATTTAGAAAATTTGATTATAAACAAATAAAAGATAAATTTATGCCTAAAAGAGAAGATATTAAAAAAGTTTTAATAATAGGTTCGGGACCCATCATAATAGGTCAGGCGTGCGAATTCGATTACTCCGGCACCCAGGCTTGTAAAGCTTTGCGGGCACTCGGTTACAAAGTTGTACTTGTAAATTCTAATCCTGCAACAATAATGACTGACCCTGAAATTGCTGACATAACCTATATTGAACCCTTAAATGAATACGCTTTAACAGAAATAATAAAAAAAGAACGTCCAGATGCGCTCCTGCCTAATCTTGGCGGACAGACTGGTTTAAATTTATCTTCTCAGTTAGCAAAAAGCGGCGTTTTAGAAAAATACGGCGTAAAAGTTATCGGAGTAAATATTGATGCAATTGAACGGGGTGAGGATCGGATAGTATTTAAGGAGACGATGAAAAAACTTGGCATTGACATGCCGAGAAGCACTGCGGTAAATACAGTTGAAGATGCGGAAAAAGTTGCTGATGAGCTTGGTTACCCTGTTGTTGTACGTCCTGCTTACACAATGGGAGGCACCGGCGGCGGACTGGTTTATAATGTGGAAGAACTTCGTACAATTTCAAGCCGAGGACTTGCCGCAAGTCTTGTAAACCAGGTACTCATTGAAGAATCTGTTTTAGGCTGGGAGGAACTTGAACTTGAAGTTGTAAGAGATTCAAAAAATCAATTAATTACCGTTTGTTTTATCGAAAACGTTGATGCAATGGGTGTTCACACCGGAGATTCGTATTGTACAGCTCCAATGCTAACCATTAAACCTGAACTCCAGCAACGGCTGCAGAAGTATTCATACGATATTGTTAAAACTATTGAAGTAATAGGCGGAACAAATGTACAATTTGCTCACGATCCTAAAACTGACCGGGTTGTTATTATTGAAATAAATCCACGCACTTCCCGTTCGTCCGCGCTTGCCTCAAAAGCAACCGGTTTTCCAATTGCGCTTGTTTCTTCTATGCTTGCAGGCGGACTAACAATGGATGAAATTCCTTACTGGCGTGATGGATCGCTTGAAAAATATACTCCTTCGGGAGATTATGTTGTTGTTAAATTTGCACGCTGGGCTTTTGAAAAATTTGACGGACTTGAGGATAAACTCGGAACTCAGATGCAGGCTGTAGGCGAAGTAATGAGCATCGGAAAAAATTATAAAGAAGCATTTCAAAAAGCAATCCGCTCGCTTGAAATAGGAAGATACGGACTTGGTTTTGCCAAAGATTTCAATTCCAAATCGCTTGATGAATTAATGGTAATGCTTAATCACGCTTCAAGCGAACGGCAGTTTATTATGTATGAAGCTTTACGTAAAGGTGCCGACATCAATGATCTTCACGAAAAAACACATATAAAACACTGGTTCATAAATCAGATGAAAGAACTTGTTGAACTGGAAGAAAAAATTATTTCGTTCAAAGGGAAAGCTTTACCGGATGCCATACTGATTCAGGCAAAAAAGGACGGATTTGCTGATAAATATCTTGCCAAGATTCTTAATGTACCGGAAAAAAACATAAGAGAAAAAAGAATTTCTCTCGGATTGGAAGAAGCTTGGGAACCCGTACCGGTAAGCGGAGTTGAAAATGCCGCTTATTATTTTTCAACTTACAACGCTTCAAATAAAGTTGCATCGAATAACAGTAAAAAGATTATGGTGCTTGGCGGCGGACCAAACCGTATAGGTCAGGGGATTGAATTTGATTACTGTTGTGTTCATGCTGCTTTTGCCATCCGTGATGCCGGGCTGGAATCGATTATGGTGAATTGCAATCCCGAAACTGTTTCTACTGATTATGATACTTCTAATAAACTTTATTTCGAGCCGCTTACTGTAGAAGATGTTTTAAGCATTTACAATAAAGAAAAACCTGAAGGAGTTATTGTTCAATTCGGCGGACAGACTCCGTTGAATATTGCAAACGAACTTGAACAAAATGGCGTTAAAATTTTAGGAACAACTCCCGAAACTATTGATTTAGCTGAAGACCGCGACCGTTTCCGGGATGTAATGACAAGACTTAATATTCCGCAACCCGAATCGGGAATGGCAAGCAATCTTGACCAGGCATTAGAAATAGCAGGCAGAATAGGTTATCCTCTTATGGTGCGTCCTTCTTATGTTTTAGGCGGAAGAGCTATGAAAATAATTCTCGATGAAGAAATGCTAAAACAGTACGTTGCTGCTGCAGTTGATGTTACACCAGAAAGACCTTTACTGATTGATAAATTTCTTGAAGATGCTATTGAAGCAGAAGCTGATGCAATTTCAGACGGAGTTGACGCTTTTGTACCAGCTGTTATGCAGCATATCGAATACGCCGGAATTCATTCAGGCGATTCAGCCTGTGTAATTCCGCCGGTTATTATTCCCGAAAAGCATATTAAAACAATTGAAGAATATACCCGTAAAATTGCTATTGAACTTAAGGTAATCGGACTGATGAATATTCAATATGCAATTTACAAAGATGTTGTTTATGTTCTCGAGGCTAATCCGCGCGCATCGCGCACTGTCCCGCTTGTTTCTAAAGTATGCAATATACCTATGGCTAAGCTGGCTACACAGATAATGCTCGGCAAGAAATTATCGGATTTAAAACTTAAAAAGAAAAACATAAAACATTTCGGCGTAAAAGAAGCCGTTTTCCCTTTCAATATGTTCCCTGCAGTCGATCCTGTGCTGGGTCCTGAAATGCGTTCTACCGGAGAAGTTTTAGGTTTGGCAGACAGTTTCGGACTTGCATTCTACAAATCGCAGGAGGCAACACAAACCTGTCTTCCTATTTCGGGAACTGTTTTAATGACAGTTGCAGACCGCGATAAAGATAAAATTATTGAAACTGCCAAAAACTTTAAGGCTATGAACTTCAGAATTCTAGCTACTGGCGGAACACATAAATTCCTTAATGATAATGGGATTGAATCGGATTTAATAAAAAAAGTTCACGAAGGCAGACCCAACATTGACGATGCCATTAAAAATAAAGAAATCAATCTTGTTATTAACACACCTGCCGGCAAGAAAAGCGAATATGATGATTCTTACATCCGGAAAAGCGCAATAAAAAATAAAATACCATACATTACAACAACTTCCGCTGCCCTTGCCTCAACTGCAGGAATTAAGGACAGACTTGAAGGCGAGTATAAAGTAAAATCGCTTCAGGAATATCATAAATCCATAGAAGATTAAAAATCTTCCCGAAAAGCCTCCTTCACCGGAGGCTTTTTTATACTTGAAAATCTATTGTAGGATTTAATTCCAGCCATACAGTATTTTCCCTGAAAATTAATTTGCTTTCCATATTTTCAATATCGTATATTTGCGATGTACGATTTAGGAGATATAATATGGCATTTTCAAAAAAAGATGAATTTACTCCGGAAGAAATTTGGTTATCGGATGCTGCAAAAGCACTTGCTCATCCGGCACGTGTAAAAATACTGCAAATTTTAACCGAAATGGATACTTGCATGGTTGGCAACATTGTTGATCTTCTGCCGCTTTCTCAATCAACTGTTTCGCAGCATTTAAAGGAATTAAAGAAAGCTGGATTTGTTAAAGGGACAATTGACGGACCAAAGGTCTGCTACTGCACTGACAATGATGTTCTGAACAAATTTAAAAATGAATTGGACAAATTATTTAACAAAATTGGCTGTTGCCGATAGGAGAACAAAATGAAGAACAATGAAGAATTGAAAAAAATTGTAAGAGATAAATATGCTGAAATTGCTGTTTTGAATGAAAAAAAAAGCTGCTGCAGAAAAGAATCAAATTGCTGCGATTCGAAAGTTGAAAAATACACTGTTTTTCAAGACGATTATAGCAAGCTTGACGGTTATGTTGCTGAGGCAGATTTAAAACTCGGCTGCGGAGTTCCCACTCAATTTGCTGGAATTAATAAGGGAGATACTGTTGTTGATCTTGGTTCGGGAGCAGGTAACGATGTTTTTGTTGCGCGAGCTTTAACAGGAGCTGATGGTAAAGTTGTAGGAATTGATATGACAATTGAAATGATACAGAAAGCAAATGTTAATAAAGTGAAATCAGGATTTACTAATGTTGAATTCCGGTTGGGAGATATTGAGAATATGCCTGTAGAGAAAAATTTTGCTGATGTTGTTTTAAGCAATTGCGTACTTAATCTTGTCCCCGATAAAATGAAAGCTTTCGCCGAAATCTATCGCATTTTAAAACCAGGCGGTCATTTTTGTATTTCCGATATTGTTTTAAAAGGCACTATGCCCGAAAAATTAAAAGAATCAGCAGCGCTTTATGCCGGTTGTGTTTCGGGAGCAATCGATCAGGATGAATATCTTAAAATTGTAACCGAAAGCGGATTTACAAATGTAGAAATCAAACGATCTGTCGCTAATAAAATTCCTGAAGATTTATTAAAAGAATTTCTGACCAGTTCTGAAATTATTGAATTTGAAAAATCGCTAAAAGGAATTTTCAGTATTACGGTTGTTGGATACAAATAACTGAAATCAACTAGAACAAACTCTGCGGAATGTGAAAATTTTTGTAGAATATTTCGTTAAATGACGAACTATCATTTAATAATCTTTTAATTGAAAGGCTGTAGTAATGAGTTCTCAAATTAAAAAACTTTCTTTTTTAGATAGATATTTAACACTTTGGATTTTTCTTGCGATGTTTGCCGGAGTTTTATCCGGTTATCTTTTCCCCGGAATTGTGAATTTCTGGGAATCGATGAAATCTTCACCGGAAAGCACGACAAACATTCCTATTGCAATAGGCTTAATTTTAATGATGTATCCCCCGCTGGCAAAAGTTAAATACGAAGAACTTGGCGATGTTTTTAAGAATGTAAAAGTGCTTATTCTTTCTCTTGTTCAAAACTGGGTAATCGGTCCGGTATTAATGTTCGCGCTGGCTGTAATTTTCCTGCAGGATTATCCAGAATATATGGCGGGACTTATTATGATTGGTCTTGCGCGCTGCATTGCAATGGTAATTGTCTGGAACGAACTTGCAAAAGGCGATACAGAATACGCTGCGGGACTTGTAGCATTCAACTCAATTTTCCAGGTTATTTTCTTTTCGGTTTATGCTTATGTATTTTTAACTGTCCTGCCTTCGTGGTTAGGTTTGCAGACTTTTACAGTTGATATTACAATCGGGCAGATTGCAGAAAGTGTTCTAATTTATCTCGGTATTCCATTCTTCGGGGGGATGTTGACCCGTTTTATTTTCCTGAAAATCAAAACCAAAGACTGGTACGAGAAAAAGTTTATTACTAAAATATCGCCGATAACTTTAATTGCGCTTCTGTTTACAATATTCGTTATGTTTTCACTTAAAGGTGAATATATTATTAAAATTCCCCTTGATGTTGTAAGGATTGCAATTCCGCTTCTGATATATTTTGTAATAATGTTTTTGGTTTCTTTTTATATGGGAAAGAAAGTCGGCGCCGATTACAGCAAAACCGCTACTCTTTCATTCACTGCGGCAAGCAACAATTTTGAACTTGCGATAGCGGTTGCAATAGCTGTTTTCGGTATAAATTCGGGTCAAGCTTTTGCGGCAGTGATTGGTCCCTTAATAGAAGTACCTGCTTTGATTGCGCTTGTTAATGTCGCGTTGTTTTTTCAGAAAAAATATTTTGGAACAGCAGAGGAAGGAACTGTTAAACCGCCGGATGTGTGTTTGTGAAAAAAAAATATTTTCACAGAGTTGCACGGAGAATACTCTGAGGAACTCAGTGTCACTTTAAATATATTAATAAATGGAGAAATATGATGTCAGAATGTTGCAGTTGCGGAAGCGACAAACTTAATTTGATTTATTCCTGTTCGGGAGCAGCAAACACAGGATATTTGGCAGACAGCGTTGCCAGAAAATTGATGAAAGAAAATTACGGTAAAATGACTTGTCTTGCAGCCGTTGGAGCGGATTTATCTGGATTTATCGAATCGGCAAAATGCGCAGAAAAAAATATTGTAATTGATGGTTGCAATGTTTCCTGCGGTAAGAAGATATTTGAAAATCACGGGCTGCCTTTTGAACATTTTATAACGACTGATTTTAATGTTGAAAAAGGTAAAACCGAAATTACGCAGCAAGTAATAGAAAATGCAGCTAACCAGATTTCTGTAAAATTTAATTGCATCCTGAGATAAAAATGAACTGGAAAGAACAATACAAACCTTTTTTATGGATACTTGGTTTTTTTGTATTTGCATACTATATGCCAATTGAATCTGATAAATTTAAAAATGCAATAATCGATTCATTTGCGCTGGCAAAATGGTACGCGCAGGAACACGTTTTACTTTGTCTTGTTCCGGCATTTTTTATAGCAGGAGTAATTTCTGTATTTGTCAGTCAGGCTGCGGTTGTAAAATACTTCGGGGCAAAAGCTAAAAAATGGCTAGCTTATTTAGTTGCTGCATTTTCCGGAACAATTCTCGCTGTATGCTCCTGCACAATACTTCCGCTTTTTTCAAGCATTCATAAAAGAGGAGCAGGATTAGGACCAGCAATTGCATTCCTATATTCAGGACCAGCAATAAATATCCTTGCAATTATTTTAACAGCAAGAATTTTAGGAATTGAACTTGGGATTGCCAGAATTATCGGTGCCGTTTCTTTCAGCGTTGTTATCGGTTTGATAATGTCCTTCATTTATCGTAAAGAAGAAAAAGCAAAAGCGGATGCACAGATGGCTATGCCTGATATTAAAGAAGATCGTCCGTTATGGCAAACATCCCTTCACTTTTTTATTTTGGTTGCAATCCTTGTTTTTGCAAACTGGGGTAAGCCGGCAGAAGCTACTGAAGGATTTTGGTATTTAATGTTCGCAAGTAAATGGTTTTTAACCGGTTTGATTGGAATCGGTTTTGCTCTTTCAATGATGTTCATTATAAAGGTAAAAAAACTATATGTGCTTTTAGGAACTATTACCGTTCTGCTCGCGGCAATTTTCTTTTACAGCAATCCTTTAATTCCTTTTGTTACTGCAGTAATTGTAACAACGGTTTCACTCTCGCTTTCGAAGGATGAACCCAATCAATGGCTTGGCGAAACTTGGGGATTTGCAAAGCAAATTATGCCGTTACTTGGAGCCGGAGTTTTGGTTGCCGGATTTTTACTCGGTTCAGTTGAAGGCAGCGGCGGTATAATTCCGAACGAATGGATTGCTGCGCTTGTTGGAGGAAATTCTTTGTTTTCTAACTTTTTTGCATCAATTACAGGCGCTTTTATGTATTTTGCAACATTAACCGAAATTCCTATAATTCAAGGTCTTCTGAACAGCGGAATGGGAAAAGGTCCTGCTCTTGCTTTACTGCTCGCCGGTCCTGCTTTATCATTGCCAAACATGCTTGTAATACGGAGTGTAATCGGTACTCAGAAAACAGTTGTTTATGTATCGCTTGTTATAATAATGGCAACAATTAGCGGACTTATTTATGGAACGTGGTTTTAATTATTTTTTTAATTTAATGAGGTAAATATGGTTTCAGTAAAAATCCTTGGCACAGGATGCAAAAAATGCCAGACGCTTGAGCAAAAGGTTAAAGAAATTGCTGCTTCAAATAACATTGAGGCTGAGTTCACAAAGGTTACTGACATTAATGATATAATGAATTACGGAATTATGATGACTCCCGGATTAGTAATTAATGAAACTGTTAAATCCGTTGGAATAATTCCAAAAGATGAACAAATTGTAAACTGGTTAAAAGGAGTTTAATGTGAAAATGAAATTATTATTTTTCGTTTTGTTCTTGTTTGCTTTCCCGGTAACAGCGCAAACTGCTAAAACCGATAAAAAGGAAGAAGCTAAAAAACCTAAAGTAACATTTGTTGAGCTAGGCTCGGTAAATTGTATTCCTTGTAAGATGATGCAGCCTGTAATGAAAGCCGTTGAAGAGAAATTCGGCGACCAGGTGAAAGTAGTTTTTTATGATGTGTGGAAAGAGGATCAAAAAAAATATGGCGAACAGTATAAAATTAAATTAATTCCAACGCAGGTATTTTTAGACGAAAACGGTAAAGAATTTTCACGACACGAAGGTTTTTATCCCGAAGCAGAAATTGTGAAACTTTTGGAAGCCAAAGGATTGAAACAGAAAGCAAAATAAACTCGTGTGTAATTCAGTTTTCATAAAAACATAACTCAGAGTTACAATGAGGGTTCACTGAGTAACACAGAAAAAACTAATATATAAGGGAAATACTTATGAGTGAGTATCTCTTTCAGGAATTATCGCAAGAAATAATTGGGGCTGCAATGGAAGTTCATTCATTTCTCGGTCCCGGAATGCTGGAATCTGCTTATGAAGAATGTCTATTATCTGAACTGAAACTAAGAGGATTAAAAGTTGATAGACAAGTAGCTGTTCCAGTAGTTTACAAAGATTCAAAACTCGATTGCGGTTATAGAATAGATATTTTGGTTGAAAACAAAATTATTGTTGAGCTAAAAGCTATTGAAGCGATAAACGAAGTTCATGAAGCCCAAGTTTTGACATATTTAAGATTTTCTAAACATAAAGTTGGACTTCTAATTAATTTTAATGTCAAATCATTAAAAACCGGAATTAGAAGATTCATTTTATAAAAACTCTTGTGAAACTCTGTGAGTACTCTGGGAAACTCTGTGTTCCTAAATACATTACACAGAGTTACACAAAAAAGGATTTTTATGATAGATGAATTATTTACAATATTATATAACGCTTTAACCGGTTCAATCTGGCTGGCAATTTCCGCTTCTTTCGGCTGGGGTGTTTTATCAATTCTTCTTTCGCCATGCCATCTTTCAAGTATTCCGCTTGTAGTCGGGTATATTTCCTCGCAGGGAAAAATTTCAACCGGCAGAACTTTCAATATTTCACTGATATTTTCGCTCGGCATTTTACTTACAATTGCACTGATTGGTTTTATTACTGCATCGCTTGGCAGATTAATGGGTGATGTTGGCGTTTACGGAAACTATTTTGTTGCAGCAATATTTTTTGTTGTCGGGTTGTATCTCCTTGATATTATTAAACTCGACTGGAACACAGCCGGACTGAAAAAAACAAACTCTAAAGGTTTATTGGCAGCTTTAATTTTGGGTTTAATTTTCGGAATTGCACTCGGTCCTTGCACTTTCGCATACATGGCTCCAGTTCTTGGAGTTGTATTTCAAACCGCTCAAACAGATTACTTTTACTCAATTTTATTATTGGCTGCATTTGGAATTGGTCATTGTGCTGTTATCGTTATCGCCGGAACTCTTGCCGGAAAGGTTCAACAGTATTTGAACTGGACTGAAAACTCAGTCTCTATAATTTGGATTAAACGCATTTGCGGAATTCTTGTAATACTTGGCGGTATTTATTTAATTTACACAACTTTCTAAAATATTTTTAAACAAAATGATAATTTTAATAACTTTTTGCCTGCTTTGTTTAATTGCATCTTTCGTTTCAGATAGAAAAAAAACCTTATCAGGCATTAAAAAAGGGATGACGATGTTCCTTAAATTATTACCGACAATCCTTTCGGTAATAATAATAATAAGCGTTATTCTATACTTAATTCCAAACGAAGTTATGCTGGAATATTTTGGAGAAAGTTCCGGAATTACCGGTTATGTTTTTGCGGCTTTAATTGGCTCGATTGCTCTGGTTCCCGGTTTTATCGCTTATCCAGTCTGCGGTTATCTTGTTAAAAGCGGCGTTGGATATCCGGTTATTGCAGTATTTATAACAACTTTAATGATGGTCGGCATTATTACATTCCCTATCGAACGGAAATTTTTCGGTTTTAATGTTGCGTTGTTAAGAAATATACTCAGTCTGGCTGGAGCATTAATTATTGGAATTCTAATTGGTTTATTCTGGAATATCATATGAAAATGTTTATTAAAAAAAATCTTTTCGATATTTCTGTAATAACTATTTTCACTATCATTGCAGTTATTTCTTTTTCCATTGATTACCAGCCAGTAATTGAAATTACAAAAAATAACTTTGCCGATTTCCTGATAGAAATGCTTTCATTTTTACCTTTGTTGTTTATAATAATAGGGCTGTTTGATGTTTGGGTTCCTAAGGAAACAGTAGCCAAGCACGTTGGTGAATTTTCAGGAATTAAAGGTTCGTTAATTGTTATTTTTCTTGCGATGCTTCAGGCAGGTCCGCTATACGGGGCTTTTCCCGTTGCCTATATGCTTTGGAAAAAGGGATGCAGTATTAAAAATGTGTTTATTTATCTTGGCGCATTTTCATCTCTTAAATTGCCAATGCTTACCTTCGAAATCAGTTTTCTCGGTGTAAAATTTTCGTTACTGCGGACAATAATCAGCATCCCGGTTTTTATTGTAATTGCTATAATTATGGAAAAATACCTTAAGAATAAAAAATTCGAAATTAATAATTTATAGTGAAAGGATAAAAATGAATTTATATCGAAGCATCTCTTCATACTTAAAAGATTGCGAAAATTCTTTCAAATTAATTCCTGAAAAAAGAATAATTTTATTAAAGGAATTTTCCGAATACATTTCTCAAAAGTTAAAAAAAAGCGAAGTTGTGAATATAACCTTTATCTGCACCCACAATTCCCGCAGAAGTCATTTTGCGCAAATTTGGATGCAAACAACAGCCTCATTTTATGGAATTAAAAAAGTACACTGTTTTTCCGGCGGAACTGAAGCAACTGCATTTAATCCACGCGCTGTAAAAGCTTTACAAAAAGCAGGTTTCGATATTACTAAAAAGGATAAATCTGAAAACCCGGTTTATTTTGTTCAATATTCCGAAGATTTAAAACCCATAAAATGCTTTTCAAAAACTTATAACAATCCTTTCAATCCGCAAAAAAATTACGCTGCAATAATAACGTGCTCCGATGCCGATGAAAATTGTCCCGTAGTTTTTGGAGCAGATGCCCGTTTCCCTATCCGCTACGAAGACCCAAAAAAGTTTGACGACACGCATGACGAAGAAAAAATGTACGATGAAAGATGTAAACAAATTGCTACTGAAATGCTTCTTGTTTGCAGGTATTTATCTTAGATATTTTTTATAATCTCACTATTTTTGTTAAATCTTCATATAATTTTAAATAATTTCTTTTTTTTAATTTTGGTACAATATTTTATTTGTTCATTGTCAAAAGTGATTTATTTTTACAGACGTTAAAAATTTGTATTTCTAAAATTAAAATGGAGCTATTATGAAAAAACTTTTAGTTGTGACTTTACTTTTATTTGTTGTTTTTAAAATATACGCTAATCCTAATTTTACTGTAGGAAGCAACTACTATTATACAATTTTTGCATATCCTCACGATATTTTAAAATGGCCTAAAAAAGGATTTTTTGTATACACTTGTCCGAAAACTTTACCATGGCAAGGTGATATTACCGATATATCGAATATGCCAGATGAAACATATCAAAGCAACTATACCGACTTTGCTTTTCCGGTTCCGAATGGATATACAGGCGACCCGAAAAATATTTATTCGTATATGAAAGTTTCTTCTTATGCGTATGATACACGATACAGCGCAGGAGGAATATGGGATTTCGGTGAAGATTTAGGAAAAATTTACTTCGAACTTGGGACAAACCGCATTGATATGGAGCTTGAAGCCGAAGGTATTGTTCGAAACAACGAGTCTTTAGAGCTTGTTCCAGTAACAGCTGGTACAGAAGCTGAGAGAAGGAATTATGATGTTCAGCTGATTTATGCTAATTATCTTTTTGATAATCCGTTTGGATTAAAAATTCAATATCAGTCAAAAGATTCTAAAGCACCAAACTCGTTCATTAAATTCACACAAAACGGACGGGAAATTTCCTCTAATCGCATTACTTGGGGCTGGACAACCTCTCCCTGCAATCACATTTTCGGTATGGAACACCAGAACTTTGACGCGTGGTATCTGCCCGATTATACCTTATATAAGGGCGGACAGCTTGATGTTCAACTAAGCTACGAACATGGAGACGGTAAATACAAAACGGGTATTCGTTACAGAAAAATAGATGAACAGGGTAAAGAATTTTTCTGGCAATCTGGAGCACCTGGCGACAGATATGAAAACTTTATAGGACAATATATTACCGATTCACGTTACGAAAATGAAATTGATATTGATCTGATAAGAGCTTATTCTAAAATCAGATTCTGGAAATTCGGCGATCTTGATATGGGGCTTTTGTTCTTCGGGCAATACGCCAGTCACAACGAAAACAGAGTCAGCACAAATAAAGAACTTGAAAGCGATCCTTTAAGAACAGATGCACAGAACGAATATACAATTGAGATCAATCCCTGGTTAAATTATAAATTCGATAAAAACAATTTTGATTTAGGCGTTTTATTTGAAGCATCGTATACAACTATGAAAAATGTTTCCCCGCGCTGGAACAGCTCTTTAGGAGCAAACCAACAAGATGTTATCCGTAATTCCTCTCCTTCTGATGACGGTTTTTCACCATCTTGGGAAACTTTTTCGCAAGGCAATTACTTCTTTTTAGCAACAGGATTTGAAGCATATTCTTCAATAAACATTTATGGAAGACTTAATCTTCTTACAACACTAACTCTTTTGCGTAAATACAGTTTCATTACTAAAGAGTACGGTCAGTCTGTAATTCCTGCAGGCGGCAGTTCTTACGAATTTCAGAGATCGCATAAACGTGATGATTATAAAAACGAAACTTGGATGACCGGTTCTATCGGTTTTGCTTACGGATGGGGACCTATCCAGACAATTGCATCGATGCAGCTTCCGCTTGCTTACCTGCTTGAAAAAAGCACCGAACTTACTAATAATTCTATTACATTGGTCGATAGAAATCAACGAAATGTATGGGCCGTTCAGGAACCTGTTACTTTTCGGCTGCTTTTTATTTTCGGCTTGGAAAGATAAGGAAACAAAGATTTAATAAAAGTCCGATTATGACAAAGTCGGACTTTATAAATATAATTTTATTCCTTCAAAGAATTATCATCTTTTTATCAATACGATTTTCAAAACTTTTCTTAAATTCATTTTGCTTCAATTAATCCCAAATCCGTCATTAGAAAATTAAACCAATTATTAAACCTTTAGATTCAAGTGGTAATTAAAATACAGATTAGAATATTTTCTTGAAATAAATCAGCGAAAAAGTCATATTTTTATTAAGTGTAAGATGGTATAATCCAATTAGTTAGCAGTGATATTTCCTAATGACGGTCATTAAATATTTTTCTCTAATAGCAGATTTTAGTTAATAATTTATTTGCAAAGGTCTTGATATATGAGAATATTCTCATTATATTAAAACAATTTTTTTTTATAACTTGAGAAGTTATCATGAACAACAATGAAAATAATTCTAATCTTTCAGATCAAGCAATTAAAATTGAAGAAAGTCTTTCGAAGATTAAACATAAAATTGTTGTGTTCAGCGGCAAAGGCGGTGTAGGAAAAACAACTGTAAGCGTTAACCTTGCGTATTCGCTTCAAAGCGAAGGTTTTTTAACGGGTATACTAGATGCTGATATAACCGGACCTAACGTACCCAAAATGTTAGGTATTAATGACGATTTAATTGTGCTTGATACTCAAATAATTCCTTTTGAAAAATACGGAACAAAGATTATTTCGATGGCAAGCATGATAAAAAATGGTCAAGCTTTAATTTGGCGCGGACCAATGCGCTCAAAAGTTATTAATCAATTTTTATCGGATGTAATTTGGGGCGAACTTGATTATTTAATTGCTGATTTGCCGCCCGGCACTGGAGATGAAATATTAACCATTGCCCAACAGATGAAACCAGATTATGCTGTTGTTGTAACTACACCTCAGGAAGTTTCGGTAATGGATGCTGAAAGAGCTGTAAATATGGCAAAAAAATTAGAAATCAAACACATTGGAATTGTTGAAAACATGGCAGGCTTTATTTGTCCGCATTGTAAAAACGCTATTGATATTTTTGGTACAGGAGGCGGAAAACAACTTGCTGAAAAATACAATTTACCTTTCCTCGGTTCTATACCAATTGATATAGATGCCAGAAAATTAGGAGATAATGGAAAACCAATTTTGTTAGAAAAACCTGATTCCGATGTATCGAAAGCTATGAAAAATATTGCTTGTGATATTGAGTATAATTTTACAAATAATATTAAATAAAAAATAAGAGATAACTATGACAAAAATCCCTCAGTTTGTTCGCAATGAATGGAAAAAAAGAGAATGACCTATAGTCTTTTCAACCGTGGATAAAAACGGAGTACCCAATTCTATTTATGTCACTTGTGTTGCAATTTATGATGATGAAACTATTTTAGTGGCAGATAATCATTTTGATAAAACAAAAAATAACATATTAAATGGCAGCAAAGGCTCTGTTCTTTTTATTACTAATGAACGAAAATCCTATCAGATTAAAGGTAATATTGAGTATCACAAATCGGGCAGTTTATTTGATGATATGAAAAAATGGAATCCTAAAAAATTATCTGGAAATGCTGTAGCTGCAATTAAAGCCGAAGAAATTTATTCGGGTTCGCAAAAATTGTGAGATAATAAAAATGATAACATTCGGACCGATACCATCAAGACGTTTAGGCAGATCTTTAGGAATAAATAATATTCCGCCAAAGATTTGCAGCTATTCCTGCATTTACTGCCAAATCGGTAAAACAAACACAATGTCTGTTCAACGGAAGGAATTTTATCCCCCTGAACAAATCTTTCGAGAAGTTATTGATAAAGTAAAAGAACTTAATAAAAAGAATGAAACTATTGATTATCTTACTTTTGTTCCCGATGGTGAACCTACTTTAGATATATCGCTTGGAAAAACAATTTTATTATTAAAAAAGTTAAATATTAAAATTGCAGTTATTACAAATTCTTCTTTGCTGTGGGATGAAAAAGTAAGAGATGATTTAAGCAACGCAGACTGGGTTTCGGTAAAGGTTGACACGGTTGATGAACATATTTGGCATAAAATTGACCGGCCTAATCGCAGATTAAAACTGCCCGATATTTTAAACGGAATTTCTGATTTCTCGAAAAATTTTAAAGGAACCCTTGTAACTGAAACTATGCTTGTAAAGAATGTAAACGACTTTAACCAAAACCTTATCGACACATCACGAATGATTGAAAAAATTCATGCAAGCAAATCATATATTCTAGTACCTACAAGACCTCCGGCAGAAGATGCAGTTTATCCGCCTTCCGAAGAAAAATTAAACGAAGCTTTTCAAATTTATAACAATTTATTAAAGAATGTTGAAATTATTTCATCTAATGAAGGACTTAATTTTAGTTTTTCTTCCGAAGCAGAACAAGAATTATTAAGCATTCTTTCCGTTCATCCGATGCGGAAAGATGCAATGGAAAATTTTTTAATAAAAGCGGGTGCCGGATGGTCTTTAGCAGAAAATTTAATAAACAATAATATTATTAAGATGGTTGAATATTCTGATGAACATTTTTTTGTGAGAATATTGAAAAAATGATATTCATAGTTGTATTACAAAAAAATAAGGATAAATTTTATGAACACTAAACTAATTAATTTACTAAACAAAAACCTTGCTGATCTTCAAATTTTATATGTAAAACTTCATAACTATCATTGGAATGTTAAAGGAAGTATGTTTAAACCAGTTCACGAACAAACCGAAGCTTATTACGATTATATTGCAGAACAATTTGACAAGGTAGCCGAGAGAATTATTCAGATAGGCGGCAAACCTTCAGCTACGTTGCAAGAATACTTAAAAAAATCGACTTTAAAAGAAGAGTCAGAGAATTCATTTGATGGGAAATATGTGTTAAGCTCTGTTTTATCCGATTTCGAATTTCTTAACATTCAATACAAAGAGATATCCTCTCTTGCCGGTGAGGGAAATGATATTCCCACATCCAATATTGCAGATGATAATATTGCCTGGTTAGAAAAAGAAATCTGGATGATTAGAGCTTGCATAGGTTGATTTAGCCGTAATAGTACTTTTCAACCTTTAATCCCTGATTTGTTTAACTGTATTATCAATATATAAATTAGGGGAATAATTTTAATTCTTTTTTTTTGGAGAAATGATAATTTGAAACAGGACAACATTATTCCCAAAACTGATACCGATGTAATCCTTAATAAATCGGGATATGATTTATTTGAAGAATACTTGAAAATGATAGAATTTGCAAACTTCAATTTCAATAATTACATTCTCGATTTAGCAACAGGTACCGGAAGAGCTTCCTCTGTTTTATCGCGGTTAGGTTACAAAGTGATTACGGGCGATTTCAACTATAAAATGAAAGAAGAAAGCGAAAAGCGAATTACAAAAGAATATCTGAATAAAATTTTATTTGTGCAGCTGAATATGGAAAATATTCCTTTCTACAATGATTCTGTTGATAATATAATTTGCCTCAACACAATCCACGAATTGGAAAACCCTTTAAAATGTTTAATAGAATTATTCCGCATTTATTCAGGAAAAGGTAAAATGCTTATAGCAGATTTTAATCTTTCAGGTTTTAATATTATGGATGAAATTTATAAACAGCGTTACGGAAATATTCATTCCAGAGGCAAATTAGATAATAATCAATTACTAAAAATATTAAATAATAATTCTTTTGTTATTAAAAAGATAGAATGCAGTTTAAATTCTGGTTTTCTAATAGAAGGAAAATTATATGCATAATGCAGCAAAAATAATAAGTATCGAAATTCCATTTAAAGTAAACACCTACGATATTGACATTGCGGGTCATTTAAACAATATTGTTTATGTACGCTGGCTGGAAGATTTACGAATTAAATGTTTTTCGGAAATATGCAGTCTGCAGAAACTTCTTGCAAATAATTATTATCTCGTTGTTGCCTCCTGCGAAATGAAATACAAAAAACAAATAAAACTATTCGATAAACCTATTGGATATATGCAATTGCAAAGCATTAATCGCGGAATATATGTTTTTAATGCCGAAATTAAAGTCGGAACTAACACTGTTTTTAATGCCTCGCAAAAATGTGTAATTATGAATATGACTGATAATAAAATGTATAGCGGGAAAATAGAAGAAATTGTTTTTTAATAACAAAATTTATTATTGCATTATGAGAATATTCTCATTATATTTGTGCTGAGTTATTTATGCCAAGAAGAAGAAGACATAGAAGAATAGTTGCCCCGCCTGGTTTTCAAGGCTACAAACCTTATGGAACTGTCGGGGAATCAGCTGAACACATATCATTATTCTATGAGGAGTACGAAGCGATTAAACTTGCAGATTACGATCTTTTAAAACATGAAGAAGCCTGCGAACTTATGGGAGTATCACGAGCTACATTTGCCCGCATTTACGAAAGCGCACGCCGTAAAATAGCTTCGGCGCTTGTTGAAACCCGCGAAATTAAAACAGTTTTCGGGAATGCAGTTTTAGATAACGACTGGTTGTTTTGCCATAATTGCAGCGCAAAATTCACTATGCCTTCAAACTTAACCGAACAAAAATGCCCAGTTTGTAAATCGGATAAAATTGATTTCTTAAACAAGTTAAAGATATAATATGAAAACAGCAATAACATCAAAAGGAAATGGAACTTCAGCTCAGTTCGATCTGCGTTTTGGAAGAGCAGCCTGGTTTTGTGTAATTGATGATGAAACCGGCAACACTGAATTTTTTGAGAACGATTGTGCAAACCTAAGCGGAGGAGCAGGAATAAAAGCTTCAGAAAAAATGGCTGAGCTTGGAGTAGCAAAAGTAATTTCAGGAGATTTTGGTCCGAAAGCTAAAGAGTACTTAAATAAGTTTAATATTCAAATGGTAATACTTTCAAACGATTCCAGTTCCATTGAAACAATTATCAGTAAATTAAAAGGATAATAATGGCGCTAAACTGGCGCAGAATATTAACAAAAATAAGGAGGCGATTTATGCCTGGATTAGATAGAACCGGTCCGCAGGGTGAAGGACCACGGACAGGAAGAGGAATGGGAAGATGCAACCCCAAAAACAAAAATACCGAAACTGATGAGCAGCAGGGTTCCGACCAAAACCAGACTTACGGAAGAGGTTTGGGAATGGGACGCGGCAGAGGCGGAGGAGGAAGAGGTCGTGCCGGCGGTAGAGGAATGGGACGCGGCAGAGCCTGATTAAATCAGAAAAAACTGAACCTGAAAACTGATTTTCGCTTCCTATTTTGACATCAGGTTCAGTTTTATTATTAAACTATTTTAGGATAAACATTTATGAAAAAACGAATAGCAATCCCTACAAGCAATGGTCTTTTAGATGAACATTTCGGACATTGTCAGCAATTTACTTTGTTAGACATTGAAAATGGTAAAATTTCTTCAATAAATGAAACTGATGCCCCGCCACATCAACCAGGACTTTTACCTCCTTGGCTGGCAGAAAAAGGCGTAACCGATGTTATTGCAGGCGGTATGGGACAAAGAGCAATTGAATTGTTCAACCAGAATAAGGTAAATGTTTTTGTAGGCGCACCAAAACTTGAACCAGAAAAATTGGCTGAAGGTCTTATAAATAATACTTTATCTTTAAACGCTAATTATTGCGATCATTAATATGCAGCATGAATGTTACAGCTGCCATACTAGTACAGTAAAAAAACTGATAGAAAAGTTTAAACCTTTAAGTAACTCTGCCAATGAGCTATTAAATGAAACGCAAATTTTGCTTAAAGAAAACGCAAATACGGATAATCCTTATCTGGCAGCTAAAATCCACAGGCTTGTCCGTAAAAAATTAAATAATCCCGATCCGTATTCCGAAGAAAAAATGTTTACCAACAATCTAATTTTAAGCGAATACGAAAATTGGAAAATGTATATCGAGAAAAGCAGTAATCCTCTTCTCTGCTCTGCAAAGCTTGCAATAGCCGGGAATGTAATAGATTACGGTGCAAAAAGCGTTAACGGGAATATTACAGATCTGATTAAAAATAATCTTGAAAAACCTCTTGCTATTGATGACAGTGAAGAATTATTTGAACAAATAAAAAAAGCAAAAAATGTTTTGTATCTCGGAGATAATTCCGGAGAAATTGTATTTGACAGGATTTTTATTGAAACAATAAAACACCCTGATGTTTTTTTTGTCGTAAGAGGCGAACCGGTAATTAATGATGTTACTTTTCAAGATGCTGTACAGACCGGAATGAACAATATCTGCAAAATCATTTCAAACGGATACGATGCTCCTTCTACGCTTTTAGAATATTGTTCCGATGAATTTTTAGAAATATTTTACAAAGCTGATCTGGTAATTTCAAAAGGTATGGGCAATTTTGAAGGGTTGTACACAAACAAAGAAAAAAATATTTACTTTTTGCTAATGGCAAAATGCAAACCTATTGCAAATATGCTGAAGGTAAATATAGGAGATTTAGTTATAACAGGAAAAAAGTATTATGAAAAAAGTTTTTAAAATTGCAGTTGCCAGCGGTAAAGGCGGTACCGGCAAAACAACTGTTTCCGTAAATCTATTTACAAAAATAACTGAAATTTATACATCAAAAACAGTATTGGTTGATTGTGATGTTGAGGAGCCTAACGATTTGATTTTTTTTCCGCAAGCTGCAATAAAAAGTACAGAAAAAGTTTTTCAAACAATTCCTGTAATAAATGAGGAAAAATGCCGTTTTTGCCGGAAATGTGTATCATATTGTGAATTCAATGCAATTGTTGTAATTCCTCCGGCAAAATTTGCCGAAATAAATGCAAATATGTGTCATTCCTGCGGAGCCTGCACCTTTGCCTGCGAGCATGGCGCAATAACCGAAGTTCAAAATATGATAGGAAATATCACAAACTACGATATTGGAATCGGCAACGGTTTAACAGAGGGAAAACTTAAAATCGGTTCAGCAATGCAAACAATGGTAATAAAGAAGATGAAACCCGGTATCAACGGCGAAAATGAAATAATAATTTTTGATGCCCCGCCGGGAACAAGCTGTCCGGTTGTAGCCACAGTTACTGATTCGGATTACATTTTACTTGTTACAGAACCTACTCCTTTTGGGTTGCATGATATGAAATTAATGATCGATTTATTGCGAAAAATAGAAAAACCTTTCGGAGTTATAATCAATAAGGCAGGTCTGGGAAATTTGGAAGTTTACGATTATCTTAAAAAAGAAAATATTGAATTGCTTGCTGAAATACCTTTTGATAAAGATTATGCAGGAAAATATGCTTCAGGAAATTTACTTAATAATGTTCCCGAAAATATTTCAAAAATTTATGTTGATCTTGTTAATAAAATAATTGCGAGGTTTAATAATGTTTGAAATTACAGTACTCAGTGGAAAAGGCGGTACAGGAAAAACTAGTTTAACAGCAGCATTAGCGTCTGTTGCCGAAAATGCGGTTTTTTGCGATAATGATGTTGACGCTGCCGATCTCCATTTAATTTTTAATCCTAAAATACAAGAAAAACATACATTTCACGGTTCGTGGACAGCACATATAGACGAAGAAAAGTGCTCCGACTGCGGATTATGTTTCAGCAATTGCCGTTTTGGAGCTATTTATCAGAATGATGAAGGGCATTACGAAATTAATGAATTCTTATGCGAAGGCTGCCGGCTTTGCGAAAGGCTGTGCCCTTTTCACGCTATAACTTCAGAAAAAAGCATCAATAATTTTTGGTATGTTTCCGATACCCGTTTTGGTAAACTTGTGCATGCTTATATGGGTCCCGGTGAAGAAAACTCAGGAAAATTGGTTACACAAGTAAGAACCAAAGCAAAAGAATTGGCTAAAGAATTAAAAGCAGATTATATTTTAAACGATGGTTCGCCGGGAATTGGATGCCCGGTAATAGCAGCGGTTACAGGCACAAATCTGGTAATTGTGGTTATTGAACCTTCAAAATCGGGACTTCACGATGCAAGCCGTCTTATTGAATTGATACGCACTTGTAGTATTCCAATCGTTGCAGTTATTAACAAGTATGATCTTAATCCCGAAGTTAGCCACGCTATAGAATTATATCTTTCGGAAAATCAAGTCCCCCTTCTCGGAAAAATACAATTCGACCCGATTATGGTTGAATCAGTAGTTGCCGGAAAAACTATTGTAGAGTATTCTCCTGAAAATGAAATTTCAGAAAACATAAAACAAATCTGGCAAAAGATAAAAGAATATAATAAGTTTGAATCTAAAAAGGTAAGTTATTTATGAAACTTACAGTACTTACAGAAAACACTGCGGGCAGCATTTTCGGCGCAGAACACGGATTATCCTATTTTATAGAATATGACGGAATGAATATTCTGTTTGATACCGGGCACAGCGACCTTTTCCTTAGAAATGCTGAAAAATTAAAAATTGATATTGCCGAAAAAGCAGATTTAATTGTATTAAGTCACGGGCATTGGGATCATGGCGACGGATTGAGATATATTTCTAATAAGACTTTATTAACTCATCCTGATGCATTTATTAAACGATTCAGAAAAAACGGAAAAACTAACATCGGTTTGGCATTAATTAAAGAAGAACTTGAAAGCAAGTTTAATCTTATTACTTACCGCGAACCGCATTTTATATCGGATAAAATTGTTTTCCTCGGAGAAATTCCCCGACTAAACAGTTTTGAATCAAAAACAACAACTTTTAAGGATGAAAAAGGTGAAGAAGATTTTGTTATTGATGATTCGGCACTTGCAGTAATAAAAAATAATCAGCTTATAATTGTATCAGGATGCGCTCATTCGGGTATTTGCAATATTTGCGAATATGCCAAAAAAGTAACAGGAATAAATAAAATTAATTCAGTTATCGGCGGTTTTCACTTAAAATTTAACAATAAGCAAACAGCTGAAACTATTGAATATCTGAAAAATGAAAACCCATCGCAAATTATTCCATCGCACTGCACCGAATTACCCGCTTTATCTGCTTTTTTTATCGAATTCGGCATAAATCACTTAAAAACAGGAAATATCATTAATTTCTAAAAGGAGGCTGTTATGAGTAATAAAAAAATTATTATTATCGGCGGATCTGCTGCCGGACCCAAAGCGGCTGCCCGCGCCCGAAGAATGGACGAATTTGCGGAAATCACAGTATTCCAAAAATCAAACGAACTCTCAATGGCATCCTGCGGATATCCATATTATGTGGGCGGATTTTTTGATGACCGGAATAAATTATTATGCACACCTGCCGGAGTTGTCCGTGATCCTGTTTTTTATTGGAATGCGAAAGGAATTATGGCTAAAAACAATACAGAAGTTTTAAAAATAGTCCGCGAAAATAAAACAATTGAATATAAAAATCTGTTAACCGGCGAAACAGGAACACAGCAATATGATAAACTCATTATTGCCACAGGTGCATCCGCAAATATGCCACCGGTAAGAGGAATTGATCTTAAGGGAATTACAACTTTACAATCGATGCAGGATGCCGATTTTTTACGTAAAATCCGCGATGAAAGAACAATTAGAAAAGCCATTGTTATAGGGGGCGGACTTATTGGTATTGAAACGCTTGAAGCTTTGCACCTGGCCGGAATTGAATTAACCCTTGTTGAATTGCTGCCTCAGTTGCTTACATTTCTCGATTGGGATATGGCAAAACTTGTTGAAAATTATCTTAAAACAAAAACCAATGTAATAACAAAAAACGGCGTAGCAGAATTTATAGGAGAATATGGAAATCTGGTAGGAGTGAAACTTCAAAACGGTATTGAAATACCTTGCGAGCTTGCTGTTGTTGCTATCGGCGTTCGTCCGAATGTACGTCTGGCTAAAGAAGCCGGAATAGAAACCGGTGCAGCCGGAGGAATTAAAGTAAATGAATATATGCAGACTAACGATCCTGATATTTATGCCGTGGGTGATTGCTGCGAAATTAAAAATTTAATCACCGGGAAAAATGTGCTGGCTCCGTACGGGGATTTAGCCAATTTAGAGGGGCGTGTTGCCGGAGAAAATGCAATCTGCGGAAATGTTGCCACTTTCCCGGGAACAATTCAGACAGGCATATGCAAAATTTTCGATTATGCTGTTGGCATTACTGGGTTATCCGAAACTAAAGCAAAAGAAAACGGTTTTGATTACGAAAAAGTTATAAATGCAAGCCCCGATAAACCAGGATTTATGAACGGAAAACTTCTTATTACAAAAATACTTGCCGATAAAAAAACAGGTAAAATTTTAGGAGCTCAATGCCTCGGTCCCGGAGATGTTAGCAAACAAATTGCAATTTGGGCTGTTGCTGTAAAAGCAGGACTAACAATAGATGATATGGTAAACGCGGATCTTCCTTATGCCCCACCTTTTTCGCTGGCAATAGACCACAGTATTGCCGGAGCGCATATACTGCAAAACAAGATGAGAGGATTTTTTAACGGAATATCGGCAATGGAATTAAAAGAAAAACTTGAACGCGGAGATAAAATGTTTATACTTGATACCCGAGGACCGGATGAGTATGAACAAACCCGGCTCGGAATAGGTGAACATCTTATTCCGCTTGGAGCTTTGCGTAAACGATTAAATGAACTTCCTGAAGACAAGAATGCTGAAATAATTGCATATTGCAAAATTTCTTTACGTGGTTACGAGGCTGCTGTAATTTTAAAAGCTCAAGGATATAAAAATGTAAAACTTCTAGAAGGCGGAATTTCTGCCTGGCTTTATAATAAAGAAAAGTAAAGACTTAAATAAGTTACATATACTAAAAAAAAGCGCGGACACCCCGTGCTTTTTTTTTATATTAATTCTCTGCTGAAATATAAACTTGAACTTTTATTTAGTTTTTTTTTTCCAAGAAATAACTTTTTCGGAAAATTGCTCAACATAGAACTTTGGCGAGGATTCCCCTGCAACCGATATAGCTTTTTCACCTGCGGCAACAGCTTCTTTCCATTTTTCCTGTAATGCAAGCAATTCAGCTTTTACTTTTAAATTATCAAAAGTACCCTGAATGTTTATTGATTTTTGAATTGAAACAAGAGCAGTATCAAGATTCGATTTATTTTCGAGAAACGCAACAGCCGTGTAATAGTGCTGCATCATTGCATTATTTAAAGCATCGTTATTAAGTTTAAGCATTGCTTCATCCGTAAAAGCTTCAACCAAAATGGGAACAGCCAGATTTTCCCATTTAAGTTTAAGCTTTGCCGAGTAAATATTTATATCGTCAAAACAATATGTAAGCCATTCGCAAAATGAACTTTTCTCCGGCTTCACTTCAATATTCAAAACATTTTTTGCTGTATCTATAAAAAATGCTCCCCACTGATCCCATTCCGAATTAAAAATTACATTAAAAGACTTGGAAGATGGAATTACAAAAAAAGAATACTTCCCTGCTTTAATAATCTCTCCGTTAACCTTCACATCGTCCGAAAACTCAACTACAGTAGCATTATTCGCACCAGCCCGCCATATTTGATTATAAGGGACAAGTTTTCCCCAAATTTCGCGGTTTTTTACACCTGGCCGGTGATAGCTTACAGAAACATCAGTTAAACCAATCCTCTGTTTAACTTCGGCATACTGACTTAACATTGGCCGAGCCGGCTGGGCAAACAATCCGCAAACAAAAAGAAGAAAAAACACTGCATAATTTTTATTCAAAATCATATCTAAATCCTTTAATTAATGCGTGTACAATTTAAATAATGTAACATTATAATATCAAGAAATTGTTAAACAATATTCATAAATTTTAGAAAATCGTAAATAGAGTATTATGAAATATTTTGATGAAAACCTGATCAAATTTCTTAACGAACTTGAGAAAAACAACAACCGCGAATGGTTTGCCCTCAATAAGGATAGATACGAGAATTAGTAAAACTGCCGTTTTCAGTTTTTACCTGTGATCTGATTGATTTAGTGCGTGATGAAGACCCTGATTTTTGCCCTGATATTAAAAAAGCGATTTACAGAATTTATCGGGACATCAGATTTTCGGAAGATAAAACACCTTATAAAACACATGTATCCGCAGCAATTTCATACGGGGGAAGAATGCATTTTGAATCGCCCGGTTTTTACATCGAAATCTCTGCCGAGCATTTTACTTATTACGGCGGTATTTATATGCTCAGTAAAGAAAAATTACTGAAACTTAGAAGATTTATGATTACTTATAAAAGTGAATTCAACAGTCTTATTAACGAAGATATTTTTGTAAAAACATTCAGTAAAATTTTGGGTTCCGAAAATAAAAGATTAAGTCCCGAATTTCAGAAGGAAGCACTCGATTTTCCCCTTTTGTTTAAAAAACAGTTTTACTTTATTGCTCAATATAAATCATATATTATTTTTAAGCCTTATTTTCTGAATTTTGTATTAAAGCACTACATAATCGGAAAAAAAGTTAGCGATTTTTTATATGAAGGTATGGGAGTAAAAAAACAGAAACAAAACTATTTTAGATAATCAATATTTGTATATTATTGCATATATGCAGTATTTTCTTACATTTTATTTCTTATACAGGACTTAATAATATAGATAGATAGAGGTAATACTTAAAATAAATAAGGTTACTTTGGTTATTCGACTTTAATATTAACACAATAATATTTTTATAACTTACTTGCTTTATTTTCTATAATATTCTATCTTTATTAAGTTAATAAATGTTTTTTGCCAATTTTCACACAACTGACCAGTAAATAACGTTCTTTGATGAATTCAAATTCATTTGAGAAATAAAATAAACTTTAAGAAAGTTTTTTTAATTACCCTTTTTGAACTACAAAAAACGGGTAATCAATAAAGAAATATGGAGATTCGTCTGATATGAAGACAAAATTTTTGCCTGAAAAACAAGGATTATATAACCCCGATTTTGAACACGACAGCTGCGGCGTAGGATTTATTGCCAATATAAAAGGAATTAAATCACACGAAATCATCCGCAAGGGAATCCAAATTCTTGATAATTTGGAACACAGGGGAGCAGTAGGAAGCGATCCACTGACAGGCGATGGAGCTGGAATCCTTATTCAAATGCCTCACGAATTTTTAAAAAAAAGATGCGCCGAAATTGATATTGAACTTCCGGAATTCGGAGAATACGGCACAGGTATGGTTTTTCTGCCTCATATTATGGAAGACAGAAATAGAATTGAGAATTGGTTTGAACATATCACGCGCGAAGAAGGACAGTTATTTTTAGGCTGGCGCGATGTCCCTTTCGATAATTCGCATATCGGGAAAATTGCCCGTGCTTCGCAACCGTTATTTAAACAAGTATTTATTCAGCGCGGAAAAAATACCGACCCGAAAGATTTCGAGAAAAAACTTTTTGTTATAAGAAAGCGAGTCGGACTTGCAGTTATGAACTCGGCTTTGAGCTATAAAACTTATTTTTATATATGCAGCCTTACTACAAAAACTCTTGTTTACAAGGGACAATTAATGGCAACACAGCTCGACCGCTTTTTTCCCGATCTTACCGATGAATTAATGAAAACAGCCATTGCACTTGTGCATTCGCGTTATTCTACAAATACCTTCCCTACCTGGGCTTTAGCTCATCCTTTCCGTATGATTGCCCACAACGGAGAAATAAATACTTTGCGCGGAAACAAGAACTGGATGCACGCCCGCGAGAAACAATTCAAGGGAGATATTTTCGGAGACGACGTTCATAAAATCATTCCTGTTATTGCTCACGGAAGAAGCGATTCCGCCTCTTTCGATAATGCATTGGAAATGCTTGTTATGTCTGGAAGAGAACTTCCCCACGCAATGATGATGATGATACCCGAAGCATGGCCGGCTCACAAACAAATGAGCAAGGAAAGAAAAGAATTTTACGAATATCATTCGTGCATAATAGAACCTTGGGACGGACCCGCTTCAATTGCTTTTACAGACGGAAGATATATCGGCGCGGTTCTGGACAGAAACGGTCTGAGACCGTCGCGTTACTGTATAACAAAAGACGATTATGTTATAATGGCTTCCGAAACCGGCGTTCTGGATATTCCTGCTGAAAATATCGTTGTAAAGGACAGGCTCCGTCCAGGTAAAATATTTCTTGTTGATACCTTGGAAGGAAGAATTATTAAAGACGAAGAAATTAAAGATAAATATGCCAGTAAAAAACCTTACGGCGAATGGCTGAAACAAAATATGATAGATATTTCAGAGCTTCCTGAACCGGAAATTCAGGAACAAGATGGTAAAATTTCTCTTTTAGAAAAGCAAAAAACTTTCGGCTATACATTGGAAGATATTAAAATTCTTTTGCAGCCTATGGCAACAGACGGAAAAGAAGCTTTAGGCTCGATGGGTGCAGATACACCTATCGCTATCCTCAGCCGGAAACCGCAGCCTTTATTCAATTATTTCAAGCAATTGTTTGCTCAGGTAACAAATCCGCCAATCGACCCGATACGCGAAGAAATTGTTATGAGCGAAAGAGTTCTGCTCGGTTCCGAAGGAAATCTGCTTGATGAAACACCAGAACATTGCCGGAGATTAAGACTTCACAAACCTGTAATTACTAACAAAGAACTTGTAAAGATTAAAAATCTTGACCTTGAAGGTTTGAAATCTAAAACACTGGATATAGTTTTTAAAAGGAAACACGGAAATAAAGGATTAAAGAAAGCCGTAAAAAAACTTTTCCGCCAGGCTGATGAAGCCGTTAAAGAAGGGACCAATATTCTGATTTTGTCGGATAGAAATATAAACAGCGATTTGGTTCCTATGCCTTCGCTGCTTGCCTGCTCCGGTTTGCACCATCATCTTATTAAAACAGGAACGCGAACAAAAGTAAGCTTGGTTATTGAATCCGGCGAAGCCCGCGAAATGCACCACTTTGCAGTTTTAATCGGATACGGAGCAAATGCGGTAAATCCATATCTTGCATTCGAAACAATTAAATACGAAGTGGAAAATAGTCATTACGATGGTTTGGATTCGTACGAAAAAGCTGAAAAAAATTATATTAAATCAACAAAGGACGGTTTGTTAAAGATAATTTCAAAAATGGGAATTTCAACTATCCAGTCCTACTGCGGAGCACAGATTTTTGAGGCTGTTGGACTTAATGAAGAATTTATTGAGAAATATTTTACATCAACCCCAAGCAGACTTGGAGGGATAGGAATTGAAACAGTTGCAGAGGAGATGCTGATTAAACATTCCGATGCATTCCCGGTTCATAAAAAATATGAAAGTGAACTTGATTCCGGCGGATTTTACCAATGGAGGAAAGACGGCGAACATCATCAAATAAACCCCGCTACAATTGCACTTTTACAGCAATCGGTGCGGTCGGGTGATTTCAGCAAATTTAAGGAATATTCAGGCATAGTAAACGAACAATCTACAAATCTTGCCAGTATCCGCGGGCTGCTTGAATTCAACAGACTTAATCCAATTCCCATTGAAGAAGTTGAACCTGCCAGTGAAATTGTAAAAAGATTTGCTACCGGAGCAATGAGTTACGGATCGATTTCAAAAGAAGCTCACGAAACTCTGGCTGTTGCTATGAACAGGCTCGGCGGTTTTTCGAACACAGGCGAAGGCGGCGAAGACCCTGCTCGTTTTGTTAAAGAAAGCAACGGCGACTGGAAAAGAAGCCGCATTAAACAAATTGCACAGGGCAGATTCGGTGTTACAATTGAATATTTAAATAATGCCGACCAGCTTCAAATTAAAATGGCGCAGGGCGCTAAACCGGGTGAAGGAGGACAGCTCCCCGGACATAAAGTATCGAAGGAAATTGCTAAAACAAGATATACAACTCCCGGCGTAGGCTTAATCTCACCTCCGCCGCATCACGATATTTACTCTATTGAAGACTTATCGCAGCTGATTTTCGATTTAAAAAATTCCAATCCCGAAGCCGAAATAAGCGTAAAACTTGTTTCAGAAATAGGAGTTGGAACAGTTGCGGCTGGTGTTGCAAAAGGCAAAGCCGACCACATTTTAATAAGCGGTTACGAAGGCGGAACAGGAGCTTCGCCTCTGACTTCAATAAAGCATACAGGACTTCCGATGGAGCTTGGAATTTCGGAAGCTCAGCAAGTATTAGTATTGAATAATCTGCGCCACCGCGTAAAGCTGCAGGCAGACGGACAACTAAAAACCGGGCGCGATGTTGTAATTACTGCAATGCTTGGTGCAGATGAATTCGGATTTTCCACAACAGCGCTTATTTCGATGGGATGCATAATGCTGCGTAAATGTCATAATAACACCTGTTCTGTCGGAGTTGCCACGCAAGATCCCGAACTGCGCAAGAATTTTGCAGGTAAACCTGAACACGTAATCAACTTTTTCACTTTTATTGCCGAAGAAGTTCGCGAATATCTTGCCCAGCTTGGTTACCGCAAATTTGATGATATAATAGGAAGAGTTGATCTGCTTGATGTAAGACCGGTTGAAAATCATTGGAAAGCCAAAGGTCTCGATTTTTCTTCTGTTCTTCACAGACCCGATGTTCCGGCACGCACACCTTTAAGACATACAGAAAAGCAAGATCATCTTTTAAATAATGTTTTAGATTACAGGCTTATAGAATCGTGCCGTAAAGCATTTTCCGAAAATAAAAAAGTAAGTTTTAGCTGTAAAATAAATAATTCGAATCGTACCGCCGGTGCAATGCTTTCATCAAGGATTGCCAAAACATTCGGTCAGGCGGGTTTGCCGGAAGATACCATTCAAGTTGATTTTGATGGTTCTGCCGGTCAGAGTTTCGGCGCATTCCTTGCAAAGGGTGTTACTTTTGTTCTTGAAGGAGACGCAAACGATTATGTGGCTAAAGGATTAAGCGGCGGTAAAGTAATAGTTTATCCTCCAAGAAATGCCGCTTTTAAACCGCAGGAAAATATTATTGCAGGAAACGTGATTCTTTACGGTGCAACTTCCGGCGAGCTTTATCTTAACGGCATTGCAGGCGAAAGATTTGCAGTGCGTAACAGCGGTGCAGTTGCAGTTGTAGAAGGAATAGGCGATCACGGATGCGAATATATGACAGGCGGACGCGTTTTAGTAATAGGGAAAACCGGAAGAAATTTTGCTGCCGGAATGAGCGGCGGAATTGCCTACGTACTTGATACCGACGGCGATTTCAGCACAAAATGCAATTTAGAAATGGTTGAACTTTTCCCTGCAGAATCCGATGAAGATAAAATGCAGATACTCTCGATGCTGGAAAATCATAAGAGATATACAACCAGCCAAGCCGCATCCGAAATTCTTGATAATTTTGATAAATATATTAAAAAATTCGTTAAGATTTTCCCCGTAGATTACCGCCGCGTTCTCGAAGAGGAAAGAAATAAAATTGAAAACAATACTGAAGTCTTAATTTAAGTTACGAGGATTCCCATGGGAGAAATTAGAGGTTTTGTAAAATATAACAGACAGGAGCTGGAAAAACAAAAAGCGCCGGAAAGGACTAAACACTGGGGCGAGTTTACAGTTTTGCCTTCGGAAGAAGATATAAGAAAACAAGGTGCCAGATGCATGGATTGCGGAGTTCCGTTTTGTTCAAGCGGATGCCCCATTAACAATATTATACCCGATTGGAACGATCTTGTTTACAAAGGCAGATGGAAAGAAGCTATAACCAGGCTTCACCGGACGAATAATTTTCCTGAATTTACCGGAAGGGTTTGTCCCGCCCCTTGCGAAAATTCGTGCACGCTTGCTATAAACAGACCTGCAGTATCTATTAAAAATATTGAAGTAACAATAATAGAAAGAGCTTATAAAGAAGGCTGGATAACCCCGAAACCCCCGCTTTTCCGCACCGGGTTTAAAGTTGCTGTAATAGGTTCTGGGCCTTCGGGACTTGCTTGTGCCGACCAGATAAACAAAGAAGGGCATTTTGTTACCGTATTCGAAAAAAACGAAAAACCGGGCGGATTGCTCACATTCGGAATTCCTGAATTCAAACTGGAAAAGAAAATTGTTGAACGCCGTATCAACCTTATGAAAGAAGAAGGAATTGAATTCCGGTGCGGCGTAAATGCAGGGAAAGATATTCCTGCCGAAAATCTTATTAAGGAATTTGATGTTATAGTTCTGTGCGGCGGTTCCGAAACTCCGCGTAATCTGGAAGTACCCGGAAGAGAACTTGAAGGAGTTTATTATGCAATGGAATTTCTGACTCAGCAAAACAGAATAAACCTTGGTCTTCTTAACGAAAAAGATAACAAGATATCTGCAAAGGGTAAAAATGTTATTGTAATAGGCGGAGGAGATACAGGTTCGGACTGCATCGGCACTTCAATAAGGCAGGGAGCAAAATCTGTAAGAAATTTTGAACTTCTTCCTAAACCTCCTAAAACCCGCCAGCCCGATAACCCCTGGCCTCAGTGGGCACTTATCGAAAGAATTTCGACATCGCACGAGGAAGGCTGCGAACGTGAGTTTGCCGTCCTTACAAAAAAACTTACCGGCAGCAGCGGAAAAGTTGAAAAACTTCACGGAATACGTCTCGAATTCGGAGCGAAAGACCCTTTAACCGGCAGAAGCCCGATGAACGAAATACCGGGTTCGGAGTTTAAGCTGGAAACCGATATGGTAATTCTGGCAATGGGATTTACCGGTCCTGTTAAAACCGGACTTATTGAACAGTTAGGCGTTGAACTTGATAACCGCGGAAATGTAAAAACCGGTGCGGATTATATGACATCGCGCAGCGGTGTTTTTGCTGCCGGCGATATGCGGCGCGGACAATCGCTGGTTGTATGGGCTATAAACGAAGGAAGAAACGCAGCCGCTTCGGTAAATAATTATCTGGCGCAAAAAGAAAAACAATAATCACATTATAAAATTATTTCAGAAAAAGCCTGCCCAAAAAGCAGGC
This sequence comes from Ignavibacteria bacterium, assembly GCA_012719345.1. Lineage (GTDB taxonomy): Bacteria > Bacteroidota > Ignavibacteria > Ignavibacteriales > Melioribacteraceae > JAAYAN01. The sequence goes on along the minus strand of JAAYAN010000149.1, from coordinate 1,357 downwards.
TTTTTTTGTTTTGTCTAAAGTCAATTGCCACGGCTTTCAAGCCGTGGGTTTGAGAAATCAGGGAAATTAACAAATGGAATTTGTCCCAATAAATATTAACATTTGGCCAAAGCTGTGTTTGTGCTAAGCTGTTTATTTAAAATCCTCGAGATAAATCTTGTGGCAGCTAAACTGTAAAAATTGCATTTGCTGCCTCTTTGTGCTAATTTTGAAAGGGTTTTATAGAACTTATTGGAATATTTTAATGACAAGCAGTGAAAATACAAATAAACAAAAAAACAACCCGCTGCACGGTGTTACTTTAGAAATGATGCTTACACAGCTTGTTGATTTTTACGGATGGGAAAAACTTGGCAATCATATTGATATAAATTGCTTTCAATATGAACCTTCAATAAAATCGAGCTTAAAATTTTTGCGAAAAACCCCCTGGGCACGCGAAAAAGTAGAAAGTTTTTATCTCTATTACGGCAACCCGCCTTGGAGAAAAAAATAAAACTACATTTCAACTTCAAAAAATAAGCCCTCAATTCCCCTTTCAATCTTTTTAAATGCTTTATTCGGGTTGCCAAGTAATTCTTCATTTGTAATTCTAATAAATCTTACCCCGAAGTTTTCTAAATATTTCTGGCGGGTTAAATCGTATTCCTTTTGTTCCGGCAGATTATGAACATCACCGTCAATTTCGATGGCAAGTTTAATTTCAGGACAATAAAAATCTATAATATAATTGTCAATTGAGTATTGGCGTAAGAATCGTACTTTAAATTTCTTTTTTCGTAAATGTGTCCAAACTATCTTTTCGCAAAATGTCATTGCTTTGCGTAAATGTCTGCGGTGTTCTTTTAGTGTTTTGTCATTAATATTCTCCGAACCCCTCCTTAGTCCTCCCCTTTAGCAAAGGGGAGGAAATTTCTCTCCCTTTTGTTAAAGGGAGGGTTAGGGTGGGTTAGTGCCTAACACTTTCTTTATTTCCATCCATTTCATTTTCCTTTGCCATTTTTCCGTCTCCCTGTGTAACTCGCGTTTTTAATTAACAAACTGGTTTAATGCAAATTTATAAGTCGGCAGGAGCAACTCCTGCCGGGACGGGAAACATATTCGAAAATTATTTTTATTCAATTCCATAATGATAAACATTACCAGCTTCGCTTAACGCCCACCCGCTTGTATTGTTAATAAATGAAATACTTACCAGTTTTTCATCAGCTTCAACCTTAAATTGTTCTTTCCAAGTTTCTCCTCTGTCGGTTGAATGATAAATTACTTTTTCACCCATTAACCATCCTTCATTATTGAAGAAGCAAAGTTTTTTTAAGCTGCTGTCAGAAACCGATGATTTATATTGCCAGTTATT
>JAAYAN010000284.1 GCA_012719345.1 Ignavibacteria bacterium | reverse complement strand
AAGGCGTTCTTGCCCCAGACCTTGTAGGCCTTCATGACCACTTCCGTGTCGCTGTGCGTTGTGAAAACGACGCCGAGCTGTTCCAGCTCCTGGCGCAGTTCGATATAATTATAGACTTCTCCGTTGTAGGCAATGACATAATCTTCCGCTTCCATCGGCTGGTGTCCCATGGAAAGATCCACGATGGAAAGTCGGGCATGTCCCAGCGCGATATCGCGGGACAGGTAAGTCCCCCAGGCATCAGGTCCCCGGTGGGCCAGATTTGCGGTCATGCGAATAACACGTGTCCGCAGGTCTTCTGTGTTGTTTTCAAAACGGAAAATGCCGGCAATTCCACACATCAGATTTCAGCTCCGCATAGAAAAATATTATTGTTCTTTTCTTTAAAAGAGATCACGTATTCGTCAGCCGGGTGAAAAAAACGGACCCGCCCGGCGAGGTCACGATGTTCACCCTGAAGAGCCAGGGCAGAAGCAAAGCCTGTGAAGATGTCCATGTCCAGTATTGTCCATTGATTCGAAATGTCGGACTCCTCTATTTTAATGACGAGTTGCGGAGAATTTTCATTTCCGGCAATATCAATTTTGTTCAGAGAATATGACATTCCCATGCCCATGGCCTTGAGCAGGGCTTCTTTTCTAGCCCAGTATTTGAAGAAGGTTTGTGTACGGCCGGGGAGGGGAAGAGAACAGAACCTTCTTTTTTCTTCTTCAGAGAAAGATCTTGCAATAATACGATCCATGTCGGGCAGGTCATGAATTTTTTCAATATCGATACCGATTTCACTGTATTGGCTGAAAGCGCAAACGCAAATATTTTCGGAATTGGATATATTGAAGCGGATGGAGTGATCATCAGGAGGCTTTTGCAGAGCAGGTTTACCATAGAGGTTGGTATGAAATTCCTGATCATAAAAATCGCTGTTCAGGTACATACCCAGTACGGATCTCAGCATGAAACGGCCCTTGACGTAGCGGTCTTGGTGAATTTTAAAATGAAACCGCCCGGCTTTTTTTGCCTCTGCTTCAGGGAGCTCCTGTATCGCTTCAACGCAAGACAGGTTCGATTGATCGAGATCAACAGCCCAGACGTGGATTTCGTTATGCAGATCTCTATTATCTATTTGCGGTAAGTTCATTGGATGATGTGAAAACTTTTATGTCCCCCTTAGGAGGGGGCAGGGGGAAGTTAGAACGACCACCTCCGGCACTTCGTGCCACCTCCGCCGGCGGAGGACATCACCTGGATATTGATACCAGCGTGGCACAGTCTGCAAACCCAAAATGAAGCCAAAATAAATTGTGAAAAGGTCTCGTTCTGATACAGCTCCGCCTTCTCGATTACAGTAAACAGCATCGAGAAAGAATCTTTGTTTTACATCTAATGAAAAAAACAATATTTTATAGAATATTCTTTAATAATTTGCAATATTTAATAGATAAAAATGCAATTTTTAGCCCATGTGACGGTAGAGTATTCTTCCGAGGATTTCTAATACCGGTATGGGTAGTTTTGAAAATAGTTTGTTAAAGAAGGGATTAATGCCTGAAAAGTCTGATATAAAAGCATTTTTTTGCAGGTCATACCTGTAGTAATAAATCGGGTATGATTGGACTCCCCACCCTGCCTTGAACTGCATTAGCCCTTCATTGTCCTGTTCAGTCCGGCCGAAAGAGAGTGTTT
>JAAYAN010000148.1 GCA_012719345.1 Ignavibacteria bacterium | reverse complement strand
CGCTAACAACTGATATTTTTCGTATAAATCATTTATTGAATTTACTTCTGAATGATGAACCGGTGAAATAATCAGTTCGTATTGTTTCTTTTGTATTCTATCCATTATTAAGAAATAGGCATCTGTTCCATCCGTATTCGTAAATAATTCTGGTCGTCAAATGGTCTGCAAAATGTACAAACATCTAAATATATTTTCTTCATTAACTTTTATTTTTTTTATGCAAGAATATAACATTTTCTTTGACTTTACTGCAAATTAAATATCAGCAAATATTTCCCCGCTTTGCGGCCCGCAAACCGATTGTATTGTAAACCCTACCACATTAAACCTGCCTGTCGGTTTGTAACCCAAGCTATTGTCTGGCAGGCACGGCATTATAAATTACGCTTTCCCGCTTTATAGTTAACAGCGGGTATAATTAAAAACGGGTCAAGGTCGCAAGACCTGACCCGACTGGGAAAAAATCTATTTAAATATTAAGATGAAAAAGACTAATAATAACGTTGTAGTTATAAAAATCATCATTATATATATTAGTAGATGAATTACAACTACTAATTTTACCCAGTTACCAACCTGATTTGTTTTTAATAAATTAAACCAAAATAATAAATACGCCTTAATTCTAATTGGCATTGGTTTATTTATTTTTGAATTCATTTTCCGCAAGAAAAAATAGTTTAGAATTAAATCACTCGAATAAGAGATAAACAATAAAACAACAATACCTAATTCAACAAAATTATTCTTATTCATTTATAACATCCTTTTAATAATATTAATTAATCAGCTTATTTTGATATTGCTATACTTTTTATATTATTCTTCTTCATTTTCATTAGTAATATCTTCAAGGAACTTATCTATTTCTTTTTTATACTTCTCATATATTTCATATAGCGATTGTGCGTCATTTGTATCATTTAATACTTCAAGAATTTTGTCTATTTGGCCTCTTAAATACGATCCGCCAACTGCCCCTGGATCAAAACCAGATGCAATTGTTGTATTCATTATATCAATAAGCTGACCAATTGCAACGGATTTCTCATCACCATCAAATACTTGTATTGCTACCGATTCAAAATAACCACTAGGTAATTTATTTAAAACAGTTTCGTCACCAATTATACTTCTTGTCGTTTCAACCGCTGAATTCCATAAATTCATTCCTAGACCAACAATACCATGCCCAGTAAATTCAATACCGACTGCAATACCAATTGTACTAGTCCCTCCTGATGGCAACACAGTATACCCTCCGCCAATAATTAGAGATAATCCACCCATAGTTTCTTTGGCATTTGAAATGCAATTTAGGAAATGAGAAAATGCTTTTTTCCAATCTCTTCCATCCTTATCGATATAATTCATCGGGTCATCCGCGCAATAATTATACGGGCTCCAGCCGGGGTACTTTGCAGCCAGCGGGTCAACGCTTTGCCCCTCCTTCGCTTCTTGCCTGCCGGTAGGCAGGCGCTGCGGCGGGCAGGCATCTGCCAATTTCGCTATTCCCGATAAAAAACATCGGGACAGGCTACAAAGCGGGCGCCATTAAAACCAGCTAAGTTTTTATACTTCAATAAAAAAAGAACTACGGTT
>JAAYAN010000298.1 GCA_012719345.1 Ignavibacteria bacterium | reverse complement strand
TGGCTGCATATAAGTGTAAGGTAAACGATTTGTCAGCTGCCCTCATGTGTGGTTCGGGAAACGCTTGGTATGCAGTGATATAATTTCGTATCAATGCAGGAGAACATCCACATAAAGACGCCATTACACTATTATTGATTTGATAATAGTCTGCTATTTGGGAAATAAGGGTCGCTTTTTTCCATTTAATATCTTCTTCTGCTTCGGTGCATGTCAACACAGCCTGTATGGCATTTTCGAGTGTGATCCCGTCAATTTCATGGTCAGTGTTGCGTATCCTAAATTCATTAACATTGCTTTTAGGTATAAACCCTATGATGTTCATGATATTTTCTGCAGTGGTGTTTTCCCTTTTGGCAATCAATGCTATCAAGTAGAACGCTGGCAGATTACCTGCATGGGCCTTTGCGTGGCAAGTACCGCATAAGCATATAAGGTTTTCCCTTTTATCGAGCGATGGGTCTTTTTTGTTCCCCCTGGCTCTTACGTGGTGGCGATGCAGTCCGGCTCCTTCGTAACCGCATACTTCGCATTTTTCTAATGCCAAATTCTTTTGATAAAGTAGCATTTTGATTCCCCTTCCTTAAACCGCCTTGTTGATGTAAGCATCAATGGCGTTAAGATCTTCTGTCCAGCACATATCTGGCAATGTGTTTTTAATGATATTTCCCCATGGTTTTTTAATCCGAGGGTCACATATCACTACTGCTCCCCGATGTGAAGCATTCCGAATCAATCGTCCTGCTCCCTGTTTGAGTTTTAAGGCACAACGCGGCAAACTTATATCCATAAACGGGCTTCGTCCGTGGGATTTAACTAAATCATATTGGGCTTTTTTTATTGGAGTTGTAGGCACTTCAAATGGTAGTTTAGTGATAATGACACAGTTTATTATTTCATCGACACCCTCCCAAAAGGTATCAGTGCCTAATAAGATGCTATTGCCGTGTTGACGGTATTCCTGCAATAATAACTCTTTTGAGGAACTGCCCTGCAATAACCAGGTGTGCTTTTTGTCAGTTGCCAATTCCGCATGGCAGGCACGCATCACGGCATATGATGTGAATAAAATAAAGACCTTACCGGATACCTTCTTAACAACATTCTTTATGGTTTGGCATAAATAGGCGGTGTATTCTTCTGTGTTAGGCAGTGGTGCATTAGATGGACAATACACCACAGCATTTTCTCTATAATTGAAGGGAGAATCTAACCGTAATCCCCAGCATTGTTCCTGTAATCCTAATGCTTGCCGCAAGGCTTTATAAGATTTATTGACGGTTAGAGTTGCAGAGGTAATTACAGTGTTTTTTGTTGCCCAAAATTGTTGCAATATATTAGCAATATCTATAGGACAATAACAAATCTCTTTATCGGTTGCCCAATATACATTGTTTTCTTGTGTCTGCATCGCCCAAGTCTCAATTTTATCGGCTATATCTGCGCATTGCTCTAATACTTTAGTAAGTTCCTTTTTTATGTATTCGTTATCGTTCATATCAATAGCTCGTCCAGTGATGTTTTTAATCTCTTTTAATACTCCGATCATATTCATGGCATCGTGGTTTTCTTCTTTTAAATATGTCTTTTCTTCAAGAGCCGGGAAAAATACTGAGGAATATATCCTTAACGTATCTTTTGCTTTATCGATCTTTTGAGACATTCCGGCTCGTGCATAGGCAG
>JAAYAN010000147.1 GCA_012719345.1 Ignavibacteria bacterium | reverse complement strand
GTAAAATCCTGCGCGTCTATAACTTTTACTTCGCCGGTTGAAGTAAGAGTAAGACCGTCGATGCCCATATCAACGCCTGTATCGAGCACTAAAATTATTGTTCCTCTTCCGTCAAATTCGGGGTGCTCCTTAATAAATTCTGCAACGCCGGTATTATTCAGCGAAATATACGTCTGTTTAATATCCTGCGGAAAAACTGTAACAGAAAGAATAATTACGAACAAAAAAACAAACCGGAAAAACTTCATATATACCTCAGTTTATGTATTCTATTTTTTGAAAGATAAATTTATGAATAAAAATTCGAAACTGTAAATAAATTATAGAGACAATTATGAATTCCGAGTTAAAAGCAATAGCACACAGATGACACTGATCCGTCAGAGCCGGACAAGTGAGACTGATTTTCACTGATGAGTTTTTTTCTTTGTCCTAATCTTCCCGTAAAAAACACGGGACAGGCTGTAACTTAATCTCAATCTTACTCTGCATTAAATTAATTTGAACAAAGAAGTCTGGAAAAAATCGGGACGAGGGACGAGCGACGTGGGAAAGGCACAAACAAATGGCCCACTGATTTTTATGATTGATTATGATTTTCGCAGATTTTTCTCAATACTACCTGCTGTTTTTATTCATCCTGTTTATACAGAATTACTATCACCTTAAAAAATTAACTTGTAAGCGGCTAATAAACCAAATGTTGTTGCAGCAATTGCGGCAGCCAGATAACTGACAAATGTAATCCAGAACTTTATTGGTTCCTTGTATTGCCGGTAAGTCCGTATACTGAATCCCCAACCGCGCCCTTTTACTTCTCCGGTAACGTATGCATTATAAACCAGAAAGAAAAACAATATTCCAAGAATTATAAAAATTACTGCAAACATGTTACCGTCCTTAAATTAAATATGCATTTATGTCAAATATAGTATTAACCAACAAATAAATGTGCAATATTCTTTACTGGTTGCAGTATTATTGTTGCACCCTAAATTTCTTAAAAACCTGAAAGATTTATCAATGCCGGGAAGAATAAAAAATGGAGAAGGAAAAATAGCCGAAATATTTTTTGAAGTTTGAATTAAAATAATTTATATTTTTAACTGTCAGCAATAATTAACATGCAGCATTTTGTTTTTTTCGTATCGGAGGGAAAGAGAGAATGTCTATTCAGATTAAAGAAGTCCTTACAAATAAGGAATTAAAACAATTTGTGGCATTTCAGTTCGATCTCTATAAAAATAACAAATACTGGGTGCCTCCGCTCTGTTCGGATGAGTTCAAATCATTGAAAAAAGAGACTAACCCTGCATTCGATTTTTGCGATGTGAAATGCTGGCTGGCATATAAGGACGGTAAAATTGCCGGCAGGATTGCTGGAATAATAAACAAACGATATAATGATAAGTGGAATAAAAAAGCTGTCCGCTTTGGCTGGTTCGATTTTATTGAGGATAATGAAGTTTCTTTGGCGCTTTTACAGACATTAGAAAGTTGGGCAAAAGAGCTGGGTATGACTTCTATTCACGGACCTTTGGGTTTTACGGATTTGGACGGTGAAGGTATGCTTGTGGAAGGTTTCGAAGAATTAAGCACGTACGGTTCGCTTTATAATTATCCTTATTATCAAAAGAGTATGGATTTATACGGCTACGAAAAAGAAACGGATTGGGTTGAATTTCAGGTTGCATTTCAACCGGTAATTATAGATAAAATTAAAAGAATTGCAGAAATTGCCCTGCAAAGGAATAATCTTAAAGTGCTTAAAGTTAAAAAAGCTAAGGAATTAATACCTTACGGCAAGCAGATTTTCTATTTAATAAACGAAGCATATAAAAACCTTTACGGTTTTGTTGAATTAACAGATAAACAGATTGATATTTATATCAAACAGTATCTGGGATTTGTTATTCCGGAGTTTGTTCCTGTCGTACTTGATGCAAACAATCAAGTTGTCGCGTTCGGCATCAGTATGCCGTCACTTTCAGTAGCATTTCAAAAATGCAACGGCTCACTTTTTCCGTTTGGTTTTATTCATGTAATGAAAGCAATGAAAAATAACAAGGGAGCGGATTTGTATCTTACCGCAGTAAAGCCCGAAATGCAGAACAAGGGTATAAACGCTATACTTATGTACGAGACCAATAAAGTTTTTGTAAAGAACAAGATTGAATTTGTTGAAACCAACCGCGAATTGGAAGGAAACGAGAAAGTACAAGCCCAATGGAAGTTTTTCAATACCCGCCTGCATAAAAGAAGAAGATGCTACGGGAAATCAATTTTGTAATTTTATCTAAGATAGTTAGTAACACTTAAATTAGCGTTTTACAAAATATATTTTTCTAATCTTAAATTCACTTGCTATTTTGCTTTTTACCGGCAGCAGCATTTAATAGTTCGGTAAGTTCGTTTATTGGCAGCGTATTTAAAACCTGTAAAACCTGAATTTCAAGTCCTGTCCTTTTTAACGAGGCAAACGGATGATTCTCATTGTTTTCATCTTCTTTAGCTGGAATCCATTCTAAAATATCATTCGGCGTGCAATTAAGCAAAAGGCAAATCTTTTCAAGATCGGCAAGATCAAACCTGTTTACCCTGTTGTTAGCGATGCGGGTGGCAGTGTTTGCGCTATAACCGCTATTTACAAGAAAACTGAAAGGCTTATCAATACCTCGGGCTTTAAAAATGCGTGTAAAGTTGAATTGCAGCATAAATATAATCCTCTAATTTGTAAGCAGAATGACAAAATTAACCTGACGGATGCTAAAATAACAATATTTACAACCTTAGTAAAGAAATAACTCGCTTTAACTAAGAAATAAGTAATACTAACAACAAAATAATTCACTCTTGCAATGAAATAATACATTCTAACTTAGAAATAAATTCCTTTAATAAATAAATTACCCGAAATAACATATAAATATGCAGGCTTAGTTAAAAACAGGGAGAGAATAATTTTGAATTTTGAATGCTGCCAGTCCCGAGTCTTTTTCGGGAAATATTGAATGAAAAAAGAAAAGCGGGAGAAGCAAAGACAATTGCACACAGCTAAGGACACAAGAACAAACGCTGATGAAAGTTGTTTTTTGCAAAACCCCTTTATTTTAGTATTTTTAGCACAATAATAAACAGAATATAAATGCTTCAAAAAATTATTGAATATCATAAAAACAAATGGCTCAACGCTGATGAATGTACAATCAGACCAATCATTGATTACATTAAAAATAAAGGACAGTTAAGGGAAGCACAATACGAAGCCATTGAAACTTATTTGTTTCTCAAAATTAAAGGACAAAATAAGCCACTTTGGGAATTATTTTCAGAAGGTTTCTTTTCAAACGGCGACGATTTATCTAAATTAAATATTAATCAGACTGCTAGAGAAGTATTTCAAAAAAATAAAGCAGCGAAATCATTGCTTGACTTTACAAGATTTAAGGTAAAAAATGGTAATGGTACTGAAACATTGTTGCCTGACTTAGAAAAATATATCATCAATAATTCTGACAAGATAGATTATGAAAACATAATAAAACGAATTTTTTACGGAATTGATTATTCGGATTATCTTTTCAGTTTGCCAATGGGTGCAGGAAAAACCTTTTTAATGGCATCAATAATTTATTTGGATTTATACTTTGCATTAAACGAACCCGATAATAAAAATTTTGCACATAACTTTATTATACTTGTTCCATCCGGTTTGAAATCTTCCATTGTGCCGAGCATTAAAACTATTGAAAAATTTGACCCAACCTGGATTATACCTGAACCATCTGCAAGTAAACTTAAAAACCTTATAAAGTTTGAAATATTAGACCAGCCAAAAACAGGTAAGAAAAGCAATAAAGCAAGAAACCCCAATGCTCAGAAGGTTAATAATTATCAGCCATTTGAAGAATTAATGGGGTTGGTAATGGTTGTAAATGCTGAAAAAGTAATACTTGACCGACTTGAAATAACTGCTCAAGGTGAAATATTTGAAAAAACGGAAGATGAAAAAGACAAACAGGCAAACGAATTAAGAAATATAATCAGCAAAATCCCAAATCTTCAAATACATATTGATGAAGTTCATCACGCAGCAACCGATGATATTAAACTCAGAAAAGTTGTTACAAAATGGAATACTAACGGAAATATAAATAGTGTTTTGGGTTACTCTGGAACGCCATATTTAAGCAAGAAAGATGAAATTGAAATTACAGAAACCGTAAAAATTAAGTTTTCTCAAATAACTAACACCGTTTTTTATTACCCGCTTACAACTGCAATTAAGAAATTCTTAAAAAAGCCGAGAGTTGAGCAAGTAAGCGGTTTGACTTCGATACAAATAATCAAGAAAGGGATTGACGACTTTTTCAAAAACTACAATTCTACAACTTACGATAATGGTACAATAGCAAAGATTGCCATTTATTGCGGCAGCATTGAAAATCTTGAAGAAAAGGTTTTCACCTACTTAACAGATGAAATGAAAATTTCGCCTGACTTAATTCTGAAATATCATAAAGGAAATAAGAAATACAAGCTGCCAAAAGAAAACGAAACAGAATTTGCTTCTTTAGATACTCCGCTTTCAAAGAAAAAAATTATTCTGCTTGTTCAGGTTGGCAAAGAAGGTTGGGATTGCAGGAGTTTAACAGGTGTTATTCTTTCGCAAAGAGGCGATTGCCCGACAAATATGGTTTTACAAACCAGTTGCCGTTGTTTGCGTCAGGTTGACCGAAACAAACAAGAAACTGCAATTATATGGTTGAATGAGGATAATGCAAAATCATTAGATAAACAACTGAAAGAAGAACAGCACACAAGTATTGAAGAATTAAATAATCTTGGAAAACAAGACAAAACCGAAATGATTGAAAGGTTTTCGAGATTAGGTTTTCTTAAACTTCCAAAAATTGATTTTTTCCAATTAAAGGTTGAATACAACACCATTTCTATTGAAGAAAATGCTGAACCAGAAAATAAGATTAAAAAAATTGAGCCCAAAGACAGTTTTAATAAAGCGGTAGTTGTACAGCGGGGATTAAGTCAGAAAGATGAAAAGACTAAAGATTTTGTCAGTAAAGTAAAAGGCGAACCTGCAAACTTTTATAATTGGCTGTTTGAAATTGCTAAAGGTAGTTTCAATACTATTTCGTTAAAAGACTTAATGAAATTTGAAACAGAACTTGAAAAGATATTTCGAACAATTACAGTTGAAGAAAAACAGAAAAGATTTTACAATGAATTATATTGCCATAATAAAATTCAGTCTGAAATTCGTTTGACTTTTCATTGTAAACGTAATTTTGAAACAAAATCTGAAATTATACCCGATACCGCTCAAATGCTTATAGTTGAAAAATTAGCTCAAATTCCAAATAATAATTTACTATATCCCGATAAAGAAGAAACCCGCAGAATACGTTCAATGGACGAAAAAAACATTGCCCCGATTGAACCAAGCGAAGAAGAAATGAAGAAATCTTATCAGGTTATGCAGGAAGTTATGGAACAACAGGGTTTTGGTGCATTTACAAGCAGTTATACTTTTGAAGACCATATAAAAAAGAACTCACTTACACCTGCAATAAGCGCTAAAAACAGAACTTTCCATTATTTGCCATATAACTTTTGGCAAAGCAAATTTGAACTGCAATTCCTAAAAGAAGCATTAATGCTGAAAGAAGTAAAAGAAAGAAACCTTGAAGTTTACTATAATGGCGAAAAAGATTTAACAGATTTTAGAATATTATGCTTTGCTAAAAAGGGGAATAATTACCAAAGAGTTGGTTTATATACACCCGATTTTTTAATTATTAAACGCGAAGATAAAGAAATTGCCAAAGTTTTAATTGTTGAAACCAAGGGAAGCGGATATGCTGAACAAACTACTTTTAAACTTCGAAAGAAATTTATGGAAACCGATTTCTTGCAAATGAATAATGACAAATTCGGATACAAAAAATTTGAATACCTGTTTTTACAGGACGATGCAAAGTTTGATGATAATCTTGCAAAATTAAATGATACAATTGTTAAATTTTTTGAGAAATAGATTTGGCTGATACAATTAATAAATCCGAAATTATTTTTTATCAAACCGAAGACGGTACTTCAAAAATTGATGTGCGTTTACAAAATAATACTGTTTGGTTATCTTTAAATGAATTATCGGAACTATTTCAAAGAGACAAATCTGTTATTTCACGTCATATTAAAAATATTTATGAAGAAGGCGAACTTAAAGAAGATTCAACTGTTGCAAATTTTGCAACAGTTCAAAATGAAGGAAGCAGAAGTATTGAACGATTAATTTCCTGTTATAATCTTGACGTAATTATTTCAGTTGGTTATAGGGTCAAATCACTTCGCGGCACTCAATTTAGAATTTGGGCAACGGAACGTTTGCGTGAATACCTGATTAAAGGTTTTACAATGAATGATGATTTGCTTAAAGAAAAAGGCGCCGGCGGATACTTTGAAGAATTATTAGATAGAATACGTGATATCCGTTCTTCTGAAAAAGTATTTTATCGTAAAGTACTCGAAATTTATGCGACGAGCATTGACTATAATCCTAATGCTGATAGTACAAAATTATTTTTCCAAACCATCCAAAATAAATTGCACTGGGCTGCTCACGGACATACTGCTGCAGAAGTAATTTTTCAAAGAGCAAATTCTCAGTTACCTTTTATGGGGTTGACTGCCTTTAAAGGTACAAAACCAAAAAAAAATGAAGCCACAATTGCAAAAAACTACCTGACAAACGAAGAATTATCGATTCTTAACCGTCTTGTTTCTGCTTATCTTGATATTGCCGAAGTAAATGCAATTCAAAGAAAACCTATGTTTATGAAAGACTGGATTGAAGTATTAGATGGATTTATGAAAATGTCCCGGCAAAATATCCTATACGATGCCGGTAGAATATCTGCCGAAATTGCGGAAAAAAAAGCCATTTCCGAATATGAATTATATAAAAATACCCCTTTAGATGAACTTTCAGAAGTTGAGAAACAATTTATTGAAAGTATTGAAACAACTCATAAATTATTAACAAAAAAGAAAAAATAATATGCCGGTAAAATACATTTCACATATTCCTAACACTGTTGAAGGACAAGCAATTTTAGACAATTTTGTTCGCACTCGCAGAGTACTTAGATACAGAGATAACGACAAAATATTTGAACGTGTTAAAAGAGGTCTTCCGCTTTACGAAGTTGAAAAAATTGAAAGCATCGGGAATAACCCGAATAATCTTGTAATCCGTGGCGAGTGTCTTTCTGCTTGTGCTTATCTGAAAGACAAAGGGATAAAGGTTGATCTGGTTTACATTGACCCGCCTTTTGCAAGCGGTGCCGATTATGCTAAAAAAGTATACATCAGGCGTAATCCAGAATTAGCTGAGAAAATTGCCAAAGCCGAAGAACAACTCGATATAGAAGAACTACGTGCGTTTGAAGAAAAAATGTATGGCGATATTTGGAATAAAGAAGACTATTTAAATTGGATGTATGAAAATTTATTAGGGATTAAAAGCATAATGAGTGACACCGCAAGTATTTATGTTCATTTAGATTGGCATATAGGACACTATGTTAAAATATTAATGGATGAAGTATTTGGAGAAGATAATTTTAAAAATGAAATCGCTTACGGATATAGAATACAAGGAATAAATCAAAGTTGTTGGCCAAGAAAACACGATGTGCTTTTCTATTATTCCAAAGGTGATGTAAATATTTATCATCCTGAAAAGGAAGTTGTAATTTATGAAAAACCTTTCATTGACACTCAAAAAGAAGAACCCGATTTATCATTATTAAAACAAAAAGAAAAGGACGAAATAAGCGAGTGCTTAAAAAACAACTTACCATTTCCTGATAAGTATAAATCAAAACTTTTCAATAAGTACTTTTCTGAAGTGTTTGTAAGGGATATTTGGGATTGCGATTATACAAAACCAATTATTAGTGGCTCTGATGAATATTTGGGTTATAGTACCCAAAAATCAGAAGGTTTGCTTAATAGAATTATCAAATCAAGTAGTAATGAGGGAATGATAATTGCAGACTTTTTTGGAGGTAGTGGTGTAACGGCAAAAGTAGCAAATGAATTAAAAAGAAATTTTATACACGTTGATATTGGCATTAATAGCATACAAACAGTAAGAGACAGATTAAAGGAAGTCAACGCTGAATTCGATATCTTAGATGTAAAAGACGGTGTATCTCTTTTCCGTAATCCAATACAGACAATGGATAAATTAAAATCATTGATTACAGGCTTACGCAACGAAGATAGTTTAGATAATTTTTGGGAAGGTGC
>JAAYAN010000146.1 GCA_012719345.1 Ignavibacteria bacterium | reverse complement strand
TTTATTTTTTATCCCGATAAAGAGCAACTGATTCCGAACAGGCAGTACTTAAATTATGTATTGAAGTTATTGATTCTAAGCTTTTATTTTTCAGATTTTAACAAAGCCCTTATTACCTCTAACGGCCAGCGGGTATGGGCAGTAAGTGTTACCTGACGCAGCCATCCGGCCACCAGTCCCGGTACTTTAGCCGAAAAGCTGTCCCGGTGGCAAGGAAGGTATGGCGCAATTTTTGCAAGTCCCGGCGAAAGATTTAATTGTCTCTTTAGCACGGATCTGTCCAGAGCCGGAATCACGATGCTTGTAAAGGGCTGAGATTTTGTTTTCAAGATGAAGTTGTCTAGGTGTGGTGCAAAAATTGTGACAAACTTATTGCCTATACCCGCTTGTTAGCTGCTGGGCTATTTTTATACTGTCTGGGTAGCAGGAGTAGTCAAGGTAGATTTTTTTAAATTCCCGGTAGCTAGCACAGATTTGTCATGATATTGGAATCTGTCTTTACGGAGAATATCTCTTTGTTTTTATCCACTGTTTATCTTTCAATATTTTCATAAAAATCTGAAAACTATGGATCGAAGTCTGGCTGGCAAGTGGAATAAGCTAAGATGTTGATTGTAAATTTATTCGAGAGCTTAACAGCTTATTACATTTGCCAGTGAGTTAGCTGCAGGGCAAATTTTAGAGTTTTTATGTTGTTATAAAGTTTTCTATTTTAGGCCTGTCTCGCCGAGTGGTAGGGAAGGGCTGGAAGGCTCTTTTGCAGCTTTAGGATTCGCGTTGGAATTGCGCGAGCTGCAAATGTGCCTGACAGCAGCAGGGAAGGTTAATTGCCCACGTAATTCAACAGGTAATTTTTAATTTCCAAATATCGTATTCCAAAAAGATTTTTTCACATTAAGTTCATATTTTTTAGCTAGATCCAGTAATTTATTTTTGTAATTTCCATCCAATTCATCAAGTAAATTATTGAAGCGCTCTTCTAAAGCACCTTTCCTGTGGTAAGGATGGTTCCGCTCATAATAAAAATCAAAAACATCAATTGCTAATTCCTTTTTTGATTCTGTGTCAACTAATAAACTAAAAAACATATCGTTTACTTCATTGTTCTTCTCGCAGTCCTGTTCTTTTATACTTATAAGCGTTGACATTTTATTTCTGCAAAGGTCAATATCTGATTCTAATTTAATTTGAGATATTAGAGATTTTCTAAGTACTGGTCGTGAAGTATCGGAAATATTAGACTTAATTTTATTCATGAATTGGGCATAAAAATCACGTTCCAATTCATTATTCTTTAAATCATTTTCTCTATCATTAATGTATTGAAATAGTGCCGCTTCGTCTAATTTTTGAACATCAGATTCTATCTCCTTAAGGACTCTATCCATAACTTGAGAATCTCTTAAAATTTGAGTAGGTAACAAAGTTTTTAGAACGATAAATTTATATTTATCAAGTATCTTGTTCCAAATACTTAGAAGAAAATTCATGGAATCTAAAGGTTCAGTTTGAGCATAAAGAGAAAAAGCATCAAGCGTTTGTGCAATTTGAGCTTCTGTCAGAAGAGCAAGATTTATGAAAACAATCTTGACATTTTTCAGTTTTGTAGTTGGTGGGATTTCCAAAGAAAACTGACTAAGAAATAAAGGCACACATGTTTGAGAAAATGGAGTGCCTTCTAAAAATGCCCGGACAGGATAAATATTATTTATTGAATAATTTGAATTTTCTGGAGTATTTGTTGTTAGATATGCTCTAAATGTTTCAAAATATTCATTTTGTTTTTGTGGGGTTAATTTACCGAAAGATTTTATGAGAAAATCACAATATTTCGAACGAAAAGAATTAGTCGCATTTGGGAAGCTTGGATTTAAGATGAAACTTGCATTATTTGGTTTAATGAATGTTTCTAATTCACCGAGAACATAAATATCAAAAAGTGCATTAAAAAAAGAAAACCAATAGTCATAGTACTGATTATTGGTTAAAATCTCAATAGTGTTAAGATCAAGAACTTGCTTATTTAAAATACTTGCTTTATTCGTTTCACTTAATAGGGCTTGGTTCTCAATAATCAAATTCTTAATTTTTATTGATTTGTCAATATCTGTTGCAAGATTAATTTGTGATATAAAATTTTCTAATAATTTGTTGTTTTGATCAGCATTTAGATGGTTATTAAATACTAGAAAAGAAGATACGCACTGGTCAAAAATTAGTGGATTTTCATTCCCAGAAATCTTAATTAGTTGATCTGTAATTGCATCTGAAATTTCTTGATCAGGAAGTTGATTAAATTTTTGGAACCAAAAGCTAGCAATTTCTAGGGTCAATTTAATGGATTTATCATCATTCAAAAATTCTAACTCATTAACAATGCTAATTAGGGTAGGTTTTATTTCAACATATGGTATATCAACTTTTTTGGTTATGAGGTCATCAAGTACTTCTGAATAGTATAATTTTGTTGTTATTAGTCTGCGGTAACTGTTACACAGCTTATTCAAATTTTTATCCAAAACAATACTTTTGATTATTTCAAATACTAATACCGCATCCTTATAATCAGCATCTTCTGGATCTTCGAAACTGTCTTTATCGATAAGATTTTGAATAATTTCTTCGATTACAGTATCGGAGAAGAACTTTTCAATTACCCTTGGATTTTCTTTATAGTTTTTTATTTGAGTATTAATATATAATAGATCCACCTTTTGTTTTGCTAAGAGAGGATCTTCTTCATCCTTGCTACGAGTTCCGATAAATGTAGAAACTTTGTTAATTAGCTTATGATCATTAATGAAATGTTCATTATTAAAAACCTCAAAAAGAATTAGTTTATCATGCTCAATATCATTATGATCTAGAAAACTTACAGCTTGACTTATTAGATCATTTTGATTATTACCAGATAGTGTTTTGGCACAGATAAATATTCCATTTGGGGAGTACTTTTTATATTCTTCATAAGTTATATTTCTTTTGTAGAATTTATTATAAAATACTCTAGCTGCTCGATGAATTTTTGATGGTGGACATTTGCCTATTTGTTTAGAAAGTATTTGTAACGCTTTTCTTTGCTCGACACCTTCTAATTTTTCTTCGACCCAATAGGATATATGATCAAATAGATGTTCTTTTTTAGAATCATCTGCTTCATCAATTATCTTGGATATTTTTGATTCGATGCCATTTTTCAAGGCATCATTGAACTCTTGAAGATATTCATCTCCAATAAGATAACTTGTGGTGTCTACTCCGAGGTATAAAAAGGGAGTGATATCATCTATTGTTAAATAGTCTTTTGTAGATTCAATGAAATGGAATAGTTCTTTGTAATCTTCATTCTTGGGTAGGATCCAATTAAATTGTTCTTCAATTGAGGAGTCTGCTTTAGATTCATTGTCTCCTTTAAGTTCCAAATTATCTTCAGATTTACCTTCAAATGGTTGAAAATATTTACTACAAATTTCTAATTGTTTTTGGTTTAATCTGGATTGATTGTTTTCTAAAATATCTTTAATCCAAAAGATTAGATCTGAATTTCTTAACATATCATTGTAGAACTCAGTAAAGTGCAATTTAATACTTGTAACTAATGCAAGAATTGGAAGATTATTAGTTATTTTTTTGCTGTGAAGTTTTGCTGAAATATTCGCTTCTCGATTTTGTGCGAGTAAATATGAAGTAGAAAATTCATTCATCGCTGTTATTGCGTTTCTAGGACTCTTTACATTTCTATTTATAGTAATAAAGATTATATCCTCTAAAACTTGATCAAGTTTAAGTAAATCGCTATGATTCTTTCGCAAAATATTGAGAATATATTTTCGCATTTCTGTCACCATAAATGGAGGAATTCTTAAAGTATATTGGAAAAATTTTTCTAAGTACTCAGAACCTTCATTTTTCCCTGGCTCAGTGTATAATTCATGAGCTTTGTTTACAGCATTTTTTATGATCTCATCATCACAAGCAATTATGAAAATACAGGATTCTACATCTAAAAATGTTTTTATTGTCTCGATAGTCTTTACAACTTTCTCTTTTGAACACCGATCTAAATCATCGATGAATATTATTTTGGTGCTCTTATCATTGCGAACAAGTTCAATGAATTTGCCTTCAAATTGTTCCTCAGAATCATATTTACTTACCTTAAGTTTAATTCTCGCTTCTTTGATTATTGTATAAGCCCAAGTTAAAACAGAAACGAATAAAGGGACTGTCAGGAAGTATTCAATTCGTAAAGCTATGTTGTCTAAAACTATGTTATTTAGACCAATAGCATTTATTGACCTAAATAACACCCATAAAGAGAATGAAATAGCTAAAGACCATAAGACAACACTTTTTCTATTTAGTATTGTTGATAGTATATCTTTTATGTTAACTATAGCATTATCGTGCTCTTTATCATGATAAACATCACTATAAATACTATCAAGCGGTAAACCTAATCCTTCTGCAATTTTTACAATAAATTTTCTTCTTAATGAATTCTGGTCATACTTCCATACTCTTATTTCTAAGAATTTTATTTTTTCTTTTTTAATATCATCTTTTAATCTTTCCTTTAATAAATTAACTATAGTTGATTTTCCAACCCCCCATTTGCCGAAAATTCCAATATTAAAAGGTGTAGGTTGCTCTTTTACTAATTTTTCAAGTAATGCGGCGTAATCATTATGGCCGAACTCATCGTTTTCGGAATTTTGGAGTGCTTGGTCAGTCAGGAATAACTTACTTAATGTTATGCCTTCTGTTGTCTTTTTTTTCATTGTTACAATAATTATTTCTTTCTTCTTTTGGCTATTTCCGCCGGCATGATGTATACATACTTAATTAACTCATCTATAAATATAATTATCTGATTTGCATCTTCTTTAGCGACTTCATTGATTGGATCAAAATGTGCTCCAGCGTTCCCGATTAATCGAATCTCTGTTGCCCAATCAGCTAAATTCTTGTCCAGGATACCTTTAATTTTTAAATTTTCTATCCTCTTGGCTAATGTACCGCTGTCTTCACCCTTTTCTACTGTTATTGCTTCGAGAGTTCTCCTCGACATAACAGCAGAAGCTCTGTAACATTGAGCTGAATAGGTAATTTTTGCTTCAAGAAGGATTTTAGAAATATCACCTGGAATATCATTAGAAATATTCATGTTTGAGAATGGCCACCAAAATAATCCTTTCCAAGTTATGGATCCTCCAGAATGCTTTTCTCTTGCAGGTATTCCACCAATAAATTCCTCTTCTATAACGATTACAGGTTGATTGCAATTTCTACATTCTAATGATGTGACCTGATCAAAGAAAGGTTTGCTCCTCTTACCATCAGGAGAAAGTAAAAAGCCTGAATCATAAGTTGCTGGCAAACTTCCTAATATTTCAAAGCTTGATTGTTTGTTACATCTTGGACATAATCCATGTGGTAAGGTTGAATCAGGAAGGCCATTATTTTGTTCCGGTAAGTCTTCATTTCTTTGGCCCTTTACGGTTTTTTTATTTGAGAAGGGATAGATCATAACCTGAAAATTTAATAATCATAAGCTTAATTAATAAATAAAGAGCCAGTTATACAATAATAACAAACTTGAATTTGTTTTAAAGATAAATTCAATTCTTAACAAACTGAGTTTAAAAGAATATGAACTGCTCGGAAGCAGTCCATATTCAAGATCGGATTATTTCCTTTTTTTCTCTCTTTGTGAGAGAGCGCTTCCTGCTGCACTTTTGCTATCCTTACTTGTTCTCCCGTCCCTTAGAACCTTTGAAGCTTTAGTTGCAACTTTTTTACTGGTAACTTTTTTAGCCATTAAAAAATCCTCCAATTTTCGCTATTTCAATTAATGCAGTTGAAATATTCCCTGCTGAAGATTTTCTTTTGAAAATTTAATGGATAATAATACTTTTGTCATTCCAATTACAAAAGTTAATCCGTAGGTAAGGCTGAAAATCTTCTTTAAGATACCCTACGGATTTTTTTATTCAATTTAAATACCACAAATTTCAAAATGACAGACTGTCATATTCTTATGTCAACCAGATTGAAATAAATTTTAAATTGGTCTAGTGTCTCTATTATTAAGCCAAATAGTCATTAATTCAAGGTATTTCAGATTTCTCAACTATACGAATCTCTTTTTCTGTAAGGTCGTATAATTCATACACTAACTGGTCAATTATTGCCTCTGATAAGCTTGTATCGGCATGGGGATCATTTTTTTTCGCAGCCACGATTTTATTTATGAGTTGACTAAAGGGAAGTTCGTCCTCTTTAGTTATTTGTTTAACTGGAATCTTCTCAAAAAAAACTTTTCTTAATTCCCGAGTTCCACCTAAAAGTTCAGGGAAATTACTACGGAAGCAATAATTAAAGAGCTTTGAGTTAAAAAATGCACCAAGCCAGTCAGTCTTGTCCGAAATCAGATGGAAAGTTTTGTCATTATGGTAATAGTGATGATCATAATCAATTACGAAGGGGAGAAACTTTGTCATATTGGGATAAATGATCTTGGGTTTTTCAAAATCATCAAGGTAATTGCATGCTCTTTGTTCCCACCAGTAATCACCAAAATCAGACCGTTTTTCAGCAATAGCTTTGTGTGGCATTAAATGTTGAGCTATATCAGGAAAATTTTCACTGAAAAGAATCCACGCTTTTTCTTCTGTAATCTTTTTTGGTTTTTGAATTTCCCCATTTATTAGTCGATTTGCAGCTTCTTTGCTTAGATTGTTTGTGAATCCTTTTGGTATGTAAATTAACCACAGATCTTTGTATTCTGGTACAAACTTTTGAATATCACGACCTCGTAATAATGGCTTAAGTAAACTTTTATTATTTGAATTGAGGCTTTCAAACTCTATTCTTTTAGTATTATCGATAACAAAAGCTTCATTTAATCCAGTTTTTATGCCATAATTAAATGAAATATCCCAATCCTTTAACGGAATTCCTTGGTTCTCTACCTTTGTTCTTATGGTTAATATTTTTGAGCTTACAAATGCCCATGGCTCCTCTGTTAGTTGATTTTGAAAATAGACCTGCTTATTCTTATTCAAGTAGGATTTAAAGTCTTCAGGAAAAAAGTCCTTCTTATTAATTGATAAATATATTAATATGTTCTCATTTGGATTTTTCTTCTCGAATCCTAGAATAGAGGCATCAACAGTAGCTTCATCAAAAACCGGGATTCCACTAAAATCAATATAGTTAGTAAGATTAGTCTTTTTAGTTAAGAAGGATCGAATAACCCTGCCATAGTTCGCGTGCGAAAACTTATTAGATACAATAAATTGGAAATTTCCATTAGGTTTTAATAGATCAAATCCGAGTTCAACAAAATAAGTCAGAAGATCGGCTACTGAATCATAAACATGAAATCGTTGTTTTAATAAAGCCTTAATGTTAGTAAAAACCTCTTGCCTAACATATGGAGGATTTCCGATTATAATATCAAAACCCACAAAATCACCTTCATTATTTAGCACCTCTGGGAATTCAAAACGCCACTCAAAAGCATTTTCATAAATCTTATTGTTCTTTATCTCTGTTATTTCTTTTTCATATTTATTTATCTCCTCAGTAAACTTCTTTACTTTCTTGTTCCATTCATCTTTTTGCATTCTATTCAGTTCGAAAAGACTAGACTGTCCAGTGAGACTTAGAAGTTCTCCTTTGAGCTTATTGAGTTTTAAGAATCGTTTATCGCTTTTTGACACCTCGGTTTCAAAGTCACTTTTAATCTTGTTGATAAGCTGTTCCATACCACGCTTTTCATCTTTCGACTGAGCGTTCCGATATGTCATTACAGCTTCACGGTAATTATCGACGGTCCATTTACTAGACTTCAGAGCCGTTTTAATATCTGCATCAAGCGGATATCTGCTTATAAGTGAATTACCGCATTTTATATTAATGTCAATATTGGGAAGTGTTTCAAGCTCCCTGTTATCTGAACCGGACTTATAATATGCATTCTTCAGCAGCTCTATCCAAAGTCTGAGCCGGCATATCTTCACGGAGTTAGGATTTATATCAACTCCAAAAAGACAGTTTTCAATGATCTTTTGCTTTTCCTGAAATATGGCCTCCTGTACTCTCTGGCTTTCCTTACTTTTTGGATTATAATCAAATAGTTTGGATTGTTCGTCGGTTATTATTAGTTCATCATTAATTACCTCAATTGTGTATTCCTTAAGTTTTTTCCCTTCTCTGTCAGAAAGTATTTTAAGCTCTGATTTAATTGTAATAATCTCATTCAGCGCAGAAACAAGAAAGTGACCTGAACCGACTGCAGGATCACAAATTCTGAGACTATTAATTATTCGGTCAGCTTCCTTTATATTTTCAATCTTATTATAGACGTCACTTATTGTCTCACATTGCCATCCTTTTGCATCATTAAACTTTTGTACAACTGCTCTCCTTATTGTCTCATGACACATATACATAGTAATGAAGCCCGGTGTAAAGAATGAACCGTCTTTATATCCGTTTATCTTCTCAAAGATTAATCCGAGTACTGAAGCATTTATGAGTGTTTTGTTTTCTTCCTGAATATCTTCCGATCCTTCACTTGAAAAATCATAAGAATCAAGAAAATCAAAAAGATATTGAAGTGGATCAATCTCTCCAGCTAGTCTTTTGCCCGTTTTATCTTTTAAAACTGTTCCAGAAAGAACCGGATGTTTAGTATGATTCTCAAGACTATTGATTCTTATTGTCTTGTGTTCCAGATCGCTTGGTTCGAAGAGAGAACTGTTTAGATATGGGACGTTACCGAATTTTTGTTTTATTACTTCACTTCGGTCGCTTTCTTTTACGGCAAGAACCTGGAAGAATAGCTTGTTAAGTTCATCATAGTCATGAATTCTTTCAATATTAAGAAACCGGAAAGCTTTATCTCCGTTATTATATTTGATTAGTTGCCCCTCAAGCAATTTTAGAAACAGAATCCGATTTATCCATGTTATTACCAGCTCCAATGCAATATTGAATAGCTGTTCCTCTTTGTTACTCCCATAATCAGATAATTTAGGTAACTGAGAGAGACAATCTTCATAATTTAAGATTGTTATAGAATTCTCAATTAATGAACTGGGATTTCTTTTTTTCTCAATCTTTCTTCCAATAAGTTTTTTACTTCCTTCTTTTGTCTCTTCCAGTCCGATGATATGAAGCAGTTCATTGTAAAAGGTTTTATCCAAGTTATTGCTGTCATTTGCAAAGGGAAGCTTTAAAAGGTGTTCAGGAGAAAATATTTTATATAGCGCTATCAGCTTGTTGTCATCTTCCCTGTCGGCATTTTTGATTGTTGTCTCGAATTCTCTTATATCAAAGTGTGTTACGGATATTTGAGATTCGATTTTTTCAATAAATTGTTCCGCAATATTCTTATAAAAGAAATCTGTATTTCTCCCAGAAAGTCTCTCATTCTCAAAATCTTCGAATTGTTTAACAAGATTCTTATCAGAAGAGAAGAGTTTTTCAAAATCATTTGCGTTGAAAATATACCATTCAAAAATGTTGGTTATTACCAGGTATTTAATCTCAATATTCTTATTGGTGATTCTCTCCCGAAGGTAGTATAGAATCAGCTCATGAAATGCTTTAGTGTTAATGTCTTTACACGTGGGCATTTCCGATTTATTACCTGGCTTTTTTACCTCGAATAGTACACCAACAGTTGAGTTTGAATCTTTTCCATTATGGATAACCAAGTCAGATCTTCCCTTAGTATTTATGTAATTGGTAGGAGAATAGTAGGTGTTCTTAAGGAATTCAGAAATGACATTTTTATGAAACTCTTCTGATTCAGATTCTTTAATCTGATAAAAGAGGTTGGAGATGTTCTTCTTAAAAGTCTCAATATGAGCCCTGTTTGGTTTGACTTTCAGGTAGGCTTTATTAATTGACTTTCTTAAGTTTAATAGGTTGATCTCCATTTATCTGTTAGTATTAACAATCTTAAAGTTACAGAATCGTTGAAACATCTTAGACCTGGTTGCAAAAAAATACATAAGTATGTTAGCCGCAGATTTAATTTTTATTTATTATTTAATTGAGGTTGGGGCTAATGAATTAATCAAAGTAGCTGTCTCACAGAGTCCTCGGGTAGGGTACAAACAACTTTTCGGAATAGATGTAGATCTTAATTTAGTCACCCATGTGTTCATTAATTCAGCCTCACCTTTGAACTCCTCATTTGAATGTTTCTCTTTAATCTCAATATCTCTACGAAATATATATGCAAAAAGATCTGCCAATTGAATCAGACCAACATGTCTTGAGTCAACGAAATGTGGTATGTCAATAATCTGATTTAATGCTTCATCTTTCTTTTTCTTTTTATAGTACGATTCTGTCCATTTTGGTGGAGAGATTATTAAATCAGTAAAATATATTTCATCAAGATCTTTTTTGTCGAATATGAAGACAGTATTACCCTTGTTGTTTAACTTGGATTGCATTGATTTCTGAACAGAAAGTATGATATGCATTGCTAAGAATCTCCATAGAGAACCCATATCTTTCAATTTATCATTTGTTGTTTTTTGTTCCTGATATAAATCTTTATTTACGCATGCATACACTAATTGGTGACCACGACCAACAAACCAATCCACTAATTCATTAACGAATTCGGTTTTTTGTTCCCCTGTAGTGATTCTCCATGCTTTCCTATTTTTAAATAGATCCTTAGCATGTAATTCTTCTATTTCTAAGCCAAGGTCATCAGTAAGGTATAAAAACTTCTCATCCCATCCTTTTTTAGTTGGTTTCATTCTATAGGCATCAACCAATATTCCAATAATTAGTGCAAATGGTTCCGTGCCAGTGCCTGTTTCATCAAGGTAGCAGAATTTCATTTTTATTGTATTTTATGATACATTTTAATGCGATGTCATCAACAATATATGTCCAAGAATAAGTTTCAGTACTCTGTGAGAATGGGTCAGGAATTTTTGTTTCAGTGATTTGTTGTTCTTTAGCGTGCACAATAGAATTTCGATATTTATATAGTGCTTTTGGCAACAATTGGTAATTATTTGATGGGATAAGCTTGCAATGAAATGCATAACTAGATAGACGTTTTTTCTGATTGGTGTTTAAGGATGTAATCAACAGATTATCCAACAACATTTCTTCATTTTTCTTATCAATTGTCTTTAACAATTGATTGTCGGTTACAGTTTTATCAGATCTTAACTCATTAAGTTTTTTTATCCTTGCTCTATCCATAAAAAATTCAAGAATTCTATATAGTAATAGGAATTTCTCATCTCCATTGAGTAATTGTGAATGATTGTAGAGTTTTAATGGCTCAAGTGATAAAAAATCATAACGCTCCCGAATTCTAATTCGATTTAGTTTCTTAAATTTTTCATATTCGTCAGTATTCCAGAGCTCTATTGCGTCATAATCTATGTTCATTTGATATATCCGAGAGACGTATCCTATCTTTTTTAGGTAATATGAATTTAAGAAATAAATAGCCTTTATAATGTCATCTTTGATAGTCACAAAAGATGTATTAGTAACTTTAATTGTTGTAAAGTTTTGGAAATCATATTGAAGATCGCTGTCTCTATAAAGCGGTTCGCTAATGAAAACAAAAAGAGGGCTTGCTGGTCCAATGCTGAATAATTTATTGCCAATCTTAAATTTCAGAGGGTTAGCGTACCATTCTTGAGCTTCATCTATATAATTAAATTTTGGATGGAAGAATGTGATTGAAATTTCGCCGTATTTGCCAAATTGGAACCCACAGTGATCAATAAAATGAAATCCTCTTTTTATAAACTTCTTTGAATCATTTAAGTTAGTCAAATGATCCTTAGATAGCTTAAGAATGTCTCCGGTAGATTTTATCGCTATCTCTGCAGTGATTCCATTGGTAGTTAATGAATAATCCTTGGACTCACTTAATGGTTCAGTGAAGTATTCAAGGTCAGGATAGTTTTGATTGAGTTGATCAATATTCATAAGCAGATTATCTATCTCGATTTTTGACTCAATTTACGGCTACCTTGTTTTTAGAGATATTATCAAAGTTAAAAATTTATAAGTCACTGAATCATTAACACGCAGTAGTCTGAGTAAAGATAAAAAACCCCGACTTGGACAGGTTATTTTTGGGAGTTCTGATAGCTTGCAGAATTTGTCATGTTATGATAAAGTTGTCAAGGTGGCAAAGTCTCAGTAAACGGGCAGTATTTGTTGTAATATAAGTAGATTGTCTAAATGGCTGAGTCCGGGCAGGCAAAGAAGCATGTGTTTTGCAGCGACGGGATGGTTGCAGGGACGGGCTGCAAAACTCTTGCTTGTGCGCTGGCAAAGTCCTGGTATACTGTGAGTTCGGTGCAAATTTGCCTTGCAGCTAACGGCTTGCTGGTAAAATTAGTAGCCGTTCCGCCCTTAGGCGGATGGCGCGGTGTTTGCCATTAACATGCAAAACATTGTAGTATATGGCGCGTCGGATTAGTTTTTTGTAATGTATCGGATCT
>JAAYAN010000145.1 GCA_012719345.1 Ignavibacteria bacterium | reverse complement strand
TTTATTTTTTATCCCGATAAAGAGCAACTGATTCCGAACAGGCAGTACTTAAATTATGTATTGAAGTTATTGATTCTAAGCTTTTATTTTTCAGATTTTAACAAAGCCCTTATTACCTCTAACGGCCCGGCAATATGGGGAGGTTGTGTTACCCGACGCGAGCACCGGGCACCTATCCCAGTACCCCGCGCCAGCGGGGCCAGAAAACTGTCACGGTGCAAGGAGGGTATGGCGTGGTTTTTGCCGTCCGGGTACAAACTTTGTAGCCTATACGAGTGTCGCGGTACATGGTTGATAGGAAGCAGGTAACAAGTCAAGGTACACAGAATTTTATTGAGGGCACTGGTGCGGTCGCGGTATAAGCTATTACAAATCTGTCAAAGGAGCAGGAGCAAAGGCAAAAACCATGACAAACAACTTACCCATATTGTCCGTGTTAGCTTTAGTGATTTATTTTAGTCCCGCAATAGGGGCAGACTATCCAAATATTCTCAAGTTGTCTTGAACAAACATTGCATGTTTCTATTTTATTCATAATTGATCCAGAATCTGAACTTGATTTTATCTTGAAATTGTCTGGGATTTCATTTAGAAAACTTGATCCATTCCCCTTTTCAGTTATTAAATATAGTTTATCTTTTGCCCTTGTAATAGCAACATAAAATAGACGTCTTTCTTCTTCCATTAATAAATCATAGTCAGCCTTTTTAATCACCTGAAAAATCCTATCCATAAGCCAAATGTCGGGGAATCCACCACTACCTTCAGTAAGTCCAATAATAAAGACAACTTTAGCTTCAAGTCCCTTTGCCGAATGAATAGTTTTACCCTGAACCTTTATGCCTTCAGATTTGAATCGTCTGTAATAGGAATCAAACATTTTGCTTCTCCTATAAAGAAACAGTATGTCATCATGTTGAAATCCGTCATTTAATAACTCTTGAACCACTTCATAACAGAAATCAATGTTTTCATCTTCTTGGGTACCCGCAAATACAACAATTTTATTCTCGGAAACCTTTAAAGCCGAAAGCTCTTTTTCAATCTTAAATTTATTGTGCTTAATGACTTCGTTACTTGCACCAACTATATTTTGAGTACTTCGATAATTCAAATTAAGTATTACGGTTTTTGATTTTGGGAAATGCTTTTCAAAATCTACAATATAATTTACATTAGATCCCCTAAAACCATAAATGCTCTGCCAGTCATCTCCTACACAAAACAATTGAGTGTCATCAGTTAGAAGTAATTTTATCAATTCTACTTGTAAATTGTTAACATCTTGGAACTCATCAACAAGGATGAATTTAAAAGTCTTTTGTAGCTGGTGTTTAATATCAGTTTGATTTTTTAATAGTGATATTGTTCTTGAAATTAGGTCATTG
The DNA here is from genome assembly GCA_012719345.1 of Ignavibacteria bacterium. Classification (GTDB taxonomy): domain Bacteria; phylum Bacteroidota; class Ignavibacteria; order Ignavibacteriales; family Melioribacteraceae; genus JAAYAN01. The sequence continues at coordinate 1,554 of JAAYAN010000145.1, read as the reverse complement.
AAATCCAGGTAAGATTTATTTGTACAGTAGCCAATATACTTTTCGATTATTGGAATGGCAAGTTTGTAAAATGTTCTAATTCTCTCATGTTGATCTTGCTGAGACTTTTCCAGAATGGAATTTATTTCAGTATTCTCTACCTTAATAAAGTCCGTTACTTGTACCACTAACCCAAGAAATTTCTTAACATCTTCAAGGTATCTATTAAGCTCTTCTTTAAAGGAAAGCGTTCTGTTCTGATTGAAATTTTCAGGAAGTCTATTTTTAACAATTTTATCCAGTGTTAAATTAAATAGAGCTGAGTCCGCGGTCATCGGTTCAAATGTCTTGACAAGAAGTAACTTACCTTTTCTAAATTGCTCTTCCTTGTCTTTTGTTGGGTAGCTTTTTTTACTTACATGCTCAATATACAAATTCGCATCAGGGATATAAAAGTCAGGATGGAAATCAAAATCTTTTACATTTAGTAACGGTTCATATTGGTAAGGGATATTGTGTCTGTACAACCAATCTGCGATGTATTGTTCTGACTTGGACCAAACTTTTTCACCATTAAGTGATGTGAAGTGTCTCCCATCCTTAGGAACCGATGATTGGTGATAATTTTCAAGATGGATTTTATCAATAACATAATCAAGTATATATCTCTTAAGATCAAGCAGATATTGATTATTGTCACAAAGTTCTATCAGAGTTTTATAAAAAACTTCGAAAACTGTCTCAGGTGCAGTATATTTTGAAAATTCGTCATCATCTGGTTTCTTATCTTCGCTTATAATCCTGAATTTGTTGTCAAATTCGTTTGCTCCATAATTTCTAAGAACCCCATAACAAAGACTATGGAATGTTTTAATTGTCAAATTTTCGACCCATTTATTCTTTTTTTTGTAAGAATTACGAATTAGTTCTTTTTCGGATTTTGATTTATTCTTATCAGCTATTAATGATTGATATTCCTTTGTCTCGTCACTTGAGATGATTAACCTATCAACCATCTCATTAGCAGCGTTTCTTGTAAATGTTATTGCAAGAATATTTGAGGAGTTAACACCCTTATCATCGATTAAATATATTAATTTCTGAATGAGGGTTTGTGTTTTTCCTGATCCAGCACCCGCTAATACAAGAAGTCTTTTCTCATCACTAGTTACTGCATCTTGCTGCCTTTCATTTAATGCGCTTAAATCAGTTTTTGTTTTCAGCATTGAAATTTTTCTGTTAAAATAATGATTTTTCTATCGAATCGTTTACAAGTGTGGTTTTGTAAAGTTGAAATTGGTTAGGTTTCACCTAGTCGAGATTCGCCACTCATTAAAGCTAACGGCCCGGCGGTATAATTGGTGGGCGTTACCCGACGAAGCATCCGGGCAGAGTCCTGTTACCCGCTTCAGGAGGGAGTAGTAAACTATCCCGGTGCAAGGAGGGTATGGCACATGTTTTTGCAGTCCAGGTACAAATTTGGTTAACATTACGCGTGTAGAGGTACAAGGTTGATCGGAGCTACGAGTTTATCCCCCGTTACAAATTTTTGTGCGTGCACTTATGCAGCGTCGG
>JAAYAN010000144.1 GCA_012719345.1 Ignavibacteria bacterium | reverse complement strand
CCAGCCATTTCATCAACCACTTTTTCAATCTGTTTTAATGTCTGCGGCGAAATTTTTCCTAAAGTAGCAATCCTGAATGCAACATCAGCTCTTAAATCATCGGGAAGTTCTTTAAGTGCTTCAGCTGTCTGCTCCGGACTTAAATGCGATAATATTAATGCTATTGTTTGAGGATGTTCTTTATTTAAAAAGTTAACAAGCTGAACCGAATCTGCTTTTTTAAGAACATCAAATCCTTTTAATGTTGTTATATTTTTAACTTTATCAATTATTTCGAGAGCTTTTGCCATACCAAACGATTTTTCGAGAACAGCCTGGGCAAATTCAAGTCCTCCTTCCAAAACATATTCGCGTGCGGTAACCATTCCGTAGTAATCGTGCATAACCTGATCGACTACATTGGATGGGATATTTCGCACTTTAGATATTTCGGCTGATATTTGCTCAATATCTTCCGGTTCGAGATGTTTAAAAACCGAAGAAGCGGTTTCTACATCCAATGCAATTAAAAGTAAAGCGGCTTTCTGAATTCCCGATAAATCGCTTATCGACATTGCTTCTTTTTTAGTACTCATCTTCTCTTAACCACGCATTTATAAGTTTAGCTGCATCCGAAGGATTTTTCTGCACATAGCTTACTATCCTTTCGTGCTGTATTTTTTTGCTTTGTGCTTCATCTGTAATTTCGTCTTCAATATCGCCTATAGGAACAATCTCCCTTTTACGTTTTGGAGTAATTTCCGGCACTTTTACATCAATAGGAGCAGGAGTTTTCATTGTCGGCATTAAATCGTTGAATGAATGATCTGCAAAATTTACCGTACCAACAACAATTTTTTCAGTTTTTAATTTCTTCATCAACCCTTTCAGAACAAATGCTGCTGCCAATACAGAAACGGCAATCATTATCAAATTCGAATAGCGATCGACCTGCGTAAGCGGATCGGCAGTCAATACTTCTTCTTCAGCTACAGGCTGGTTTGTTTCGAAAGGTATGCTTACAATCGATATTTCATCCTTCCTGTCAGTATTTATTCCAACAGCCTGTTTTACTATCTGTTCTATTTTCTGGAGCTGTTCTTCTGTTCTTGGTTCGTTTACAACTTCTTTAACCCCGTTGTTATCAACCTCTTTTTCAGTTCCGTTAATAACAGCTGCAAGTGTTATTCTTTCAATATTTCCAGCGCCTTCAATAACTCTTTCAATCGATTTGCTTATTTCGTAATTTGTTGTTGTGTTTTCACTTTTTACCTCTCCGCCGGATTCTACTTCATCTGTTCCTTTGCTTTCGCTTTTTACAGTCTGTTCGCTTATGGTTGTCTGCGATTCCGGATCTAGTGTTTCCATTGTCTTTTCTATCTGCTTGAAATCCAAATCCACATTAACTTTTACAATAGAGTTTCCGTAACCAAGCACATTATCCAAAAGAGATTGTGCTTTTGTAGCAAGATAGTTTTCGATATTGCTTTTAATTTCGTAATTTTTGCTGCTTGCAACATTAATCTGATTGGGATCCTCATTTCGCGAAAGCAGTTTTCCACGGGTATCTATTATTGTTACATAATTAGTTTCCAGCCCTTCGATGCTTGATGCCACAAGATTTGAAATTGCATCGATATTTGCCTGCGAAAGAATTTTGCCGCTCGAGAGTTTAAGCACTACTGATGCAGTAGGATTTTTTTCATCTTCTTTAAATATTGTTTTTTCGGGGAAAACTATATGAACTCGCGCTCCTTCAATTCCGTTTTGCTGCATTATTGTTTTTGCAATTTCACCTTCGAGAGCTCTTTTAAGGTTGAGCTTTTGCATAAAATCCGACATTCCCATTGTATTCTTATCAAAAATTTCGTACCCGATTATCCCGCTGCTGGGAATTCCTTTTGCAGCAAAAGACAATCTCATTTCATATACTTTTTCGCGGGGAATTTTAATGGTCTGTCCATTGTCTTCAAGTTTATATTGTATTTTTTGTGTTGATAATTCATCAACAACATTTGCAGCATCTTCGGGAGCTAAATTTGTGTAAAGAGTTGAATAATTCGGTTCGTTGAACACAAAAACAACAAAAATAAAAAGAATAACGCTGATAATTATTATTCCTGCGATAAGCATTTTTTGCTGCATCGATAGTTTATTGAATATCCCGAATACTGCGCCTAATGAGTTCTCTTTAGTTTCCACGTTACTGCATCCTTGTTAGTTCTTTGTACATATCAATTGCTTTGTTTCTTATTTCCGTAAGAAGCTCCAGACTTGTTTTAGCTTTTTGTCCGGCAATCATTACTTCGTGCAATTCGATATCTTCTCCGTTAATAAAATCTTCAGTCACTCTGTTCGATGTATTCTGCGCCGAATTAACATTTTTAATCAGATCAACAAAAACATTTTCAAACTTTTTTTCTTCAGCCTTTGATACTTCACTTATTTGCGGCGGCTTAATAATCTGACCGGTAATTTGTCCTACTTTCATACTAACCTCGTCTGTCGAAATTTGCACCAACCGAAACGCCGCTCATCTGTCCGTTCCTTCCATAAAAATGATACCCTTGAATTTCATTGTTTTTTTCGGGGTACATTTTTGCAAAAAAGTTTTTTTCATCTGCCGATAAAATCTTTTTTGCATCTTCTGCCGGTTCCTGAACAGGTTTTGGTGTTTGTACTTTATTAATATTGTTATACGATAACGGATTATAATTTCCTGCAATGTTATTCGATATTTTCATTTTATATCTCCAGCGAATCTTTTGCTATTTGTTTTGCAGAATTAAATGCAGTCAGGTTTGCTTCGAAGCTGCGGGATGCTGCAATCATATCAACCATCTCGTTAATTACATTCACATTTGGCAGCTCAACATAACCTTCGGCATTTGCATCGGGATGATCGGGCATATAAACCAATTCTCCGGGAGCTTTGTCTTCGCCTGTTTCTGTTTTAAATTTTCGAACTGCTTCCATTTCGGGTGTTTGTACAGGGTTTAATCCGGTTATATGGCTGTTGCTGCTTCGCTTCATATCTAAAGTTTTGCCTTGATAATCAAGGTTCAGTTCAAAGGATTTTTTTTCGGTAACGCTTAGAAATTTCTTTCTGTAAGGAGTGCCTTCATCGGTTTTAGTAGTGCCTGTATTTGCAATATTTTCTGCAATCAGATCCATTTTTCTTTTTTCAACACCCATACCGAAAGCGCTTATGTTAAATGACGAAAATCTTGGGAATATTTTCATTTTAAGCTCCCTTTATTACATTGGAAATTGATTGATAATAACCGTTGATTTTACGGGCAGCAAATTTGAACATAATAGAGTTTTTTGCCATTTCGGCCATTTCCTGGTTAATATCCACATTGTTCATTCCTGATATATTTTCCTTATTCTGATCTTTTTCAACTTTAAAAGGAACGTCAGGGTTTTCTGCCATTGCGCTTATTTTAAAATGCCTTTCGTCGGTCCGTTTTAATCCTGCATTTGCATTCTGAAGGACTTCATCGAATTCAATTTTTTCACGCTTATAACCCACAGTGGCTACATTTGCAATATTTTTTCCGATAACTTTTTGCTTTAAAGTTGACAGGTCCAAAACCTGTTCGAGCAATTTTACTGTGTTTGACGGCATATCATAAACCTCTTGTTCAACAAGTGTTTATGCAAAACTAATGCCAGATAAATGAAAGGGAAAAGTAGGTTTTAGCCGCTTATTATTAAATATTTATGGCTAAATTTGTACAAATGAGAATTATTATTCAGAGTAATCGAGAATAACAGATTTGGTTTCGCCGCAGGAACAAATAAATTTAATTTCTTTAATATTGTCTTTATCATCCTTTTTCAATACTATTTTCACTCCCCCGTGGCTGTCTTCTTCAATAGCAATTTTTGCAAAGCCTTTAATAACTGCATCTTTCGCTTTAATAACATTCCCATCGCCGCTAATATTTCTATAGGAAATATCTTTAAAAACCTGATCTTTAAATTCTTCGCTCATTACACCACCTTATTAATTATATTAGCAATTTCTTCCAAAGGAGCAACAACATCTGCAAAATTATAGTCGACAATTGCTTTTGGCATACCGTAAACTACGCAACTTTCTTCATTTTGCGCTATGCAAAAACCACCGACCTGTTTTAATTTTCTAATGCCTTCCAATCCGTCCTTGCCCATTCCTGTCATAATCAATCCGAGTGTGAATTTTCCGTAAACATCAACAACCGAATCCATCATCACGTCAACAGAAGGTCTGTGAAGGGTACCGGCAGGGTCTTCTGTAATCTTTATAATTACGTCTACGCCTGTTTTTTTCAACTTCATGTGAAACCCGCCGGGAGCAAGATAAACTGTTCCTCCGTTCACTTTTTCGCCGTCTTCTGCTTCTTTTACTTTAAGTCTGCTTAATCCGTTCAATCTTTCTGCTAAAGATTTTGTAAATTTAGGAGGCATATGCTGAACAAGAAAAATGGGAAATTTTATGTTTTCGGAAAACTGAGGTATAACTTTCTGTAAAGATAAAGGTCCCCCGGTTGAAATACCCAACGCCAACGCTCTATAAGGAATTCTTGGCAAATTCCCTTCAATAAGCTTTGCAGTTTCTTTTTTTTGCGGTTCAACTGTTTTTTGAAAAGAAAATGGGCGAAATACCCTTCGGCGGGCAATTGTTTTAACTTTTCTTAAAAGATCTTCTTTAATTTTAACAATATTAACACTTACAAAAGACATTTCCTTAGGGATAAAATCGACTGCCCCAAGCTCTAACGCCTTTAATGTTGCGTCTGCCCCTTCAGTTGTGAGCGAGCTTATCATCAGTACCGAAGTTGGACAATCTTCCATTATTTTTTTCAAAGCAGTCAGCCCGTCCATCCTAGGCATTTCGATATCTAAAGTTATGATGTTAGGACGAAGTATTTTTGCAAGCTCATATCCTTCCAGACCATCTCTGGCAAATCCTGCAATTTCAATATCGGGATCTGATTCCAAAAGGATTGAAAGTGATTTGCGCATAAACGCAGAATCGTCAACTATTAAAACTCTTATTTTCTGTATCAATTTGCAATGGCCATTTTATTTACTATTTCAGCAATATCAACTATCATTACAACTTTTCCGTCACCCATAATTGCCGATCCGGCAATACCTTCTATATTGCCTAGATATTTTCCAAGGGATTTGATTACGACTTCTTTCTGCCCTATTAAGCCGTCCACTTTTATTCCGAATTTTTTCTCGGCAATGCCAACAATAACAACATACTGGAATTCCTTGCCTTCAAGTTCACTTTCATTTTCATAAAGAATTTTATCTATATTCAATAAAGGCAAAACTCTGTCGCGCAGTTTTATAACTTCATTCTGATTAACGTAATAAATTTTATCCTGTGCAACTCTGACTACCTCAATTACCGAACTTAACGGTATAACAATTATTTCTTCGCGTACATTAACAAGAAGCCCCTGAATGATTGCCAGCGTTAACGGAAGTTTAATTATAAATTTTGTACCTATTCCCACCTGCGATTCAATATTAATTATTCCGCGAAGTTTTGTAACGTTAGTTTTAACTACATCCATCCCCACACCGCGTCCCGAAACGTTTGTAACCTTTTCGGCAGTAGAAAATCCGGGAAAGAAAATTAAATTTAGTGCATCCGAATCCGATAACTCTGCTGCTTTTTCAGCAGAAATCAATCCCTTGCTTATAGCTTTGTTTTTAATTTTTTCAGGATCTATTCCGTTACCGTCATCTTCAACTGTTATAATAATGTTATTTCCTTCGTGTTCGGCAGACATAATAACTGTACCGCGAGGGTTTTTTCCTTTTTTCTCCCTGTCTGCAGGAAGTTCAATTCCGTGATCGGCAGAATTTCTTATAAGATGTACAAGCGGGTCATTTATTTCTTCTATAAGTGTTTTATCAAGCTCTGTTTCTTCACCTTTAATTACAAGCTGAATATCTTTTTCTGCCTGTTTTGCAAGATCGCGGACAAGCCGGGGAAAACGGTTGAAAACTTTACCTATTTTAATCATTCTGGTTTTCATTACCGATAACTGCAGCTCGGTTGTCATCAAATCAATCTGGCGTGTAGTTTCGGCAAGATCGCGTGCTAGTTTTGTTCCTTCGTATTGCAATCCCGCTTCACTGTTTATCTGCGAAAGCATATTGCGCCCCAAAACAAGTTCCGATACAATATTCAGTAAATCATCAAGCCTTTCTACATCAACGCGGATTGTATTTTCGCCTTTTGAAGCAGTTGTTTTCTTGTCATCAGCTTTTGCAGCAGAAATCTGCATAGGCTGTTTTTGTATTTCAATCTTTTCAAAATCTGCTTCTTTTTCTGCTTTTTCTTCTTTGTCAGGAGCAACTTCAGCTTTTTCTTCGGGTTCAATTTCTGTTAATTTGGCGGAAGTTTCTTTAACAGCAGAAACCTTAACTTCCGGCTGTTTTGCTTGCGATCCTCCTGAATTCATCCCGTCAATAATCATCTGGAGTTTATCTATTACATCATCAACCGGATATTCCTCATTTTTTTGTGTTTCAATAATCCCCACAAGTTCTTTCATACTGTCGAAAGCAATAAGAATTCCATCCATAATTTCAGGATTTATTCTGACTTCGCCTTTTCGAAGCTTATTCAAAATATCTTCGCATCTATGGGTGATTTTCTGAAGTTTTTCCAGACCTAGAAAACCTGAAGTACCTTTTATAGTATGAAATGCTCTGAAAATTTTGTTCAAAAAATCTGCATCATCGGGTCTGCTCTCAAGCTCTACAAGATCAACATCAAGCTGTTCGAATATTTCTTTGGTTTCAACAATAAAACTGTCGAAAATTTCCTTCATATCCGGATCATTTAATAAGGAGTAGTCTGCCATATTGTTATTACCTTACGAAAATAATTTATCTATTTCATCCTGCGAAGCTTTACTGCTTCCTTTATCCTTAAACTCTTGTGTTTTATCTTCCGGCTTGGATAAATTGGCATTTATTAAAGCATCAATTTCGGCTTGCGAAGATTTATGTTCGTTTATAACATTATCTGCAATTGTCTGTCTTTCATCTTTTGCATACGAAGCATTAGGGTCGAAAGTAGCATTTTCGGGGGCTTCCATTTTTAAACTTTGTATATCTTTCCGTATTTCGGATTTATCTATTTCATTAACAAGTGATGCCAAACGGCTGTGTACAGATGAAATAAGGTGATTTGTTGCGGCAAGCTGCTGAGCCGTAATATCCTGAACTTGCAGCGACAGAGTTATTTTGTAAGAATCTTCACTTATTTTTGCAATAGATTCAAGCAGATTTGCAATATTTTCGGAATTGATTTCGTGCTGGCAGTATTCGTCAAAAGCTTTTTTTGCTTCCGAATTCTCACCTATTATACTTAGCAGTTTTCTTCTTTTTTCTTCTTTTATGCTTTCTCTTTCAAGCTCAATTTTTAACGTTCCTTCTATATTTCCAAGCGATTGCGTTATTTCATCAACAAGATCTAAAATTTCGGTTGTTGCCAATTCTGTTGCGCTTGTTACATTATCAATCTGTACGGATGCTTTTGGAATATCGTCAGTAGTTCTTGCAATGGATTTGTTAATATTTTCAAGCAACGGCACAACATCTTTCATAAATTCAATAATACTTTGAATAATCGGCAGAATTTTTTCACCGAATTGGAAAACATATTTTAAATCGCCCAGCTTGCTAAATACCTGTACCATATTTGCATTGTTCTCGTTCATTTTTTTCTCTTTTAAGAGTTAGCTAATATCTGATCTATTTTTTCTTTAAGAACCTGAGGTGTAAAAGGCTTTACTACATAATTAGAAACTTTTGCCTGCAAGGCTTCCACAATATCCTCTTTTACTCCGCGGGTTGTTACCATAAGAATAGGCAAAGCTGCTGTTGCTGCACCCGACCTGATTTTTTTTGTGAGTTCCAATCCGGTAACATTTGGCATATTCCAGTCCGTTATCACAAAATTTATGGAGTTGTCGGCTTCCAATTTTGCAATGGCATCACCGCCGTCAATTGCTTCCACGTAGTTATCGAAACCGAGGTTTTTAAGAGAATTGATTACTATTCTCCGCATAGTAACCGAGTCGTCAACAACTAAGAATTTTAGGCTCATTTTTATATCCTGCTTTTAATTTTTTAACTTAAATATTTAGAAACTTCGTACCGTATTCTTTTTGGATCAAACGGTTTTACAAGATACGAATTAGCTCCGCAGCTCATGCCTTTTTCAATTTCTTCACTGCCGGCAAGCGATGAAAGGATTATTATAGGAATTTCCTTATAGTCCTCATTTTCCCTAACAGCTTTTATTAATTCGAATCCATCCAGATTAGGCATATTTAAATCCGTAATTAAAAGATCAACTTTTTTGGATGGTAATAATTCCATTGCTTCCATCCCGTCGCAAGCTGCAATTACTTCATAACCTTGCATTGTAAGCGAAAACGCAACAAATTTTCTTATTGTCGGGGAATCGTCCGCAATAAGGATTACTTTTTTCATTGGAATACTACTCCTTTTTATATCCTATTGTTTTAGGGAAACTTACTAATTTAAATGCTTTCGAAATTCCGTGAAGAGTTTCGGAATAACCGATAAACAGATAACCATCGCGGTTAAGCGAATTATAAAGGCTGTTTATTACTTTTATTTTCGACTTCGTATCGAAATATATAAGCACGTTTGCGCAAAATATTATATCGAAACCAGTCATCATTTTCATACCGGCATCATCTGTAAGATTAAGCTCTTTAAATGTTACCAATCTTTTTATATCGGGAATAACTTCCCAAGTATTTCCATCTTGTTTGAAATATTTTTTCAGATAATACGGAGGGGTATTTCTTATTGAATATTCCTTGTAAATTCCGCTTCTTGCAGTTTCCAAAACCGCGTAATTAATATCGGTACCTATTATTTCCAGCGTAAGTCCGGGATATTTAGGGCGAAGCATTTCCCATATTACCATTGCAACCGAATATGCTTCTTCACCCGATGAAGAAGCAGCGCTCCAAATACGCAGCTTGTTTTTGTTCACTCTTCCGTTCGATTCCAGTAGTGCCGGAACAACAGTAGTTACAAGCGCATCAAGCTGGGGCTGGTTGCGGAAAAAGAATGTTTCGTTTATAGTAATTACTTCAAACAAATACTTAAGCTCGTTTTTCCGGTTCGGTCCCGATTTCACATACTCGTAATATTTTTCGAATGTTCCGAGATTTAAATACGATATTCTTTTCTGCAGTCTGCTTTCCAGCAAATATTTCTTGTTATCCTGGAAATAAATCCCGGATAATTCATAAATCAGGTCTCGCCATTCCTGAAATGAAGCATCCGAAAATCCTGCTGCCGATGATGCACTTGAAGACGGCATAATTCCGCCTGCTTTATTCCCTAAAGTAAAGCTGAATGTAGACGTATTTTTTCTGAGGGGCGAAGAAAATTGATTAATCATAATTATTGCCTTACCTATAAAGTAATACCTTTTTGATTAAGCGCCATTAAGGCTCTTTCTGCTACCATTTCTTCTGGATCGTGTGCCAGTTTCTTAATAGCTTCGGTAATCCGTTCATCGTCAAAGTTTTCCAATATTTCAACCAAACGGATTCTGTTCCAGTAATTATCGTCTGAAAGCATTGTATCCAAAAACAAAACTCCTGTTTCCGGATCAAGAAAAAACAATAGTTCAATCGCACTTCGTCTTACTTCTTCGTCTGTGTTTTCCAGACAAGTTGTAAAAGAATCCGATAAATTTCTAAGCTCAAGAGGAGATATTTTACTTAGGCTTTCACCGCCGTCGTTTTCTATTAACTCTTTCATTAAATCGAGTATTGCTTTAGAATTTTCAACATTATTTTTAAGTAAAGCTGCTGCTTTGGAATAGAACATTACAGGATTTTCGAAAAATTTTGCTTTAACATTTTCGTCAATTTCCTGATCTTTTCCGTAAATTTTAAGACATGCCAATAAAATGTCGTTATCGTTAAAAGCTTGTATCAAATACGATGCTGCTCTTTTGTAATTTAAATCGGCATCCACAAGAGTATCCAGCACCGAATTTTTCATACTTTCATCGAAAGGTATATCCAAATTTAATTTATCTTTCAGACCTTTTAATGAAAGTATAGCTGCCCATGCAAGCTGTCCGGTAAGTTTTTTTAATTCGCTTAACAACAGAAAGAAAGCCTGTTCGTTTCCTATAAATTCAAAACTTTCGATAATAGAAAACTTTGTTAGCTCATCTTCCATATGATATTTTTCTATCATATAATTAACTGCATCATCCGAACCGATTTTTCCTAAAGCTTCCATAACAGTAGGTCTGTATAGTTCACTCGAATCGTAAACATTAGTCAACTCGGCAACCGAATTTTCCGATTTAATATTACCCAGTGCTTCAATACAGGCAAGAATTACATTTTCATCGTTATTACTTTTTAGAACTTCTATTATTTTTTTCTCCGGAGACAAATCTCCTATTAGTCCGAGCACATCAATAATAAACTTTTTATCATCGTCATTTCCTTTGTCTATATATTCCACCATAGCCGGAATTGATGAAATACCTCTTTTAAGCAGTACTTCTCCGGCCAGATTCCTCGTGGCAATCTGCTTTGAAGCAATATAAGGAACAACAAACTGGGCAACCGGTTGCGATGGACAGTAAATTAGTGTGTTTGCAACAGCATCTCTTACGCCGTTATCTGCATCAAGCAAAAGCTTGCAAAGTTCCTCAATTACTTCATCTGTTAATTCTTTATCAAAATATTTTTCAGCAATTTCTCTTCGCTGATAAGGATCTTCCGAATGCAGCTTCTGAAGATCTTCGGAAAAATTTGATGAATTGTTCGACATTCTTTTATCCTGAAAGTAATTTTATGAATAAGACTGACTTTTTCTGTATTCAGCTAATTTCAAAAGTATTATCGGCATCATAATTTTTTTGTTTAACCGCTGTATATCATGAAATTTATTTTTTTCTTCTTTTTTGATATGGGTTAAAACGATGCAATTTAATTTATTTTACTTTTAAACAACGAGCCCGCTTGAGGCGGGCTAATATAAAGATGCATAAAATTAATAAGTGCTAACCGATTTTTTTTGTTACTTCAATACCAAGCTGTTCCATACGGTATCTCAGTTTCGAACGTGAAAGTCCGAGAATTTTTGCAGCTCTAACCTGATTTCCGTGAGTGATATCAAGAGTTTTAAGTATCAGCTGCTTTAATACAAGATCAATCGGAACGCCTTCTTTAGGAATTTTAAGTATAAATTCGTTGTCGTTAACCGATTCTTTTACTACTTTATCCAAAAAATAAAAATGCTGTTCTTTTAATTCTTCCCCATCCATCATTAAAACTGCTCTTTCCATTGCATTGCGCAATTCTCGGATGTTGCCTTTCCAATATTGATTTTTAAGAAGTTCAACTGCTCCTTCTTCAATCATTTTGATTTTATGATCGAACTTTTGCGAAAAATAATGCATAAACGAATAAGCAAGAACAGGTATATCTTCACGCCGTTCTCTTAAAGGCGGAATAACTATTTTTGCAACATTAAGCCTGTAATAAAGGTCTTCGCGGAACTGTCCGTTTTTTACGGCTTCTTCAAGATTTTTATTTGTTGCTGCAAGAACTCTAACATTTACCGAAACTTCTCTTTCGCCACCAAGCCGGTAGAATTTCTTTTCCTGTAGTACGCGCAAAAGTTTTACCTGCATATCAAGGCTAAGTTCAGCAACTTCATCTAAAAGAATTGTTCCCCCGTCGGCAAGCTCAAACTTGCCGAGCTTCGTTTTTTGTGCTGCTCCGGTAAAAGCTCCTTTTTCGTGTCCGAACAATTCGCTTTCGGCAAGTTCTTTAGGTATTGTTCCGCAATTAATAAGGATTAAAACTTTATCGTGTCTGGGACTTAACTGATGAATGTATTTTGCAAAGACCTCTTTGCCCACCCCGCTTTCACCTTCAAGAAGAATAGTAGTGTCGTCGCTTTTCGAAATTTTTTCTACTGTATTAAGAATCCGCTGGATTAATTTGCTTTTACCGAAATATTCGCGACTGAACTCCTCGTTAGGCATAATAGAATGAAGTTTTTCGACCTCGTGTTTTAAATTAAGATGATTAACACACTTTGCCAGAATTAATTTTAACTGGTCGAGATCAATAGGTTTAAGCAGAAAATCGAATGCTCCGTATTTCATTGCTTCCACAGAAATTTTCACATCCGAATAACCCGTAATCATAATCACCGGAATATGAAAATATTTCTTCTGGAGTTCTTTAAGAATATCAAGTCCGTTGTGTGTAGTAAGATAAATATCCAACAGAATTATATCAGGCTGTGTTCTTTCCACAGTTTCAAATACTTTTTCTCCTTCCATGCACACTTCAACATCGTAATCGAATTTAAGCAGTATTTTTTTTAAGGAAATACATACCAGGTTATCATCATCAACAATCAGCAGCTTAGGTTTCATTATAATCCTCTGTTATTTGCTTTGGAAATGTAACATAAAAACAAGAACCTTTACCTTCTGTACTTCGGAAATCGATTTTGGCGCTGTGAATATTAAGCAGCATTTTACAAACACTTAAGCCTAATCCGGTACCCTTTGTTTTGCTTGTGTAAAAATCGGTAAATATATTAGTTTTATCTTCTTCTTTAATTCCCACTCCGTTATCTTCTACCTCAAAATGAATATCTCCGCTACCGATAAATGTCCGCAAGAAAATTGTACTGTGATTTTCGCTTGCATCAATTGCATTTGTAATTAAATTTAATATTACTTGAAGTATCATATTTTTATTGAGATTCAGATGAGGAAGCGAGTGACTTAATTTCTGCTCTACTTTTATATTGCGTCTTTTAACTGCACCGTCAAGAATTTCGAGAGCTTGATGGATTATTTCATTCAGGTTGCATAAATTAAAATCTTTTGACGGACGGCGCGAAAAATCTAATGTTGTCTCCATCAGATTTTGAATTCGGTCTGCCGATTCGATACAGGCTTTCAGACATTCGTTTTCTTCGGCATTTAAATGTTCGCTGGAAAGCGTAAGAAAATCGAGATTTAATTTGAGTGCGGAAAGAGGATTTCTTATCTCGTGGGCTAGACTGGCGGTTAATTTACCTAAAATCTGAAGCTTGTTATATTGAATTTCTTTATCCAGGATTTTATCCATTTTTCGGCAATAGTTATATTTCAAGCATTATTTTAGTTAAATACATACTTATTTCAAATAATCGGTAACTCTAAAATAAAATAAAATTAAAAATATTCAATTCCGGACGATTAAATATTTCAGGGTTGGAAGGAAAAAAGGGAAAGCAGTTTACTGCTCTCCCTGAATTTCTTTTAATATTGAACCGGCTACTTTTTCAATAATTTCCGGTTTGTTGTAGAATCCCGATTCGACTTTTTGTCTTATGTTTTCAAGATTTTTAGCTTCCGCTTTTTGAGACTGCAAAGCTTTTGCCTCCTGAGATATTTCAAGTTTGTCTTTCCTGCTGTTCGGATTCTCGTCAACCTTTTGAGCGTCCTGCTTCGGATTCTGATAGTTAGTATTAGCCTGCTCTGTATAAGAATTAAGCCTGCTGTTTACACTGTTAATGTCCATATTATTTTTACCTGATATATTTATTCAACTTCTTTTTATTTTCAAAAGACTTTAGCTCTTCCGCTATTTTTTGCTGCTCAATTTTTTTTTCCTTAATAATACTATCGAACCTTTTTAAAATAAGTTTAACAGGTTCCAAAACTTCGTTATCATAAGCTTTCAATTCATCCGGCGATATTTTTCCAGCAAGGTCAGTATGAATTTTTTTTATTTTTTCAACCGATTTGAATATTTTATTGTTAATCCTGTCGAAATTTTCTTCCGAAATTAAATCAAGATCAGCCGAAATAGTCTTAATTTCCTGCTTAATTATTTCGTATTCTTTGTTCAATTTTTAATCCGCTCAGTAACTGCCGAACATTGAAGACATATTATTATAAGACGTCATTAAAGTTGCAAGCTGCATCTGAAGAGCTTCGTATTTAGATCTTAAGACTTCGGCACCTTTATCAATCCGCTTATTGATACCATCAATTCTGTCTTTCAAATAATTTGCATTGTTATCAAGCGAGTCAGTCAAGCGCGAAATTGTTCCATCGGGACCCAAATATGTTTCCAATGTTGAATAAAGCGTCTGCGCAATTCCGTTGTTGGAATTAAACAATTCAGCTACCTGATCGGGATCTTTATTAATCTGTTCGGTCAATTTTGCTGTATCTGACATTGAAAGCCCTGTTTCGGGGTCGAAAGTAACTCCTATATCCGCAAGCCTGGTAACATTTCCTGCAGATAACCCTGTAACTGATTGAAGAACAGCGCTTTGCAGTTTCGATTTGAGAGAATTTGCAGTAGAGTCTCCGGTAAAAACACCTCTTGTTGTATTTGCTCCGGCAGTCTGGTTTGCCCGTATAAATGAATATGATTCGTTAAAAGATTTTATAAAACTTTCTATTTTTGTTTTTACAGTATCAACATCATTAGTAATATTCATACTTACGCTTTGGTCTTCCTCATCCATAACAGCTTTTAAATTAAACGTAACACCAGTTATCAGGTCACTGAAACTGTTGGAATTCCTCTGGATATTGATACCGTTAAATACCATTTTCGAGTTGAGTTCATTATTTGTAGAACTTTCTGCACTGTATTTATATCCAGCGGTATTATCATCAGCTGCAATTGTTCTATTTGCAAGAATTACACTTGATAAACCAATTGATGAAAGAGCGCTGCCTGTAACATCTGAAAGCACCAGCCTATTATCGTAACCGCTGTTTTTAGCTGAAAATGAGATTTTTGAACTGCCTGTTGAAGGCGAAAAAATAGCACTTGTTGCAAGTCCCGATGCACCTATTACTTTTTCGGCATCAATATTAAGGTTCGAAAGCAAACCTCCTGTATCGTTAGCTGCTTGCATAGAAATATATTTTGCAGAATTTTTTCCGGTAATTTTTATTCCTACATTCGAACCGTCAATCACTTTTTCTGCCTGCACCCCGTTTATTAAACTAAGCTGCGAAACCAAATCTTCCATAATTTCACTGTAAGTCTTGTTCTGATAATCGTAAGAAATGGTACTGGTTACAACATCTTCCGAGTTCTGAGTGTCGCCAATAACAATCTTAAATTGACCTGCTCCTGTAAAAGTAGAATTTGCATCGAAAGTAGATGAATTTATGGTTGCTTTGCTGTTATTTATTGCCGAGGCAATTTTCGTCATAATGGAAGAATTAGTTTCGGAAGCCGTTAATTCAACGTCAACATTTGCAGAATAATTTCCGCTTGATACTGAAAATGTATGATTTCCGGCTAAAGTTGTTACCGAGGTACCCGAAACCATAGTATCAGAAACAAGCAGATCGTTTTTTGCAAGCTGTAATACGCGCATCTCATAATTATTTATTGAAGCAGTCTTTTCTGCACTTGCTGTAAAGAAATCCGAACTTGAAAGAGTTGCTTTTTTAGTATTAAAAAGCGAACTCGAAGAAGTAGATTTCATATCGCTTAAAACAGTACTGAAAGAACTAAGTTTTGTTTTAAGGGAATTCCAAGTTAAAGAAAGATTACTGTACTTGGATTTACGTACAGTAATAGGATTAACTTGCTTAACTTGCTCATTGTACTTATAATTATCAATAAGCTGAGTTATATACGATGTACTTAATATCTGTGACATTTTACTTTTCCGGTTGTCTGTTAAAAATAGTTATCCAGGTTTCCCGAAGATCAGTAAGTATTTTATATACTATATCAGTATTGTTTTTCCGCATTTCATCCTGGCAAAATTGATAAAGCCTCATCAAACCGGTTGATATTTCTTTTGCTTTTTCATCTTCAAAATTTAAAGCGTTAATAAGTTCTGTTAGAGCCCGGTTTGTTTTTGCCATATTTCCTCTTTTACAATTTGCAATAGCAAAATCGTAAACTTTAATAAGCAATTTCTGAGGAGTTGCCTCGATAATTTCTTTTGCAAGATAAGTGTTTGCACGATTTGCCGATCTAAAGTATGTAGAGGTTTGATACATAATGACATCTCAAATTTTCAAATTTAAAAAAACTCTTCCGGCAAACGCCGGAAGAGAATGGGATAAAACACAGATTTATTATCCAAATAACTGCAATACTTGCTGAGGAGCAAAGTTAAGCTGAGCCAACATAGCAGTACCAGCCTGCTGTAAGATTGACCCTCTTGTAGCTTTCAATTGTTCCATAGCCATGTCAGCGTCGAACAATCTGCTGATAGTAGCTTCTGCATTCGATTTAGCAACACTCAAATTCTCGTCTTTAATGTCCAGTCTTTGTGAGAAGTTACCAATTTTTCCTAATGCCGAAGTAACTGCTGTCTTAAGATTTGTAAGAGCTGTCTGAAGACCCTGCACTGATGCAGCACCGCTGGTGCTCATAAGTGTAGTAGCCGATACATTTGCAAAGCTTCCAAGACTTACAGAAACGTTAGCGCCATATCCGCCGCCGCCAGTGCTAGCTAATGATGATGCAAAATCAAGATTTAAGGTATCAGTTGACTCGCCAACCTGGAATGCAAATCCTTGTCCGGCGCCTGAATAAAGAATTTTAGCGTCGTTGAATTTGGTATTCAGCAATATTGACTGAATTTCATTTGCCAGTGCTTTTACGTCATCCTGAAGAGCTGTTCTGTCTGCTGTAGGGTTTGTTGCGTCAGAAAGTTTTCCTTCGATTTTTGTTAAAAGGTCATTCATTCCTGACAAAGCTCCTTCTGCAGTGGATAACAAGTTTTTAGCCGAAGCTATGTTGCCTTGTGCTCCTTCCATTACAGCTACTTTTCCTTTCATAGCAGTACCTACGTTAAAGCCGGAAGTGTCATCACCGACATTTAGAATTCTTTTGCCAGATGATAATCTTAGCTGTGCTTTTGTTGTTTCTTGATTCACTTTAGCTAACTGATAGTAAGCTTGCAGTGCGTCCGTGTTTGTGTTTACGCGGAATCCCATTTTATACCTCCTTGTATATGTTGTTGTTTTGATCAAGCTTCCATGCTTGATCGTTTGTTTAAATTCAATTACTGATAATACTATCGAACTGTTAAATTAATTCTTTAATTAAAACAAGTGATTCGCGTCATATCAGCTTTTTAGATTCAATTATTCAAAGAACTTATTTTCACTCTGATTTATTTTCGGCAAACCCGGATTTTTCTTTAAATAAATCATTTGAGATTTCTAAAGAATTATCCAGACTTGCTTCATAACTTCAGTCCTTCTTTTTCAAAAGCTTCCTGCCAGGTTGTACGCAATCCGCTTAATATTTGCAAAGCAATATCAAACTCGCCTTTGCGGGTCTGGTCTTGCACAAACTGATATAATCTTAATAACTGCATAGATATAGGCTTAGTCTCATCTTTTTCAAAATTAAGTGAAATTATAAGTTCCGAAACTGCCTTGTTTGTTTTAACCATATCTTTGCGCTGGCAATTGGCAATGGCAAAATCGTATATCTTTAGAATAAGTTTTTGCGGACTTGCTTCCAGAATTTCCTTAACCAGATAAGAATTTGCTCTTCTTTTTCTTACACTTTGCGCCGTAATCATAATATTCTCTTTTGTTTAATTATTAAAACAAACTGTTTTACTGGAATAACTGCAGCACTTGCTGAGGAGAAGCATTAAGCTGAGCTAACATTGCTGTGCCTGCCTGAGCAAGAATAGAACCTCTTGTTGCTTTAAGCTGTTCCATAGCCATATCCGCATCAAATAAGCGGCTGATAGTTGATTCGGCATTTGCAATTGCAACATTTAATGTTTCATCTTTAATATCAAGACGCTGTGAGAAGTTACCAATTTTACCAAGAGCTCCGGCAACTGCCGATTTTAAATTAACTAATGCTGTTTGCAAACCCTGTACCGATTCGGTACCACTTGTACTCATAAGAGTAGTTGCCGATACATTCTGAAAACTGCTTATGCTTACCGAAATGTTATCTCCATAACCTCCCTGACCGGTACTTGAAAGAGTTGATGCATAATCTATTAATAATGTATCGGTCGATTCACCAACCTGGAATGCGTAACCTTGACCTGCAGCAGAAAACAATATTTTTGAATCGTTGAATTTTGTATTCAGCAGGATGTTATGAATTTCTGCCGAAAGAGCACGTATGTCTTCCTGCAAAGCTGTTCTGTCGGCTGTCGGGTTTGTTGCATCGGATAATTTACCTTCGATTTTGGTAAGAAGATCATTCATACCGAGCAAAGCTCCTTCGGCTGTAGCTAAAAGATTTTTTGCTGATGCGATATTGTTCTGGGCACCTTTCATTACGGCTACTTTTCCTTTTAATGAGGTACCTACGTTAAAGCCCGATGTATCATCTCCTACGTTTAATATTCTTTTTCCTGATGAAAGTCTTAATTGTGCCTTTGTAGTCTCGGCGTTTACCTTAGCCAGCTGGTAATATGCCTGAAGTGCGTCCGTGTTTGTGTTTACTCTGAATCCCATTTTTTAACTCCTTTTATTATGGTTTAATAACTCTGTGTTTAATTTTTTACTAATTTTCTCAAATACTGTCTTCCAATCGTTATAATTTTCTTGGCGGAATAATTTCATTGAAGGATACCAAGGACTGTAATCTATTTTACGGTACCAGCGCCAGTCTGCTCTTTTCGATAGAATTGTCCAGGTTTTTACACCCAAAGCGCCGGAAAGATGGGCAACAGAAGTATCAATAGTAATTACAAGATCTAATGCCTTAATTATCGATGCGGTATCACTAAAGTCTCCGAGTTGGGGCGAAAGGTCATTAATTCCAAACTCAGTCATCATTTCGTTTTCTTCTTTTGTGATGCCTTCTTTTTGCAGACTGAAAATTTTAACGTTTTCCATTTTTGCAATATGTTCAAAGAACTTCAAATTTGCTGCGCGCTGTAAATTTGTTACCGGTTGCTTTCCGCGCCAAAAAATTCCGATTTTATAAGCAGATTTAAATGAATAATTTTCGTGCCAGAATAAATCCGGTCTTTCATTTGCTTCTAAATAAGGAACATTGGCAGGAATTTCGGAGACCTCTCTGTAAAGAAGCAATGGAAGACTTAAAAGCGCTGTTTGATTATCAAATTTAAATTCTTTTTCCTTTAGTTCTCCCCGGCTGTAAACTTCAGCAATACCTTTGCAGCTTTTCATAAGCCTTACCAGCGATTTATGGCATTCTAATATTACCTTTGCTCCTCTTTGCTTAAGAAATTCAATATATCTGGCAAATTGTATTGTATCGCCATATCCCTGTTCGTCGTAAACAAGTATTGTTTTCCCGTAAACATCTGTACTTATAAGTTCCGGTATGCTGAAGTTTCTTTTCTGATATTCAGCTTTTTTCTTTCTCCATTCGTATTCTTTCCAGCCTTCCAAATCATATCCTTCTTTAAGAAGAATTACCGATTTATTAAAATGCGCATCGGCTGAATGCGGAGTTATTTCAATGGCTTTTTCAATGCTTTCCAAAGCTTTCGTCATGTCTCCGGCAGTATCGTAATAATTGGAAAGATTTATATATGCTTCGTGATAAAAAGGATTGAGTGCCAAGGCTTTTTCAAGACAGCCACGCGATTTTTCGAAATCTCCTTTCAGATGGCTAATAATAGCCATATTGTTATATGCAATCGCATTTGAATCATTAATTTTTATTGCAATGCTTAAACTTTTTTCCGCTTCATCAAATCTTTTAAGATCTTTTAAAACAACTCCCATATTTGAATAAGCTATATGGTTCGAGGGATTAATCTTTATTATATTTAGATATGAGTTAAGCGCATCGTGAAGATTTTCACAGATTTGATAAAAATATCCCGAAAGGAGATATACTTCTTCGGAATGGGGAAAATGCAGAGCAGCATCTTTTAGCAAAGCTTCGGCTTTTGCATATTCTTTTTGTTCAATCAGTTTATGGGCTTCTGCCAGTATTTCTTGTTCGGTTCTTACTAAATTTTCGCTGCTGTTTGTAAGTTTTAATAAATTTTCTTTTATCTCCTTAAAAATGGGTTCCCAATTTCCAAGTTCTTTCTGCCTGAATAATTTTGCCGAAGGATAAAGATAAGATTCGCTGCCTTCCATACCCCAGCGCCAGTCGCATACCTTTGCAAGAAGAATCCAGACCGGTTTGCCAAGCGTTCCGGCAAAGTGCGCCATCATTGTATCTACCGTAATTATTAAATCGAGCTTACTTACAAATTCTGTAAAATTTTTACCTTTAAAGTTTATTGTAAATACGTTGCTGTTTTTTTGCGAAAGTATTTTTATTTCTTCTTCATCAGTTATTTGTAAAGAATAAAAACAAGCATTTTCTAATTCGAAAAGTGTAAGAAAATTTTCTAATTCTGCAGAACGGAAAGCATCAAACTGATGATTCGGATTACCTTTCCATACAAATCCGATTTTAATTTTTTCATCAGGGAAGTTTATAATGTTATTTTCAGATTTGCCAGAATCTGTTTTTATATATTTTACCAGACTATGATCATCAACTCCTAAATCGAAGAGAAAAGAAGGAAGCTCAAGCAGCGAACAGCAGAAATCTATTTCACCGGGATTTTCTATTTCGTGAATAAATTCAGCATATTCCGGATTGCTGATTAAATCAGCAAGGTTTTTATCGCATAAAAATTTTATTTTTGCTCCCGCTTTTTTAGCGTAATGAATATACCGCGCAAAATGAATATTATCGCCCAAACCCTGTTCGGAATATACCAAAAGAGTTTTCCCGTTCAGATCTTCACCTTCCCATTTTTTAATTCCGGCTTTTTCTGTTAAGAGGTTAGGAAATAAAGAATATTTAAAATTTTTCCATCCTTCTTTAAAATTCTTCATGCTTAATTGTATGAAACTCAAGGCTACTTTTGCTTCACGGTAATCTGCGTTAATTTCTAAAGATTTCAGATAATAATCCTGAGCTTCCTTAAATTTTCCATTTAAATAAAAATTATTCCCCAGATTGTAATAAACACCGTATGCAGGAGTAATTTCTAAAGCCCTTAAAAAAAAATGTTCGGCTTCATCAAGTTTATTTTGGCGCTGAAGTGCAAACCCCAGATTATTATTTGCATTAAAATCATTCTTAACTGATAATGCTTTTTTATAATATTCTTCTGCCTCCATAAACTTCTTAGTCTTTAATTTCAAATTTGCAAGATTTGTTAACGCATTAAAATCGGTGGAAATTATTTCTAAAACCTTTAAATAATATTTTTCAGCTTTGCTGTAGTCGCATTTTTTTTCGGCTTCGGCTGCTGCATTAAAAATTGCTTCTGTAAAAAGAGGATTTATTTTTATAGCTTGTTCAAAATATCCGGCAGCTTCATCGCTTTTTCCTATGCCCGCAAGAAAAACTCCGTAATCGTTCAATAATTTATAAGAACCGGGAAATAAGGCAATCCCTTTTAAGTAATATTTTTCAGCGTTTTTTTCTTCTTTCCGGCGGATAAAAATACTGCATAAGTGAATGTAGCTTTCTTCACTGAAGGAAGGGTTTTTATTAATCAGCAAGCTTAAATGTTTTTCGGCTTCATCTGTTTTGTTCTGCGAATTTTTCAAAACTGCCAGCCAGTATAGTATTTCCGGATCGCAGGGATTTTTCCTAAGTAATGCTGCATAATATTTTTCGGCTTCGTCAAGATTTCCAGCTTCGTGGTTTTCGAAAGCTTTAAGTTTTATTACCAGATATTCTTCATCATAGTTTCTTTTTTGAGGAATAATTTTCTGCAGTTCAGCCGATATTTTTTTAAAAACTTCATCCCAGCTGCCCGGTTTTTTCTGCCTGAATAAATGCATTGAAGGATACCATAATGAATTTTCCACGCAAAATTTCCATCGCCAGTCGGCGGCAAAAGGAAGGAGCGTCCACACTTTTTTGCCCATTGCTCCCGCCAGATGCGCAATTGATGTATCAACAGTAATTATAAGATCGAGAACTTTTATCAGACTTATAGTGTTTTCGAATGCCTCATCCTTTTCAAAAAGCTGAATTATATTATTTTGTTCAAGAAACCACTTTTCTTCTTCAGAAAGGGATAGCTGAAGACTGAAAATAATAACTCCTTCAATATTTGCAATAGTTTCAAATTTTTGGATTCTAAATGACCGCTTGTAATCGAATTTATGTTCAGGATTTCCTTTCCAGGCAATCCCTATTTTTAATCCGTTATACTTTTTAATAAACTGTTCGAATTTATTTATTTCGTCATATTTTATATAAGGAATATCACACGGGATATTTTCTTCATTAATTTTAAGAAGATACGGCAGACTTAGCAAAGATACTGCAAAATCGTAATTGCCGTATTCTTCTTGCAAATTAACTGTTTCGTCAATCCATTCGATTCTTTCAGTAAACTTTATAAGTGATTTCCGGCAATGGAAAATTACGTGCGCTCCGCGTAACTTTAGTTCTTTAAGAAAACGCAAAAACTGAATAACGTCACCAATTCCCTGCTCATCGGCAACAATAATGCGTTTGTTTTCAAGACTTTCGCCCATCCATATTTTTTTATAACGTGCATCATTTTTCAATTTCGAATTACGGTATTCGTATTCGGCAAAACCTTCTTCAAAATTTCCTTTTGCCAGAAGCGCTAAAGCTTTGTTAAAATGCAAATCGTTCTCCGAAGAAATTTCGATGGCGGAATTGTAAAATTTTATTGCCTCATCCGGCTTTTCCATTTCGTAAAACAATGCGGCAAGATTCGAAATCGCATCTGTGTAAAAAGGTTTTAGATTTAATGCATTTCTGAAAGAAGCTTCTGCTTTGCCGTATTCAAATGTTTCTATCTGCACCAGACCAAGGTTATTCCAAAGCTCGCAATTTCCGGAATCATACTTCAAGGCTTTTGTGTAACATTCTTCTGCTTTCCCGTTTTCCTTTTTCTCTTTGAAAATATTTCCCGAATTGAAGAACGCCTTTCCGGCAAGTTTTTTATCATTATTTAATTCGTCATAAATTATTAAAGCCTCGATATACTTTTTTTGTTTTTGAAGGGACACCGCCAAGTTGTATTTTGCCTCGTAATTATTTTTATCATCATTATAAATTTCATTGAAAATAATTTCGGCTTTTTCATGAATTTCTCTTGATAAATATATTTCTCCCAAATTCCATTTTGCCGCTTTATGTGCCGGATTTATTTTTAATACTTTAAGATATTGTTCTTCCGCTTTTTCAAGCTGGTTAATTTTAAAATAAATGAAGCCCAGATTATAATAAGTTTCGTAATCATCCGGAGCAATTTTTAATGCTTTTTGCAAGCATTCCAATGCATCGTTTTCTCTACCGATAAGAAAATATGACAATGAAATGTTATTTAAAATCAGAATGTTTTCCGGTTCAATGTTTAGTGCCGCATTAAAATAAGATACAGAAAGAGCTACTTCACCGCTGTTTTGAAGGATTATCCCTATATAATTATAAACCGATGCATTAGCAAATCCGCCTTTTATGCACTTATCGAAACACTCTAATGCTTTTTCGGGCTTGCCGGAATTAAAATATAATATTCCCAAATTAAACTGAGCGGAATAAAAATTTCCATCTTGCTCAATAATCCGTAAATATTCTTTTTCGGCAGCACTTATATCCCCCGATTTGTAAAGGGCTTCGGCTTTTTCGAGTATATTCTGCAAATTAAACCAGTATTATTAGAATGATATTTTACACAATATTCCTGCCAAACATAAGATATGCTTATATTTAGCCATTATCTAAAATTCCTAACGCATCATTCTGAAATAAGCAAACATTATTCAGCAAGTGCACAATATTATGCACTTTAAATATTTTTATTTCTCGTTTCTTCATAAGTTTTGCAGTATTTATAAACTTTTAAGGATTATTCTTAAAATTTGTTTTATGGTATCAATTTTGCGTAAAAAAAGTTCTGTTAAATATTTCAGGATTACTAATGCACATCTGGCTTGCTAATGTTTCTTATCCCGTTACAACTGCAGTTTATTTTGAAAGAGCACTAAAAAACGATCACCAGGTTACAACCTGCGGACCTTCCATTTCACAGGAACTTATTAAAGCTTGGAAGCTTGAGAATATGAATCTTCCTGTAATTCCGCATAATATTCCGCTTGATGCCGAACCGGATATTCTTGAAGTGTTTAATAATACGGAAGATAAACCCGAACTATTTTTCTGGATTGAATCGGTTTATGGATATTTCCCTAAGAATATTTCGAATTTGCCAATCCCTAAAATTTGCTATTTAATTGACAGCCATCTTAATCTAAAATGGCACATTGAATGGGCAAAAAATTTCGATCACGTTTTCATTGCACAAAAGGAATATCTTGATGATTTCCGGAAAGCAGGAAATAAAAATGTACACTGGCTGCCTCTCGGATGCGATGCCGAAATTCATTCGGGTGAAAAAAGATTAAAGAAATACGATATCGGTTTTGTCGGTTCGATGATAAACAACCCCCGGCGGACTGCTTTAATCGATTTGCTTTCCGAAAAATTTTCGGTCTTTAATAAGCGTTGTTTCTGGAAAGAAATGTCGCAGGTTTTTACCGATTCTAAAATTATTTTTAACAATTCAATCCGAAATGACCTTAATATGCGGCTTTTTGAAGTAATGAGCACTGGAACCTTTCTGCTGACTGACAATGCTTTAAATTCGGGTCAGGAAGTTATGTTTGTTGACGGAGAAGACCTTGCAGTTTATTCCGACAAATACATTTCGGGCAAAGCAGAATTTTATCTTGAAAATGACGAATTGCGCGAAGCAATTGCAAGCCGCGGAAATGAAATTATTCACAATGCTCATACTTATAAACACCGCACAGATGAAATTTTTAAAATCCTGAATAAAAAAATAAAAGAAACTCCTTCGCCGGAAGAATGGAGAAAACGTTCAATTAATAATATTAAAATTTCATCGCAGCAAGTTAATAAATTGAAAAGAAGTTTTGTTATTCCCGTACTCGATTATTCGCCCGCGAGCAATTTAAATATTAAAACTCTTCTAGCCGATTTTGAAAACATCGAAGGAAATGTAATAATTGTTTTCAACAGCGAAAAAGTTGCCGAAGAGATGAAAAATCATCCGCGGATTGATTATTACGCGGTAATGAATAAAAACGTTGGGGTTGCCCGTGCCTGGAATATCGGTTTGAATATTTCTCAAACGCCTGTTACTTTTATCTGCAATGCCGATTTGCACATTACGAAAGAAGCTGTTGAAAAAATTGAAAACGGATTAATAGAACTTCCCGATGCAGCTATGGCTGGTCCGCAGGGATCGATGTTCAATTTCGAACAGGCAAAAGATTTAATCTATTACGACAAAGGGGTTTTTGATGCTCCTGCTGTTGTTGATGCGGTTTCTGGGTTTTTCTTCGCAGTAAAAACGAAATACTTTAACAGCGGGACTTTAAAATTTGAAAACTCATTCACCCCCTGTTACTTTGAAGAATGGGATATTGGTCTCCAAATAAAAAAAGCCGGACTGAAAAGTTATATAATTCCTGTTACGGAATACGAACATCATTGGAGCGGCTCAATAAGAGCATATCGCGAAATTGAATATTATGATAAAAAAGAAACTTCCGGACAGATACTTGAACGCAACAAAAAATTGTTCTTTAAAAAATGGAATGATTACGGCAAAAAAAACGGGAAGGAGATTTTAATAAGCGAATGGAAAAAACTAGCATTCGAAAAAGGCGAACAGCTGATTGAATTAAATAATCTTGATATTGCATTAAAAATATTTGCTGAGATTAACGAGCATTATCCCGGAGATAAGCACGTGCTTACAAATCTTGGAGTTGTATCAATTCTTAAAAATAATATTAAAACAGCAAAAGAATATTTGCAAAAAGCTCTGGAAATTGATCCGGACTTTGAACCTGCCTCAGACAATTTAAAAATAATTGAAGATAGAAAATGATTAAGCTTGAACTTGATAAAGTAAACTTTATCGATCTTACTTCGCTTCTGGAAAAAACTTCAAGCAGCCATACAAAGAATTTTCTTGTTTACCCTCAGGGAGAACATTACAAACTGCTTGCATATATATCAAGTCTTCTTAACAACGCTGTTATTTTCGATATCGGCACTCACCACGGAAGTTCGGCTTTGGCGCTTTCGGTTAATAAAACCAATAAAATTATAAGTTACGATATTTTAAATCAATGCGAACTTTTAATGCCGATAAGCAATATTGAATTAAATATTGGGAATGCTGCTGAAGATAAAAGATTGATTGATGCATCACTTATTCTGCTGGATACAGCACATGATGGCATTTACGAAGCAAATTTTATTGTTCATCTTTTAAATATCGGATATAAAGGTATTCTAATTTTAGATGATATTTTTCTTTGTCCCGAAATGAAAGCTGTCTGGAAAGCAATCGATCTTCCCAAATATGACCTCACTTATGCAGGACATAACACCGGCACAGGTTTGATTGATTTTGGAAATAATGTAATTGTTACAGAGTCCGAAAAATGGCTTTCCGATAAAAAAATTCTTAAAAGTTTTGAAAAAAACCCTTTTGAAACAATTAAAACCGAACTTGGAAAAACAAGCATTCCTAAGGAAATTATCACATACATACTAAAATGTATTGTGTTAAAATTTGAGACGGAGAAAAATATAGGAAGAAAATTATTTTGATTTTTTCGGATTAACGGTTTAATCAAACTTAAAAGCCCGGCAATTGCCGGGCTTTATTTATTTTTAACGGTTATGAATATTCAGATATACCAGAGTTTGATTTAACAACTGATGAGCAATTTCCCCAAATGTTATAGGACCGGTAATATTCCCTGTCTTTTTCCCTTCGAGCTCACCATAAAGATAGTTTAAAATGCAGTTGCAAGAAAAAACAATTCTGTCCAGTCCTTTAGGAATACTTTCGTCAAACTTCGTAACGTAATTTTCTATCGGTGCTGCCAGCTTATATTCTGTTCCTTTAAAAACCGGTGCGTAAAAATTTACGGTTTTATTTTTTTCATCAATGCTCTGAAAACTCACATTCACCAAAGCTCCGAGGTAATCGGCAACTAAAGGATTTTTAAGATCAGTTTTATTATCTAAAAGATAATCGCAGAAATTTTGTTTTTTACCTTTTATGTAGCAATCAATAACGCTGAAACCTTCATTATCAAAAATGATTGCATCACCATTACCTTGTTTAAATATGTTTACAATACCAATTGTAGCATACATATCCAAAGGCAGCTCAGCATGCAAAGCAACTGCTTTTTTATCTGAAATTTCTCCGGTTTCTCCATTAATAACTTTGGGTGTTACTTTGCCTAAGTCCTTCAAATCTACGCCCGAAATCCATCCTATTATCTGTCTGTCGTATATTTTTTCGTATTCGGGCGCCTCATTTGCATATTTAATATGCACTTCACTTAATGCCGGAATTATCAAAACTGTGAACCCGTTTTCAACAGAATCTTCCGGAATATTTTCCAACTCTTCTGCCTGATACATTTTAATTGTGCATCCCGAAACATAATCCGGCTGCTCGGTAACAAAAATTTCCGCAGATGTGGATTTCCCTCCGTAATCATCCATAAAATAAGGAATTGTTCCCCCTATCCATTTTCCCTTAGGGAGCGCTTTTAACAATTCTTCATCTCCGGCAAGATATAAAGTTTTGCCGGCTTTAATTTTTTCCGCAACCTTTTCAACTGATAAAAGCATTATAACCTCCCGTTAAAGATTTTTGATAATTCTTCGTTGTAAACTGCATAGTGCTTGTTAAAATATTCGTGCGCTTCTTTTACGGCATCATTAACACTCTGTTTCGAATTATCCATTTTAATTTTTCTGGATAACCTGTTTAGAAGCATATTTCCGGCAAAAACTCTGAAATTTGCCTGAATCTGACCGGTTACAAGTTTTTCCCATTTAGGATTTGTGGTTGGCGGCAGCATTTAATAACCTCTGGATTTTATTAATAAATGATTTTAATTACATTTTTTATTTTCGTGTCAATTCGTAAAATGTTGACATACTAATGAATTTTTTTGAAGAAATTAATTATGCCCGATCAATTTGAATTACCCGTAATTTCATATATATTATCGAATATCAATTATTTTTAAATTTAACAAAGTGGATAAAATGAAAAAAATATCTAAACTATTTCTTCTTTTCTTTTTAATTACTGTTTCCCTATTTTCGCAAGAAAAGCCGGCAGATGAATTTTCACTTAAACTAAGCGGATATGTTAAAACCGATGTTTTTTACGATACCCGGCAATCGGTAACAGCCCGCGAAGGTCATCTGTATCTTTATCCGGCACCTGAACTTAAAGATGCAAACGGAAAGGACTTAAACTCCGAAACCTCATTTAATTTTCTATCAGTACAAAGCAGAATAAATGTTACAGCCTCGGGAACAGAAGCTTTGGGAGCAAAAATTAAAGGCGTTATAGAAGCTGATTTTTTCGGAAATGCGGATACCGATGTAAACGGTTTCAGGTTGCGCCATGCATTCGTTACTTTAATGTGGGAGAAAACCTCTCTGCTTGTAGGACAGTATTGGATACCTATGATGATTGTGGAATCCTGCCCCGGAACAGTTTCGTTTAATACCGGCGCGCCATTTCAGCCTTTCGGACGCAATCCGCAAATACGCCTGACCCAGTCTGCCGGCAATTTGAAATTCATCCTGGCAGCTTCTTCGCAGCGCGATATTCCAAGTCCCGGACCCGACGGAGCAAGTTCTGCATATTTGAGAAACTCAAATATGCCGATATGGGATGCGCATATTCAATATGCACAAAATGATTTTTTTGCCGGAGCAGGAGCTAATTTTAAAATGATTAAGCCCCGTGTAAAAACATCATTAAACCTGGAAACTAATTCAACTGTTAAAAGTCTTTCTTTTATGGCTTACGGAAAATATGAAACCGGACTTTTTTCGATGAAAGCAGAGACAATTTACGGTGAAAATATGTCCGATTATCTTTTATTAGGCGGTTATGCAGTTAAGAAAATCAACTCTACTACAGACGAGCACGAATACTGCAACATAAGAGCTGTATCGGGGTGGACGGATATTTCATATGGAAAAGATTTATCATTCGGAATTTTTGCCGGTTATACTAAAAATATGGGTTCGCCTTCTAATATAAACGGACAGATTTATTCGCGAGGTTCGGATATAAATTATATTTATAGAATTTCTCCAAGAATAATTTTCAACACAGGGAAAATTCAAACCGCATTCGAAACAGAACACACTTGCGCCGCTTACGGCAAGCTAAACAAAAAAGGAAAAGTATACGATAATACACTTGTTTCTAATACAAGACTCATTGCAGCTTTCTATTATTTTTTTTAATTACAGTTACGGATTTTTAGATGAAATCGATTAAAAACCTAAGCATTTTCGGAAAAGTATTGCTTCTCTCGGCTATTATAATATTGACTTTTCTAGCTGTTTTATATCTGAAGTTTTTCCCGAATATTAGGGAAAAATTATATGAAGAGAAAAATCAACAAGTAAAAAATAATATTGAAATTGCTTTTAGTATTTTAAGCAACTTCAGTAATAAAGCCTCTTCGGGACAAATGACTGCAGATGATGCAAAAAGCAGTGCTGTTGAAATTATACGTTCCCTAAGATATGGAGGCGAAAATTATTTTTTTATAATAGGGAAAGATGAAAAAATGCTTCTTCACCCGATTAATCCCGAATTAGAGGGGACTTCTCAACAAAATCAAAAAGATGCATTAGGAAAGTTTCTTTTTAAGGAAATGACTGCTGTTTGTCAAAAAAACGGAGAAGGATACGTTGATTATTCCTGGGCAAAACCTGGACACGATGAACCAAAACCGAAAATTGCTTATGTAAAAAAATTAAATGAATGGGATTGGATAGTAGGCAGCGGAATTTACGTTGATGATGTTGAAGAAAACATTTCAATCCTTCAGCAAGGAATGATTATAGTAACTGTTATTGCATCTATAATTCTATTTTTAATTGCATATTATGTAGCAAAACTTGTTGCAAATCCTGTGAAAGCTTTGAAAGTTGCAGCCGAAAAAGTAACTTCGGGTGATACAAATGTAAATGTTCCGGTTGAATCGGAAGATGAAACAGGGAAATTAACAATATCGTTTAACGAAATGGCAGCCAATATCCAAAAAGCGATGAATGAAGTAAACGAGAAATCAATATTTGCTGAAGAAGCTGCCGCTCAAGCTGCCCAAGCTAAAAAGCTTGCTGAAGAAAATCAGCAGTATCTGTCTCATAATGTGGAAATAATGTTATCGGAAATGAATAAATTTGCTGAAGGCGATTTACGAATTAAACTTGATAATTCGAATGATGATGAAATAGGAAAATTATTCAAAGGATTTAACAAAGCAGTCCAAAATATCAAAAATATGGTTAATGCTGTTTCCGAAGCAGTGCATGCAACTGCCAGCGCAAGCAATCAGATTTCAAGCAGCACTCAGGAAATGGCATCCGGCTCGCACGAACAAAGCGCTCAGATAACAGAAGTTGCCAGTGCTATAGAAGAAATGACAAACACAATCCACGAAACAGCTAATAATTCAAGTCTTGCTTCAAATTCTTCTAAAAATTCCAGCGAAAAAGCTAAACTTGGCGTTCAAAAAATTACTGCTGCTAAAAAGGGTATGGATGATATTACAATTTCTGCAAAAGAAACATCTCAGGTAATATCTTCCCTTGTAAGCAAAACAGATCAGATAGGAAATATTGCACAGGTAATTGATGAAATTGCCGATCAAACTAATCTTCTTGCTTTGAATGCTGCAATTGAAGCAGCGCGTGCCGGTGAACAGGGACGCGGTTTTGCGGTTGTTGCCGATGAAGTCCGCAAACTTGCTGAGCGCACTACAAAAGCAACAAAGGAAATTGCAGAAACTATAAAAGCAGTCCAAACCGAAGCCCGGGTTGCAGATACTTCGATGATTAAGGCAGATAATTCTGTTAAAGAAGGAATAAAACTTAATGCCGAAGTTGAAAAAGTACTTAACGATATTTACAGCAGCGCCGAACACGCTTCAAGTCAGATTGAACAGGTAGCTGCAGCCAGCGAAGAACAATCAACTGCTGCCGAACAAATCAGCAAAAATATTGAATCGATAAATGCTGTTATTAACGAAGCATCCAGTATGCTTCAGCAGGTTGCGCAGGCTTCGGAAGATTTAACAGGATTAACAGACAAATTAATTCAATTGATTCAGAATTTCAAAATGGATGACTCGGTATCTTTAGTCCACAATTCAAGGTATCCGAAACGATAATTTGTTTGTATTTAAATTGTTTATACTGGAATCCTGCTTGTGTTATGAGTAGGATTTTTTATTTGATTTAAGCGAAAATGAAAATTCCGAACCTTTATCTAGTAAGCTTTTTACTGATATTTTAGATCCGTGAGCTTCGAGGATGTGTTTTGTAATTGCAAGTCCAAGTCCGGTGCCGCCAATTTTACGCGAGCGGGCTTTATCAACTCTGTAAAATCTTTCGAAAATCCTGTCAATATCTTCGGGAGGAATTCCAATGCCTGTGTCTTTTACAGAAATTTTTATTTCATCTTGCAAAATTTCCGTTAAAATTTCAACTTTGCCTTTGTCGGTATAGCGGATTGCATTTTGTACTATATTGGAGAGAACCTGCCTTATTCTTTTCCTATCTGCACATACATTAATATTTTCCGGATTTTTATTAAGAATTAATACAATTCCTTTTTTTTGTGCAGATGTTTCAAATTCACCGAATATCTCAATTAAAAGTTCAAAAAGGTTAAAAGAAATGAATTCAAGTTTCATTGTTCCAGATTCTATTAAAGAAATATTTATTAAATCGTTTAATAAAACATTTAAACCTTCGGTACGATTTAAAGCTTTTTGAAGGAAATTTTGCCTCATCGCAGGATCTTCAACTTTACCATCCAAAACAGTTTCTAAAAAACCTTGTATTGCAAAAATAGGTGTACGAAGTTCGTGTGAAACATTTGCTAAAAAATCGCGGCGCGAGTTTGCAAGTTTCTGTAGGTTTTCAAAGTCTTGTTGCGAACGCCTCACCATTTTTTTTATTTCATCTTCCAATCCCTTTAGCTCAATATCTAATTTTATTTCATCCGAAGAAGATATTTCATTTTTACGTATTTTTCTGATAATAGAGGTTATTGTTCTTATTTCCGTATTTCGCCTTTTCCCTATAAACATAATTTGTACAAATATTAAAACGAATAAAGCCAAAGCGGAAAGCCAATAATTATAAGCGCTGTAAAACACGAACATCAGGAAAAATATTCCGTAAGAAATTGCAAATTCGCGCGCGTATATTCTTGCAGAAAAATAACTCTCTTTAATCTGTTTTAGAAACCCGGAAACGATAACCAACTCCTTTAAGTGTTTCAATTAGATCGGCATATTCACCAAGCTTTTCGCGGATCTTTCGGATATGAACATCAACGGTTCTTTCAACAACAAAAACATCATTACCCCATATTGTATTTAAAAGTGTTTCGCGTGGGAAAACTTTTCCTGGATGTTCGGCTAAAAACGAAAGTATTGAAAATTCTTTTTTAGGAAAAGTAATTTCTTCCCCTTCAAGAAAAACAAGATATTGCTCTTTATTTATCAGAAGCGGTCCATATTGTATAATTTTTAATTCGTCATTCGAAATCTCTTCCGTCCGGCGTATAACAGAATTAACGCGAGCAATTATTTTTCTTTGAGAAATGGGTTTAAGAATATAATCTTCCGCGCCAAGTTCAAGTCCGTGTATTTCATCAAGTTCGCCTGTTTTTGCTGTGAGGAAAATAATAGGGAGTTTTTCATACTCCTTAACAGACCGTATTTTAGAAAAAACCTGGTATCCGTTCATTCTTGGCATCATTACATCTAAAATAACAAGATCGGGTTTTTCATTTAATCGTTTTAAGGCTTCTTCGCCGTCATTTGCAGATATAACTTTATACCCGTTTTGTTCGAGGTTAAACTGTAGGAATTCAATGATATCCTGTTCATCATCAACCAGAAGAATTTTCTTTTGCATTATAAGGTTTTACTTAAAAATTTAATAATTATTTAACAATTTAACACCCGTATTTTACAATTCGGTTACATTCAAATTCTTTCTTAAAATTATTGAAAGATTAAATTCTCGGCAATACTTGTTTTTTTAAACCTTTCATCTGCCTGATTTCTGTACTCCGAAAAATTGAGATTGATTATTACTTCTTTTATATCAATCGTTTCTCCTGTTTCAATTTTCTGATATTTAATTGTTTCCGGATAATTGTTGTCAATTGCATCTGCAGCATTTACAAACATAATATTTTTCTTTTCATAAAAATTTGCCTTGTGCAAATGCCCGTGCAAAACCATTTTAATTCCTAATTTTAACAATTGCTTAACTATCCGCTTTTTATCTTTAAGTTTCATAGTGCTTTTTTCAATTATGCCCCAAAACGGATTATTTAACGATTTTGTGTCTTTTTGATATTTTGAAAAATGATGATGAACAAGTGCAATTTTTAATAATCCATCGCAGTTAGTTCGTTTTATTAAATTTTTCAAGTCATTTATTTGCAGTTTCGAAATTTTTCCGTTTGACGCCATGGGATTTTTGATAAGAGAAAACGGAGCTACAGAGTTTAAACCTATTAAAACTGTGTTGTCAAGTTTCTTTATAAAAGGGTAATATGTTTCACCACCCGGAAAAAGACAATCATCATAAAGTTCTTTAAAATATCCGTAAAATTCTCTTACTTTTCTGTTAAAATTAGTTTTTCTGCAATTTCCAGGAAAATTGATAACATCTTCGGCAGTAACAACACCTCCAAAAATATCGTGTTTACCAATAACTATTGTTGCTTTTTTCGAATCGAGTAATCCGTATTTTTCTAAGACTTCTCTGAAGCTCATAAAATCATCCTTATTAGATGTATGCGAAATATCACCTGTAATTACAAGATGGTCGAATTCTTCATTTTTAAGATGATTAAAAAGTTCTATTGTTTTATAAAGGTTTTTGCCGTCATAAGGAAGACAAATATGCGGGTCGGAAATATGAATAATTTTCATTTAAACCAATTTTTTGTGCAAAGTTAAAAACACAATGTTAAATAAATATTATCGAATAGTTAACTAAACATTAATTCTGTTTCTGTTAACATTTTGATAATGTAAGCTTAATAATTCGTTAACACATCTCTGCAAAATATTTCAAACATTTGGTAAGCAAAAAAGCACGTTATCAGGTTTTATGAAAAAAATACTTTTTATATGCGGTTCGCTTAATCAGACTATTATGATGCATAAAATTTCGCAGCATTTGGAAAAAGAATACGAATGTTACTTTTCGCAGTTCTATACAGATGGATTTTTGGAATTGCTCAGGAAAGCAGGATTTCTTAATTTTTCTATTTTAGGCGGAGAATTTTTCAGGCAGACAACAGATTATCTTGTAAAAAATTATCTTTTAATTGACTATCAGGGAAAATATAATGATTACGATTTAATTTATACCTGCTCTGATTTAATAGTTCCAAAAAACATTCAAAATAAACCTGTAATTCTTGTTCAAGAAGGGATGACGGACCCGGAAAATTTTATGTATTATTTTGTAAGAATTTTGGGATTACCCCGTTTTTTTGCCAGCACATCAACAAACGGACTTTCTGATATGTATAATCGTTTTTGCGTAGCATCCGAAGGCTATGAGAATTTTTTTGTTAGTAAAGGCGTAAAAAGAGAGAAAATTGCTGTTACCGGCATTCCAAATTTTGATGATGCAGAAAAATACTTACAAAACAATTTTCCTTATAAAGATTATGTTCTTGTAGCAACTTCCGATTCCCGCGAAACATTCAAATACGAAAATAGAAAAAAGTTTATCCGGAAAGCATTAAAAATAGCTGACGGAAAACAAATAATTTTTAAACTTCATCCAAATGAAAATGTAACCCGGGCAAAAGCCGAAATTAATAAATACGCTCCCGGCTCTTTAATTTATTTCAATTGCGATATTAATCCGATGATTGCTAATTGCAGTATTTTATTTACCAGATTTTCTTCGGTGGTTTATATAGGAATGGCATTGGGGAAAAAAATCTATTCTGATTTCGACACAAATAAACTTATGCAATTATTACCGATACAAAACGGTGGCATTTCATCGAAAAAAATTGCCGAAGAAGGGAAACAACTATTAGAAAATTGTGAAATTGTGAAATTAAGAAAAACTGAATCTTTTCCAAATTCAAAAAGTTATTCCAAACCAATTTTTATTAAAGGAATTATTTAATATGTTAAATATAGTAACTGTTATTCAAGCTCGAATGTTATCAACAAGATTAAAAGGAAAAGTTTTACTCCCTTTACTGGATGAACCTTTGCTGATAAGAATGATTGAAAGAGTTTCTTCAACAAAAAAAGTGGGGAGAATTGTTGTTGCTACTACCACAGATAAAGAAGATGATGCAATTGCTGAGTTGTGTGCATCTAGGGGAATTGATTTTTACAGGGGAAATCCAACAGATTTATTGGACAGACATTTTCAGGTTGGAATAAAATATTATGCCGATGCAATCGTCAAAATTCCATCGGACTGTCCTCTTATTGATCCGCGGATAATTGACAAGGTAATAAGATACTACGAAGCATGCTATCGTAAATTCGATTTTGTTAGCAATCTTCATCCTGCTACTTTCCCCGATGGGAATGATGTTGAAGTAATGTCGATGGAAGCTCTGGAAAGAAGCTGGCTGGAAGCTTTTAAAAACTATCAGCGTGAACATACCACACCGTATATGTGGGAAAATCCGTCAAAATTCAAAATAGGCAATGTTGAATGGGAAACCGGATTGGATTATTCGTTGAGTCATAGATTTACAATAGATTACTACGAGGATTATCTTTTTATTAAAAGGGTATTCGAAGAATTATATCCTGTCTCTAAAATTTTCCGATTAGAAGAGATTTTGAGATTATTAGATAATAAACCTGAAATATCAAGTATTAACAAACAGTTTTGCGGATCCTACTGGTACGACAATCACATTTCCGAAATTAAAAACATTGAAGATTATTTAAGAAAAAAACACGTATCCCAATATGAAAAAAGAAGAAATAACATCGTTGCATAGAACTGCACAAAATGTAAGAGAAGAAATTATAAAACTTACTGCCGGGGGCGGCTGTTTTATAGGGGCTTCACTTTCCTGTGTAGAATTAATTGTCTATTTGTATAAAGTCTTTCTCAATCTGGAAATTCAGCAACTAAACAATCCGGAAAGAAATTATCTTTTTCTTTCGAAAGGGCACGATGTGCCTTCTCTTTATTCTATGTTTACGGAACTTGGCTGGTTTGAAAAATCGCGTTTGCTAAACCATTTGAAAACCAACGACCACATATATTGGCATCCCAACAGAAAAATACCGGGAGTTGAATTCCATTCTGGCTCACTCGGGCATTTGCTTTCAGTAGCAATGGGTGTAGCAATCGACTGTAAAATAAAAGGTTTTACCAACAAAATAATTGTAATTCTCGGAGATGGCGAGCTTAACGAAGGTTCAATTTGGGAAGGATTGCTTGTTGCTTCGGCATATAAACTGGATAATTTGATAATTGTAGTTGACAGAAATAAATTTCAGGCAAATGAAAGAACCGAAGAACTTATACCGCTTGAACCACTTGCTGATAAATTTAAAGCTTTCGGATGCAATGTTCAAAGAATTGATGGTCATAGTTTTGTTGAAATAAATAATGCATTTAATTCTTTAGATTTTAACTCACATAAGCCGTCTGCTATTATTGCCGATACTATCCGCGGAAAAGGTTTGCCAAGCATTGAAGAAAGGGCTGACAGATGGTTTTGCAAATTCACACACGAAGAAATTGAAGATTTACTTGTTGAATTAAAAGGCGGCGATAAAACACAACTAAGTTCCGAAACAATTATAGCTAGATAATATGAATTACGAAGAACTATTAACACAGATAACTTTATCTGACGATAAATTCATCATTCTCACTGCCGAAAACCGAGCAGCAATTCGCAATCTTCCGAAAATTTTAGGTAACAGATTTATTGATACCGGAATAACGGAACAAACTATGGTAGGCATTTCCGCCGGACTTGCGTTACGTGGAAGAATCCCAATAACACATGCATTGGCATCGTTTTTAACTATGCGCGCTTTTGAGTTTATCCGTACAGATATTGGAATTGGTCAATTGCCCGTTAAGCTTGTTGGAAGTTTTGCCGGATTTTTATCGGAAGCAAACGGACCGACACATCAGGCAATAGAAGATATTTCTTTAATGAGAGGAATACCCAAAATGAAAATATTCTGCCCTTCGGATGAAAACGATATGATTGAATGCCTTCCAAAAATCTTTGATTATAATAAGCCTGTTTATATAAGGTATAATAATCTACCTGCATTATTTGAACACAAACCATTTGAACTTGGACAGGCAGAATTGGTTACAGAAGGCAATGATTTAACAATTTTAAGCTATGGAATGATGGTACGAGAAGCTTTTATAGCTTCGGAATTGTTATCCGAAAGAGGTATAAATGCCAGATTAATCAATCTCCGCACTCTCAAACCTTTTGATGATGAAATAATTTTTAAAGCAATTTTTGAAACACCTGTTTTGATTACAATTGAAGATCACCTTAAAAAGGGCGGCTTGTATTCAATATTATGCGAGTTTATTGCAAAAAATAAACTTTCAACCGATCTTGAAGGAATTGCCCTAAAAAACCGTTGGTTTAAACCAGCACTTCTTAAAGATGTGCTTGCCAATGAAGGATTTACGGGACTTCAACTTGCCGACAGAATTGAACATTATTTAATAAATAAAGGCAGCATATACAATGAACGGAGTTAAATTTAACTTAAATTATCCTGTTATCAGCGAATCTGATAAATTTTATGCTAGGGCAAAAAATTTAATACCCTCTGCAACACAAACAATGGCTAAAGGTCCTTCGCAGCACGTTAACGGAGTATCACCTAAATATCTTTTAAAAGGAAAAGGAAGTCACGTATGGGATGCTGACGGAAATGAATATCTCGATTATAACATGGCAATCGGCCCGCTTTCGCTGGGTTATTGCTACCCTGTAGTAGATGAAGCGATAAAAAACCAACTCGAGCAGGGAATAACTTTTTCTCTAATGCACCCGCTTGAAGTGGAAGTAGCAGAAATGATAAATAAAATTATCCCGAACGCAGAATCAATTCGCTACAGTAAAGGCGGCGCAGATGTTACAAGCGCTGCGGTAAGACTTGCAAGAGCTTTTACAAAAAAAAATAAAGTATTATGTTGCGGTTATCACGGCTGGCACGATTGGTATGTAAGTGTTACTAAACGAAATGCCGGAATACCTGAAGAAATCCAGAATCTTTCCTATACATTCAATTATAACGACATAAATTCGCTTGAAAAATCAATTGACAGCAATACTGCATGTGTTATTCTCGAACCAATGGTCTTTGAATATCCTAAAAACAACTTTTTAGCTGAAGCATCAGAGTTATGCAAAAAAAACAACATTTTGCTAATTTTTGATGAAATGTGGACAGGTTTCAGACTGGAAATAGGCGGAGCTCAAGAATATTTCAACGTTGTTCCCGATTTGGCTTGTTACTCTAAAGCCGTTGCAAACGGAATGCCTCTTTCGGTTTTAACCGGAAAAAGAGAAATAATGGATCTTCTGGATGACCAAGTATTTTTTTATAATACTTTCGGCGGAGAAGCTCTTTCACTTGCTGCAGCAAAAGCAACAATAAATGAAATTTGTAAAAATAATGTTCCCTCCTATTTGCGTAATCTGGGTGCAAAATTAAAAAACGGATATAACAAAATAGCCGGCGCAATGAATATTGAATTCTCGAAATGCATTGGTTACGATGCAAGAACAATGATTGCTTTTAATGAAGAATATAAGAACCCTCTCGAATTAAAAAGTTTAATGCAGCAGGAAATGCTTAAGCGGGGAATACTATGGAGCGGTTTTCATAATATCAGCTATTCGCATACAGAAAGTGAAATTGATTATACGCTCAACGTTTACGAAGAAGTGCTCTTTATTCTTAAAATGGCAATACGCGATAATAAAGTAAAAGATATGATTAAAGGAATTCCGGTTCAACCGTTGTTCAGGAAAACAAATGTTTTTAATAATGAATCTCCCCGCCGCAAGCAGCGGGGTATCTAGTTGATAGTCTCTTTTACAAAAAGTTGTAACTCTCGACGCAAGCGTCGGAGAATTAGACATTAAACCAGTAAAAGCAGATAAATAATATGAACGATTTTTCATTGAAAAATAAAGTTGCAATAGTAACCGGCGGATGCGGTTTGCTCGGCAAACAGCACTCTCTGGCATTATCCGAAGCAGGGGCAAATGTTGTAGTTATAGATATTGATATTATTGAAGCAATTTCTGCCTCGGAAAACTTAGATACTGTTTCCGTTGGATTCGGCTGCGATATAACGGACCGGGAGCAGGTTGTTCATGTAAGGGAAAAAATTCTGGACTATTTCGGACGAATAGATATACTAGTTAACAATGCAGCAATAAACGATATGGTTGAGTGCCCGGCTGCCGAAATTGATTTATTGAGATTTGAAAATTATCCTGTAGATTTATGGAACAGATCAATTGCTGTTAATCTGACAGGTACATTTAACTGCTCGCAGATTTTTGGGAGTTATATGGCAGAAAATTCAGGCGGCAGTATTATTAATATAGCATCAACTTATGGAATTGTAGCCCCCGATCAATCAATTTATATGCGAGAAGACGGCAGTC
This sequence comes from Ignavibacteria bacterium, assembly GCA_012719345.1. Classification (GTDB taxonomy): domain Bacteria; phylum Bacteroidota; class Ignavibacteria; order Ignavibacteriales; family Melioribacteraceae; genus JAAYAN01. Next base: position 2,924 of record JAAYAN010000144.1, on the reverse strand, counting down.
AATTTTACTACAAACCGCCAGCATATTCGGCAACAAAAGGCGCAATTATTTCATTTACTAAATATCTTGCAGCTTACTGGGGTAAAAATAATGTGAGGGTAAATTCTCTTTCACCCGGCGGAGTTGAAAATATGCAGGACAAAGCTTTTATCGATAATTACTCGAAAAGAACTCCGCTTGGAAGAATGGCTAATCAAGAAGAATACAAAGGAGCATTGGTATACTTGGCAAGCAATGCTTCTTCTTATATGACAGGTGCAAATCTTGTTGTTGATGGCGGATGGACTTGCTGGTAAGGAGGATATTGTATGGTTACAAAAACCAAAAATATTAACGAAAAAGCTAAAAAAATAAAACTCGTTTTTACTGATTGCGACGGAGTTTTAACTGATACAGGAGTTTATTATTCCGATCGCGGAGAAGAATTAAAAAGATTTTCACTTCGGGACGGAATGGGGGTTGAAAGGCTGCGCGAAATTGCAAAAATAGAGACAGGAATAATTAGCGGAGAAGATATTCAGCTTTTAAGAAAACGCGCCGAAAAACTACAAATAAAAGAAGTTCACCTGGGTATTAAGAACAAAATTAAAAGAATACGGGACATTGCAACAAAATATAATATAAGTATCAAGGAAATTGCTTACATAGGCGATGACATAAACGATGTTGATGTTATGCGTGAAGTAGGTATCAGCGCTTGTCCGGCTGATGCAACTGATTTTGCCATAAATGCCGCCGATGTAATCTGCACTCAAAAAGGCGGGCATGGAGCCTTTAGAGAATTTGCAGAGTTTATAATCAATGCAAAACTAAATAATTGAGAAAAGGTAAAAAATGAGAAATAAAATTGAAATCGGGAAGAAATATATTGGCAGTGGTGAACCGGTTTATATAATTGCAGAAATTGGAATTAACCATAACGGCTCTTTGGAAATAGCAAAAAAAATGATTGACGGAGCTGTTTTTGCAGGATGCAACGCTGTGAAATTCCAGAAAAGAACTCCTGAACTTTGCGTTCCTAAAGATCAGTGGTATATTGAACGCGATACCCCTTGGGGAAGAATGACATATATTGATTATAGATACAAAGTTGAATTCGGGCTTGAAGAATATGCTGAAATTGATAAACATTGCCGCGATAAAAAAATTGACTGGTTTGCTTCCTGCTGGGATGAAGAAGCAGTTGATTTCATTGAACAGTTCGATCCGCCGGTTTATAAAATGGCTTCGGCTTCATTAACAGATTCTGAATTGCTGCTAAAAGTAAAGGAAACAGGTAAACCGATTATGCTCTCAACAGGAATGTCTTCTCCTGATGAAATTAATGCTGCAGTTTCACTATTAAATATGGATGAACTTCTAATCGCTCAATCAACTTCCGCTTATCCATGCAATTTGGAGGAGTTAAACCTTTTAGTAATCAGAGCTTTAAAACAAAAATTTCCGAAATACCCGATTGGATATTCGGGTCACGAAACAGGACTTGCCCCGACTATGGCAGCTGTTGCGCTCGGCGCTAATTTTATTGAAAGGCACATTACCCTCGACCGTGCTATGTGGGGAAGCGATCAAGCTGCATCTGTTGAAATTGTTGGATTATATAAATTAGTTCAGAATATCCGCGATATTGAGAAATCGCTTGGTAACGGTGTAAAAAAAGTGTATGAAAGTGAAAAGAAAGTTCTGGCAAAACTTAGAAGAAAAAAATCCGAAATTTTAATTTGAGATAATATGAACTGGTTATATTTATTAATTGCAAGCGTACTTGAAATTGGTTGGGTTATCAGCCTAAAATATACCGAAGGCTTTACCAAATTTGTCCCGATTTTATTTTATGCTTTTTTCGGCTTTTTCAGCGCATTCTTTTTTTCAAATTCCTTAAAAACAATTCCGCTCGGTATTGCATATTCAATTTGGATGGGAATTGCTGTAATTGGAACAACAGCTGCTGAAATTGTAGTTTTCAATAAACCCTTTCATTCCGGCAAATTGCTTTTTGTAACTTTGATAATCATTGGAATTATCGGATTAAAAATGTCGACAGCAGCAAAATAGGAAACCTTATGGATGAAATAAATCTTAAAACATTATTTGAAACACGATATTCCGGTTACTGGAACAAGCAGCCGAAATTGATTAAAAAGATAATCCTGAGTTCTTTGGGCAGACTTTTATGGTTAAAAGAAATAAACTTGTTTATAAATGAACATAAAGATAAAAAGGATTTTGCATTTATTGACGAACTGTTTGAAACCCTTAATTTTTCTTTTTCAATAAATAACAGGGATATTAAAAGAATTCCATCGGAAGGAAGACTTATAATTGTTTCAAACCATCCGCTGGGCAGTCTGGATGGACTTGCATTATTAAAGGGCATTTCGGAAATACGCAAAGATGTTAAAATTGTTGCAAACGATCTTCTTCTGAATATTGACAACTTGAATAATCTTTTTATTCCTTATAATATTGAATCGAAAGGTATGCAGCGTGAAAGTATTGAATTGATAGGGAACTCTTTGACGAATGAAGAAGCAGTAATTATTTTTCCGGCAGCAGAAGTTTCAAGGTTAAAATGGCTTACTGTTACGGATACAAAATGGCATAAAGGAGCAATCTATTTTTCGCGGAAATTTGAAAGTCCGGTGTTGCCTGTATATATAAACGCCATAAATTCAACTCTGTTTTACATTCTTTCCGCTATAAATAAAAGATTTTCCACGTTTCTGCTTCCGGGCGAAATGTTCAGAAAGCGAAACAGCACTATTAATATTTATATCGATAATCCAATCCCGGCAAAAGCTTTTGAAAGAAATTACTTAAAAACTTCGGCAATGATAAATCTTTTGAGGAAACATATTTATAACATCGGGAAAAATAAGCCGGGCATATTCCGAAGTGAAAAAAATATTATTCACCCGATTGAT
>JAAYAN010000143.1 GCA_012719345.1 Ignavibacteria bacterium | reverse complement strand
TTCTAAAGTGGGCTACGCCCACAACCCAATAAAAAACCTAAAAATTCAATAAAGAGTTGAAAAATGCGTTGCCAATAACATATAATGAATTTCTCACAAAACAAAAATATGGAGGCAACGCATGGATTCATTATTACATAGATTTGGCTCAATAATCAAGGGTAGCATAGAAGGTTTTGATAGATTGATATTTAAAGGAACACTTAAACCTATATCTTTTGCACTTGGAATGCAAGCTTTTCTAAGAACTCAAGGGGTATTAAATAAAGATTATAAGGATTGGGTTACAAAACAATCAGCTTCAATTATCCAGTCAGCAGAAGAATATTCGCAAAAGCAATGTGGCAGGGGAATAATTTATATCCCATCAATAAACACTCGTAAAGAACAACTTGCACACAACCTCCAGAAAGAGTCCGGTATAAAAGATGGATTGATAGGTGTATGGTCATGTGTAGAAAGCTGCAATACATTTAAGTCTACCTTTGATGCAACAGCAGGATTTCCAAGTTTGCGACCGGGAAAATCACGGTGTAAACATCTTTATTTTTATTATGATCATAAAGATTATGGATTCATGAGTATCCGACTTCAGACTTGGGCTCCGTATGGGATTCAGATAGCCATAAACGGGAGAGAATGGCTACGTCGTTCCCTTGATAAAGAAAAATGTAAATACATAGTTGATGGTAACAAGTTTTTACACATCGATGATTATGAATTGACCCAAAAACTCTTGAACAGCCAGTTGGATGTAAGTTGGGAAGAAATGCTGTCCAGATTTTCGAAAGAGGTTTTTCCTACAATGGCTGAAATACTTGGTGAAAGCATGAAATATTACTGGACGTTGTGGCAAAGTGAAATGGCAAGGGATTATATATTTAACGATTCACAATCATTAACTCCTGTTATGGAAAGTCTCTTACGCCATGCTGTTATGACAGGTACTTGCGACAGGGTTTTAAAATACATGGGTAGACCCGTGAAGAAAGATGGTCAACCCCACCCACTGGCAAATCCTGAACTTTTGACAAAGGTTAGTACCTGGCATGATGGATTGAGAGTTCGTCATTATGTCGATAATAACAGTGTAAAATTTTACAACCAACAAAATGTCTTGCGAATTGAAACGACAATGAATAATCCCCATAAATATCTTGTTCAGAGATATACAGAAGCTGATGAAAAGAAAAAGAGCAAAAAGCTTCTTCCTATGCGTAAAGGTATAGCAGATATAAATCTTAGAGCAAAAATTTCAGTTGAACGGAATAAGAGTTTTGCAGAACAGCTTGCAACTGTTTCTGATAAAACACCGGTTAGCGAAATATTTGGAGATATAACACATTCAATTTCCCGAAACGGAAAAAAGTTTAGAAGCTTGGATATAACCGGTAAGGATAAGGAAATTTTGAGAGCTATATCGGATCCAGCATTCAATGCAGGTGCCATAACGAACAAGGCATTACAAGAAAAACTTATTGGTACGGATTGGGCTAAAGGATTTACGGGCAAAAAGCTTTCTTCAAAAATCAACCGTCAAATTTCACTTCTTCGTTCTCATGGAATTATCAGGAAACTTCCCAACCAACATAAGTATGCCCTAACTGACAAAGGACGAAAAATATCCTCTGCTTTGAATGCTCTACTATCCGCATCGACAGAGGATTTGGTAAATTTGATTGCATAATTTCTTGTTTTTTATTGGTGTTTTAAAGGCATAAGGTACTA
>JAAYAN010000142.1 GCA_012719345.1 Ignavibacteria bacterium | reverse complement strand
ACAGTTTCATTGGCAAACGGGTTTGGATAGTTCTGCCCGAGTTGAAAATCTTCTGGTATCTCGGTTTCATATTCACCAATACTTGTAACAAGCCCTATATTGTAATTGCCATTACTATCAGTTAATGAAGTATAACTTTTGGATGTATCACTATCATCAATAAAAGTTATCAGCGCATTTTTTACTACTGAATCTGGTGTTGAAATATTGCCGCTTACGTTGATTGTTTGAGAATTGATTGTTGTAATGAATAATATAAGTGCTAAATAAAATATTTTTCCCGTTTTCATTTCATTCCACAATAAAATTATTATTGATGATTTACTATTGATTACCTGTAATTTTATTTTGCTCCAACTCTAAAAGACTAATCTTAACTTATAAATAAAATATTTTTAGCGCAAGTGAAATATTTATATTAACAATAAATTAATAATAATAATTATACAGGGGCTTAATATAGTTTTATAAAAATTATGTAAATTAACGCTGAAAATTAAGCAAAGCTTTTATTCATTCTTGAAGCAGGTTTTTATGCAAGGAAACAAAGATATAATTGAACACCTAAAAAAAGATATTGTGAAAAACTGCAATATTTTAGGCTTTATTAAAAACTACCCGCCCGAATATTTAATTAAATTTAAAAACTCGGTTTACGCTAAAGCCAAAAGCGATTATAACTGGATTTATATAAGCTGTAATTTCGTAGAAGAACTTAAAGAAATATTAACAAAAATGCAGCCGGATGAAACGCATTTGAATGTCGTTCAGGAGCATTTAAAAGATAAAAGTCTTCCGGCATATTTTGATTGACTTTTACCTGCTTTATAAAATAATTTTGTTTATCTAATAGGAAGAACAATATGAGATATTTCGGGAGAAGAGAAAGTTCGAATGTTGAAGACCGAAGAAGAATGTCCGGCGGCAAAAAAACAGTATTCGGCGGCGGAATACTGGGTATTATAATCGTTTTAATTATCCAGTTTGCCGGAGGCGGAGACCTTCTTCAGATTCTGGAAACAGTGCAGCAGCAGGCTGTGCCGACCGAGCAGACATCCAATGCCGAAATTGACCCGGAAGAAGATGAACTTGCAAAGTTTATTTCGGTAGCTTTGGCAGATAATGAGGATGTTTGGAATGCAATATTCGAGCAAAGCGGAATGAGATATAAAGAACCGAAACTTGTTCTTTACAGGGACGGAACATATTCGGGATGCGGACAAGCTTCTGCAGCGATTGGTCCTTTTTATTGTTCCGCCGATGAAAAAGTGTATATCGATCTCGGTTTTTTTGACGAGCTGCATTCAAAATTCGGAGCCTCGAACGGCGATTTTGCCATTGCTTATGTGCTTGCTCACGAAATTGGGCATCACGTTCAGTATTTATTGGGAGATTTGGATAAAGTTCATTCGGCAAAAGGAAGATTATCGGAAGCTCAGGCAAACCGTCTTTCAGTTGCGCTTGAATTACAGGCAGATTTTTACGCTGGCGTTTGGGCGTATCATACTCAAAAACAAAAAAATGTTTTAGAGGCAGGCGATCTTGAAGAGGCATTAAGCGCAGCAAGCGCAGTAGGCGATGACCAGATACAGAAAAAATCGCGCGGTTATGTCGTGCCCGATTCGTTTACTCACGGAACTTCGCAGCAGAGAATGTACTGGTTTAAGAAAGGATATTCAACCGGAGATGTGCGGCAAGGCGATACTTTTGCTGAATTGGGAATTTCTTTCTAAGGTTTCAAATTTTCCCGGATGACCGGGGAAGTCTGAAAAATTTTTATCGCCGTCCTATTACTACAACAGCTTTACTGTTATGGCGACCGGCTATTGCAATTAAGTTATTTGTTACACATACTTGCGAAAAGTCAAGGTTATCAACACCGAGATAAATCCTTTTATTTCCTTTACCGTTATTGTGCACTATATAGGCATTCAAGCCGACAAAAAATATATCGTTTAAGCCGGTTCCTCTTATGCTTAAAATGAACTGCTCGCAATCAGTAAATTTATAATTACCGTTTTTATTTTCAGCAAAATAATCTCCGGCGATATATATTGGAAATCCTTTATTTGACCAGATTGAAGAAAAATTGTAGTTACTGATTCCCGTTTTTGTTTCTTCAATTTTTTGATTATCATCTAATTTATAAACCTTTACTTCTTCTTGTATGTTCAAATTACCGGTTACAAACAACTTCTTTTCTTTTTGGTCAACCGGATCAGTATAACCCCATATATCAAGGAAGTCGTTTTTACTGCCGGTCTGTATTTTCTTCCAATTGCTGCCATTTGGCCAATTTGCCGCATCAATATAATAGAGAGCTCCGCCTGAACCAGAGCAGAATATTTCACCTTTATCATTTGCCCAAGTTGCACATATTTGTCCGTCAAAATCTAAATTTTCCATTACAAAAGCTAATTCTGTCCACAGAGTGTCAACTTTTTTCATAATAGATGCATATGAGGTAACATATACATTCTCATTATTTACAAAAATTGAATTTAAGTATAATGGTCTAGGATCAGGTCTCGGATTTCCATAATCACTTCTCGGTACTCTTATCAATTCCCATTTATTTCCATTCCAGTGTGCTGCGCCATAAGAGGTGTCATTATCGTTATAATAAACTTCGCCCACAGCCCATATTTCATCTGTATTTGTTATGGCTATTTCGCGGAAACTGCTCATATTAAAATTTCCGAATTCAAATATTTCCCATTCTATCGGTCGGTCGTCAGGCTCAAGCGTAGTTATTTCTATCGAGTCTCCTTTGCTATACTCTTTGTCCTGTTTTAATATTTGAACGGTATATTTATATTTTGTTTTTTCAACCAGCAAACTATCGGTTATTACTCTATTTCCGTTTACTGCCCCGAATGTACTGATTACATTTCCATCCCGTATAACTTGAACTGTTTCATCGCTTGAGCAGTTATTAATTTTAACATTAAAATATGTCTCTGTAACTCCGGCATCTATTTCTGTCAGTTCTATTTCTATTTCAGGGTGTGTTTCCGGCTCGGTGGTTGTGCAGGCAGTTAAGAAAAACAAAAATATTAAAAGAAATGGTGCTGCCTTCATATTCCTACTTTTTTGGAAGACGTAATTTCTGACTTCGTAAAAAAAGTAATAAGTATCCATATTATTTGCCGTTTCCTATTGTTATATATAGGCTTGCACCAGCAAAGCTATGCTCATAATTAATGTTACCATATATTCCAAAACCAATACCAACTTCATTAGCTATTCTCAATAATAATTGCAAATTCGCTTCAAGACCTACTGTATTGAAAGTTGTGTAATTAGTCATCGTTTGCTCTTTTTCTCCATAGATAAAAGTTGGTCCAATGAATAATGATGAATGGAACCATTCCGAAAGTATTCTTTTACCTATTGAAATATCTATTTTTCTAAATGAATATCCGCTTTCTCCAAACTGTTTTAAAACACCACCTTGTGCAAAGAAGCCAACTTTATAAAAAAAATCCTTGATTTTATAGTTTAAATCAAAATTACCTGTTAACTCCGAATTATCAACCGGATTAATAAAAAATCCAAGTGTCATCCAATAACTATTAGTGCTATCACTTTCTTGTGCAAAAGCTTTACTTGTCAATACCAAAATACACAACAAAAAAACAGCTTTTCTCAAATTCCAACCTCTGTAATTTTCAAAGACTAACATCTCAAATCTCAAGTCTTGCGTCTGCTATTTATAAATATTTCTGGATTTCCCTGATTATTTTTTCTGTTGCGCCGGTATTCTCAATAACATATTTGCGAGATATTTCCCCGATATGTTTTAGGTTTTCTTCACCGGTAAAAAGTTTGCGCAAAGTTTTGTAGGCTTCCTTTTTATTATTTACAACAAATCCGCAGCCCAGCGAAACCATTTTTTTTGCTTCCTGAGAGTTTTCTATCTTTGGTCCGAAAATTACCGGTATGCCGTAAACTGCCGGTTCAAGAACGTTATGAATTCCTTGTTTAAAACTTCCGCCAACGTAAGCGGCATCAGCATAATAATACAAAGTGAGAAGGATGCCTATTGTATCGATTATTATTACTTTTTCGTTTTTATAATTATTAAGCAGCGAAAAACGGATATACGGAATTTTTCTTTCGAGCTGAAGTTCAAGCTGTTCGATATGCTGAACCGTAGGCTCGTGAGGAACTAGTATAAAAATAAAATCCGGATCGTTTTCAGCAAGTTTAAGTAAAGCGGGAATCATAACTTCTTCGTCTTCCTCCCAGCAGCTGCCGAATACAATTACTTTTTTATTTTCAAAAATACCGTCCTTAAAAATCTTTTTATCTTTTGCTGCAATACTTTTCTGAAATACACGGTCGAACCTTGTATCTCCGGCTGGTTCAACATTTTCCTTAACCGCGTTGAATTTTAAAAAATTAGCTGCATCGTTTTGCGAAACCGTAAGAAAAGCCGAAATATCGGAAAAAACTTTATTGTGGAAATCTCTCAATACTGGTGAAAGCCTTTTCGAATCGCTCCGCATTGTTGCATCGATAAGAAGAACCGGCACTTTCATTTTTTTTAACTGCCAGATCATATTAGGCCAGATATCGTAGCGCATCAGAACAACAAGCGAAGGATTTACAATTTTTATAAATTTTTCCATCGGCGCCGGATAGTCGAAAGGAAGATATGAAATCAAATCGGCATAGGGATATTTAAGCGAATTTTTATATCCCGAAGGAGAAAAAAATGTTACGGCAATGTTAATCTTCATTTCATTTTTAAGCTTTTCTATAACGGGCTTTGCCTGCTCGAACTCACCCATTGATGATGAATGGAACCAGATTGTTTTTAACGAGTTATCAAGCTTTCCAACATTTTTCTCTAAATTTTCAAAAAGATTTATCCTGCCGGAAATCCCCTCTTTAATTTTTTTGTTGAAAATTGCAGCGAACCGGATTAAAATATCGAGAGCCGGAAGAAGAAAGTAATTGTAAACAAAATACCACATCAGTTTTTTCCGTTAAGAAGATTGTTAAGTTTTTCAAAAATTATTTCCGGAAGAATTTCTTTCATACATTTAAAATGTTTTTTGGGACAAGCAGATTTACCGGTATGCGAGCAAGGTCTGCATTTAAGATTCACATTTTCCACTATTTCCAAATTTCCGGCAGGTGCAAACCCGAATTCCCTAACCGATGAACCGAAAACAGCAAAACCTTTTCTGCCAAGCGCCGAAGCAATGTGCATAAGACCGGAATCGTTGCACACAACAGCATCGGCAATGTTTATTACACCGGCAGTTTCCGAAAGAACATTGTTGTTTGAATAATCCTTTACTTCGGGATTATTTTCCGAAATATAATTACAAATTTGCTTATCGCTGCTTCCTCCGGTAACAAAAACAGAAAACCCGTTTGAAGTAAGCATTTTCGAAAGCTCTAAATAATATTTTTCAGGCCACATCTTCGAAAAATGTTTTGAACCTGGGCAAAGAACAACCAGTTTATTCTTAGGTTTAATAATATCAGTACCGGCACAATAGATTTCGGGCGGAGCGCCGTCGTATTTAACTCCGGGGCGGGCTTCGCAATACATTTGCAGAACAGTTTTAATTCCGGTGTAGAGATTGATTTTAAAATTAACGAGAAGGAATTTTTTAAGCGACGGTTTTTTGTAACTGTAAATCCGCGCATTAAGTTTACTTGTTAATGAGCGGCTGCGGAAATTATTTTGAAGATCAATTATCTCGCCGTAGTTTTCATTTTTAAGATTTTTAATCAGGTTTTCGGTCTTATTATCTGCCGGATAAATAAATACTCGATTAATATTGGGATTAAATTTTAAAACATCGGCGTATTGTTCTTTAACCAAAAAATCCACTTGCAAATCGGGATGTTTATTTTTAAAGCATCGCAAAAAAGCGGTTGTAATAATTACATCGCCAAGGGAACTGAGACGGATTACCAAGCACTTATTTTTTTTAATTTCATTCAAAATTGGGAAAATATTCTTATTTTTAATCACTAAAGTTAATCAATTTTTACCAATTTAAAATACGGAGCATTAAATGTCGTCTTCGGCTGCACCGCAGGTTAAGTCTTTTCCCGAAAACTCAGTTGAGAAAAAAGTATATAATATAATTGAATCGCTTAACGGATATATTCCGATACCGAATGACAGAAACCGGCTTGCGTTTATGCTTGTTAAGTTTATGAACGGCGAAGGTGATGCGCCTGTTATTTCTGTGAAAAACGCTAAGTTGAAGTTAAAAGACATTTCGGAAATTGAGATTTCAAAAATTATTTCCGATGAATTGAATCTGATTAAATAATTTATTTCGGCGCAAGTTAAACCAATGGGATATAAACAATAAATCTGCTGCCTTTTCCGGACTCGCTTTCGAGCTCTATTTTTCCCCTGAACAGTTCAGTAATGTTTTTCACAATTGAAAGCCCCAGTCCGCTTCCTTCGGGATAAATACCCCGCGATGAATCTACACGGTAAAATCTTTCTAATATTCTTTGCTTTTCGTCCTTTGGAATTCCTATTCCTGTATCGGCTACTTCCGCAATAAAATATTTATTGTTAGCGCTGCATTTAAAAATCACTCCGCCTTTTTCGGAATTGTAATTAATAGCATTTGCAAGAAGATTTGAAACGAGCGTTTGAAGAAGCTGAGGGTTTGCAAGTATTTTTACTTCTCCGGAATTTACAAGAAAATCAGTTGTAAAATCTATTTTTTTAGCCTTGCATCGGAATGAAAAATCATCGGCAATTTCTTTTAATGTCGAGACAGGATCAATTTCGGTAAGTTCTTCAACTTCTCTGTTTTCGATACGCGTAAGCTGCAGAAGATCTGTTACAATGTTTTCTAGTTTACGTGTTTGTTTTTCTATCTTTTCGAGAAATTTTTTTTGCATCACTTCGTCGTTTACCGAATCGGAAAGAAGAGTTTCGGCGTAGCCGCGTATGGAAGTAAGCGGAGTTTTAAATTCGTGGCTTACATTTGCAACAAAATCCTGCCGGATAATTTCGAGGTTCTGGAGATTTGTAACATCTTCAACGGTTATAATAAACCCGGCTTGCATATCTTCAAGATTAAACTGCGAAATCTGGTATTCGATATAACGGCTGCCGGAAAATTTTGTACGGTTGGTAACAAACAAATTAGATTTTAGAAATTTATGGATATCATTTATTAGCGGCGGGAAATGAATGAGATCATAAAAAAATGATTTTCCTTCAACCGCATTTTCGGTATTAAAAATATGGCTGAACGGTTTGTTAAAAAAAAGAAGTCTACCGTTTTTATCAAAAGCCGCAACTCCTTCGTGAAGTGAATTAAAAAGACCCAGAAGATCAGTAAAACTTTGTTTGTATCTTTCTTTAAGATTAAACAAGTTCTTTCCAATCGAATTCACTCCGGATGCAATTTTGTCGTACTCGGCATATTTTTGCGAAGGAATATCAATAAAGTCCGGTTGATCGGAACGCAGTGAAATTTCGGTTATTAAAGATTCTCTCTGCTTTTTAACTTTTTTCTGCCATATAATTAAAAATCCAAAGACGATGACTATTACGAAAATATCAATTATAATAAGCATATTTGTTAAAAATTCGAGACGCGAATCCAAATTAGCGGAAAAAACTGCAAAGCGGATGAAGCCTGAAATACGTTTGCCTTCGTATAGATTTTCGGCATAATAGAAAAGATTTTTTTCGATTGTAGCGCTGTGTCTTTCCGAAAAACCTATCCCTTTTTCCATAGCTTCCTTAACTTCGGGACGTTTAAAATGGTTTTCGGTACGTTTAAGATCCAGCGAATCCAACTCGGAATCAGCCAGAACTGTTCCGTCTTTAGCTATTAAGGTTGTCCGGCTGCCGGTCAGTCTGCGGATTTCATCACTGTAATATTTCAGTTTTTTATAATCGCGTTCGTTAAAAGCGTTTATATCAATAATTTTCCGCGCAAGTTTAATCTGCTTGTTCAGCTCCGTTTTAACTTCGTCGGCAAGAAAATCCTTAGTGTTCACATAAAAAAATACGTCGAGCAAAATTATTGAGAATACAGTAATAATTAAAGTATATAAAAAAGCTTTTTTCGAAAGTGATTTCATAATTATATTTTCAGTTTATGTTTTAAATCTGTAACCTGTTCCTTTAACAGTTTGAATAATTTCGCCGTATGGATTCAGCTTGTCGCGAAGCCTTTTAATGTTAACATCAACAGTCCTTATTTCGCCAGAGTAATCGTTTCCCCACACAATATTTAAAATATCTTCGCGTGAAAGAGCACGTCCCCGCGAATTTATGAATGCCGTTATAAGTTTAAATTCTATGGGTGTAATTTCAATTTCTTTATTTTTTATTTTTACTTGTTTTAAGGCAAAATTCACTTCGAGTTCTTTATAAATAAAAGAATCGCTGTTTACCGGGTTAATTCTTCTTAACAGAGCTTTAATCCGCGCAATAAGTTCTTTAACGCTGAAAGGTTTAGTAATGTAATCGTCCGCGCCGATATTAAGCCCTATAACTTTATCGGTTTCCTGAGCTTTGGCAGTAAGCATAATTACCGGAAGATTTTTTGTACGGGCGTTTTCCCTTAAAAATTTGCAAATCTGGATACCCGAAAGTTCCGGAAGGTTCAAATCCAGAATGAGCAAATCCGGCGGATCTTTCATAATCATATCGTAAGCTTTTTTTCCGTTTGGTTCCGACTTTGTTTCATATCCTGAACTTTGGAGATTAAAATCAAGCAGCTCGGCTATATCCGGATCGTCTTCAACAATATAAATACGGGTTTTCAATTTCAGCTAACCTTGTTTTTCTCAATTCCGTAACGGATTATTTTTGCTTCTTTCATAAAAACAACATCTTCAGAAAGATTTTTTGAAAGGTCCGAAATTCTTTCGAGGTGGCGGCATACGCTTATAAGTTCAACACCTTGATGAATATTGTTTTTAGTTTCAGTCATTTCATTAAGAACCGAATTATAAATTTCGGAAAATAAAACATCAACTTCTTTATCGCGTTTTCTTACTTCCAAAGCCAGTTCGGTATTTATATTTATAAAAGCCTGAACTGCATCGCGCAGCATATTTCGTGTAAGTTTACCCAGTGCCGGAATTTTTTCGAACGATTTAATATATGGCTCGCCTGTAAGTTTTGCTGCAACTTTTGCAATTCCTTTCGAGTGGTCGCCTATCCGTTCGAGGTCGTTGTTCATTTTAAGCGCAACTACCATGAACCGCAAATCCACTGCTACAGGCTGTTGCAGCGCCATAAGGGAAAGAATCATTTTTTCTATTTCAACTTCGCGGTAATTTATTTTTTTATCGGATTTGCTTACTTTTTCTGCCAGGGATTTATCCTGCTTTTCCAATGCTTTAAGAGCATTGTACATTGCGTCTTCAACTTCGTTTGCCATAAAGATAATATCTTTTTTAATATCTTCCAGCATATGTTCAAGTTTTTCTTTCATCTTATTTCTCTCTTTTTAATCTTGCTCTTAATCATAATCTTAATCCCGCTTTACATTAAGCGATAAAAAATACAATAAAAAATAATATTAACCGAATCTTCCTGTAATATATTCTTCGGTAAGTTTTTTTTCGGGTGTTGTAAATAAAGTTTTTGTATCGTTAAATTCAATCAGTTCTCCCACCATCATAAATGCGGTGTAATCCGAAACTCTTGCAGCTTGCTGCATATTATGCGTAACAATTACAACGGTGTAATTGCTTTTAAGCTCTTCAATTGTCTCCTCAATTTTACCGGTTGAAATAGGATCGAGAGCTGAAGCAGGTTCATCCATTAAGATAATATCCGGTTTGTTGGCAAGAGCCCGGGCAATGCAAAGCCGCTGCTGCTGTCCGCCCGAAAGATCGAGAGCAGAATCTGTAAGTCTGTCCTTAACTTCTTTCCACAAGTCTGCTTGTTTTAATGCCGATTCTACCATTTCGTTAAGCGTGCCGCTGTTGGTTTCACCGTTTACTTTAGGTCCGAATGCAACATTTTCCCAAATACTCATAGGAAAAGGATTTGATTTTTGGAATACCATTCCGACTTTCTTCCTTAAATCTTCCAGTCTCACAGATTTATCGAAAATATCCTGCCCTTCAATAAGTATCTGCCCTTCAAGTTTTATTCCCGGAATTAAATCGTTCATTCTGTTGAAGTTACGGAGCAAAGTTGATTTGCCGCAGCCTGATGGCCCGATAAACGCGGTGACTTTTTTTTCGGGTATTTGGATATTTACATTTATCAGGGATTTCTTTTCGGAAGTATAATAGAAATCCAAATTTCTTGTTTCAATAATTATTTTTTCATTCTGAATATCATTCTGCTGCAAATTTGATAGTGACGATTTAATGTTTACAACCATTTTGATCCTAAGTTAATTAAAACGAAGCTGATTTATATTTTTTACGCATTTTATTGCGTAGAAAGATAGCTAACAAATTTAGAAATACTACAATAATAATAAGTAATAAAGCTGTTGAATATACCATCGGGACAGCCGCTTCTACGTTTGGCGACTGAAATCCTACATCATAAATATGGAAACCGAGGTGCATAAACTTACGGTCGGGATGGAAAAACGGGAATATCGTGTCCAGCGGCATAGCTGGTGCAAGCTTCACCACTCCTGTTATCATCAAAGGAGCAACTTCCCCTGCACCCCGGCTGATTGCAAGTATCAGTCCGGTTAAAATTCCAGGGGCAGCATTTGGCAAAACAATTTTACGAATCATTTGCCATTTTGTAGCGCCAAGAGCAAGCGCGCCTTCTTTATTTGCTTTGGGCACGGCCAAAATTCCTTCTTCGGTTGCAACCACAACAACAGGAAGGGTAAGAAGTGCGAGCGTTAATGAAGCCCATAAAATTCCACCGGTTCCGTATGTCGGCTCAGGCAGTTTTTCGCTGAAGAAAAATGTATCAATCGAACCGCCAATCATATAAATGAAAAAACCGAGTCCGAAAATTCCGTAAACAATTGACGGCACTCCTGCAAGGTTATTTACAGAAAGTCTGATTATCCGCGTAAGCAAACCCTGTTTTGCATATTCATTTAAATAAACTGCTGCAAGTACGCCAAAGGGTACAACAAGAACAGACATAAGAATCACCATCATTACAGTTCCGAAAATTGCCGGAAAAACTCCGCCTTCGGTGTTAGATTCGCGCGGCTCGCCGGATATGAAAGTCCAGATATTTAATAAATAGTGAATGCTCTTTTCGAATAAGTTCATCTGGTTGGGCTGATAAAAACCAACAAACTTGGATAAAGAAAAAGTGTTTAGTGAGCCGTCCGCAGATTCAATTAAAATTTGTATGGAAGATATTTCTGCATTAAGCTTTTCAATTTTGTCTTCGGCATCCGGATTTCCGCTTTTCATCAAGTCTGCTTGCTTTTCAACCAGATTTTCGGAATAATCGAGCGCTTCTGTTGCTTTATCGAAAAGCTCGTTATTCTTTGTATATTCTTTACCTTTAAATGCTACTTTTTTTATAAAACCGTAAAAATTGCCGTATTCTTTTCTTTCAAAAACAGTTGCATCCGCAGGATTAGAAATACTCACGATTTCGCTTTTGTCAATCCATTTAAAATCGAACCCGTAAATATCGCGGTTGCCAGTTTTATATTGAACTTTGGGCACCACATTTATCGAATGATCGGGATTGGTAATTTTATTTTCTTCAGACGACCATAGTTCGCCTAAATATTTCGTACCGTCTTTAAGCTGAACAAGTTCAACATCCGAAGGCCAGAATATTGACAATCCTTTTACAAGAATTATTCCTACAAAAAAAACAACCATCACCAGCGAAAGAATCAGTCCAAGTGATGAAAGTAAAACATAAGGATCGCCTTTTCTGAAATATTCTTTAAGGGAATTCATTAAAATCTCGCATATTTTTTACGCAGCTTATCGCCTATAACGGCGGCAAGCGAATTGATAATAAAAGTAAATACAAAAAGCAGAAGCGCAGTAAGAAACAGAACGCGGTATAAAGACCCGTCAACTGGCGCTTCGGGAATTTCAACCGCAATGGTTGCGCTCATTGCCCGGAATCCGTTAAAAGGATTCATTTCCAATATCGGGGTGTTGCCTGTTGCCATCAGCACAATCATTGTTTCGCCGATTGCTCTGCCAAGCCCCAGCATTATAGCCGAAAATATTCCGCCGGCAGCTGCAGGAATAACAATTCTTTTAACAGTCTGCCACCGCGAAGCTCCCAAAGCCAAAGCTGCAGATGTAAGCGATTTAGGCACATTACTCAGCGCGTCTTCGGATATTGTAAATATTATTGGTATTACCGCAAACCCGAGTGCAAATCCTACAACAAGACTGTTCCGCTGATCGTATTTTGTATCCAATACTTCATAAAACCACTGGTTTATATTTCCGCCAAAAAAAGTATTTTCAATAGGAATAGAAAGGAAAGATGCAGCGATAAAAGCCATAACAGCA
Organism: Ignavibacteria bacterium; assembly: GCA_012719345.1. GTDB lineage: Bacteria > Bacteroidota > Ignavibacteria > Ignavibacteriales > Melioribacteraceae > JAAYAN01. Next base: position 34,460 of record JAAYAN010000142.1, on the reverse strand, counting down.
AAGGGAATTACGTAAAGCATTTCGCTTCCGCCGGGCAGTTTTACTTTTTTTTCTTCGGGGATATATTTCCACGAGATTATTGCAAATAAGAAGAAAACCGGAAGAATTGCCGTGAAAAAGAACAGGAACATTAAGTTTTTTTCAAACAGAGGCGAAAAGTATAAACCTGCTAAAAAACCTATTACCACGCTTGGGAGCGCCGCCATAATTTCTACTGTGGGTTTAACAATTAAAGCAAATTTCTTGGGTGCAAACTGTGAAACATAAATTGCTGCAAGAATTGCCAGCGGAACCGAAAATATCATTGCATAAAACGTTCCTTTAAGCGTTCCGAAAATCAAAGGAATTAAACTCATCTTTGGTTCAAACTCATCGGAACCGCCGGACGATTGCCACACAAAATCAGGTTCGGGGTAACCTTCGTACCAGACTTTGTTGAAAAGAGTTTTAAAACTTACTTCGGGATGTTTATCGTCGAGAGTGTAAATTCCGGTGCTGTTCTCTTCATCGGTTACAAGAATTGCATCCGATTTAGGTGAAAATGATGCAGAAACAACCTTCTTTTGCGATTGCCGGAATTTAAGACTTGTATGGCATGTGGTTGAGTAATTCAGAATTATTTCGCCGCCGGCATCTATTGTCATAAAAGTTCTGTTACGCGACGAAACAAAAATCCTTTCCACAGATCTCTGATGTTTTTTGAACTTGTGAATTCTGTTAAATTTTTGAACGCCTTCACTGTTTCTTACAGGAAACCAAACACTTACAAAACCTTTGCCGTCGCCCGTAACAAGACTGTTATCGCCCAGAAGAAATTCCATTGCCGTTATTTCGGATTCGCCGGCTTTCCAGTTATCAATCAGCTCCGGTTCTTCAAAATCGGAAATATCGAACCAAAAAAGTTCGCCGGTTTTTGTTCCGCATATTAAAATCTCGCCGCTGTGATTTACCGCGCAGGATTTAATTTCATCGCTGTTCATAAATCCGCTTAAATTATGTTGAAATATTTCCTCGTCGTCAAAACCGAATATTCTAAGGTTTAAATTATTGCCGCTGTCTGTCCAGCTGTAAATTCTATCGGAGTTTTCGTTAAATGTAAAAATAAAATTTTTTATTGAAAAGCCGGAAGAATCCGCCTTGAATTCCTCAATTATTTCCAGCGAAGGGACAATCTGCCGTTTATCGTTTTGGTATTTTGCCGTCATTTTAATTTCGGCTGTAATAATTCTATTTAAATTTGTAATTAAAGCAAAAGTCTCGTTCCGCAGACTGCCTTTATCCGCAAAAATTATTCTTTCGTTTTCTTCGAGATCAATGTTTTTTACAGAAAAAACTTTCCGGCTGCTGTTAGATGAAAAACTGATTTCCCCGTTTTCGGATAACGAGTAATTTATTTCCTGGAACCTGTCCATCCCCATCAAAATTACTTTGTTTTTACCGGAAGAGGCTGTTGATATTTTTTCGAGATTCGCATCCGAAGAAAGCGGGTACGATTTGTAAACAAGAAATAATAGAATTGCTGCAATACTCAAAATAATTCCAAAACCGCCTGCGGAAATTACATACGAAGCAATTTTATTGTTTCTTGTTACTCTTTTTTTATGTTTTATATTTTCGGGATTGTTCACAAAAACCTGTAAAATTAAAAATCCGGCTGCATTAAACAGCCGGACTTAAATGTTTATTCTATCTTTTTCAATTGTTTTGTAACTTCTGTTTTGGAAAGTGGCAGATATCCGTCTTTTACAACAATCTGCTGTCCTTCATAACTGAGAACAAATTTCAAAAATTCTTTAACAAGCAAATCCATTTCTTTAGAAGGATTTTTTGCCACGTATATGTAAAGGTTGCGCGAAAGAGGATAGTTGCCGTCTTTAACATTTTCGAAATTTGCATCGTAATAAGGTTCGCCGTTTTTCTCGGCAAGAGCCAAAGCCTTCACTCCCGAAGTTTTGTAACCGATACCGCTGTAACCTATTGCGTATTTATCTTCGGAAACACCCTGAACAACAGATGCCGAACCGGGCTGTTCTTTAACAATATTTTTGTAATCTCCTTTTTTGAGTACATCGTCTTTAAAGTAGCCGTATGTGCCGGATGCTGAGTTTCTTCCGAAAACGCTTACCGGTTTGTTTGTAAACTCGCCTTTAAGACCAAGCTGATCCCAGGTTTTAATATCTTCCTTATGTCCTCGTTTGCGAGTTGAAGAAAATATTGCGTCTGCTTCTTCGAAAGTAAGTTTGGATATTGGATTATCCTTGTGAACATAAATTGCAAGGGCATCCAGCGCAATGCTTATTGCTGCTGGTGAATAACCGTATTTATCTTCAAATTTATCAGTCTCTTCCGATTTCATTTTACGCGACATAGGTCCGAGCTGAGCCGTTCCTTCAATAAGCGCAGGCGGAGCAGTTGAAGAACCTTTTCCTTCAATTTGAATTTTTACATCGGGATACAAAGCCTTAAAGCCTTCTGCCCAAAGTGTCATCATATTCAAAATTGTATCGGAACCGATGCTGTTTAATGTGCCTTTTACACCTTTGGTTTTTTTGTAGCGCGGCAGACTTTCGTCAACCTGAACGGGCTGAGCGTAATTTGCTGCAGAAAATAAAACTGAAATGATTATTGCCGAAAACACTGCTTTTTTTAATGTACTCATAAAATGAATACTCCTTTAATTTGTTGTTAAATTTTAAATAAAAAATTTACTTTGAAATCAACTTGAGCGTCCGAACCTTCATTCCACGATTGTTTAACCCGGATATTAGGAGCCACGCTTAAACCTTTTGAAGCGTTGTAATTGAAACCGCCTATAAAGTAGTTTTCACCATCGTTATAAGTTTTACTGTTAGGGTCGTAAATATCTGCCCTGCCGAAAACATCCAAATTCTCAATTATGGAATAATTTGCATAAGCCGAGATTATCATTTCGGTTTTTGATACATTTGCTGATGTTTTCGAAAACTTCTGGTCGAATTCCGCACCCATCCTGAAACCTCCGAATTGGAACCCGCCAAAAACTCCGTAAACCGTTGTGTATTCAAGGTTATCGTTAATCTTTACAGGTTCAACAGAAACAGAAGTACCAATGTTATATCCTTCTTTTGATGCAAGTTTATTTTCGCCGAATCCAAGGTTAAGCGAATATTTTTTATATTTGTCTGCCTCTGCTTTTTTAAAACCTCCGCCGTTGGTAACCATAAACTTAACATCCAATTCTTTTGTAATTTTGTTGGCATATGCAATTCCTATATCAGCCGATGAGGAGAATCCTTTAACATCCATTACAGATTTTTCAATAAATCTGTAACCCCAATTTGCTTCCTGAAGGGTAAACATATTCATTCCCTGCATACCAATCATAATTGTTCCGTATTTTGTAATCCAATCAATCTTAGCATTTTTAATAAACACTTCAAGTCTCTGGTTATCAGCATCAGTTCTGTCGGCATCAATTAAAAAGTAATATTTAATTTCATCTGAAACAGCATTTTCATATCCGAAATAAATCCTTGTAAATTCAAACTCGTGATTTGTTTTTCCTGCCTCTTTACTAAGAGTGTTAGTGTAATCAAAAAATATCTGACCGGTTATTTTTTCGGCGGATTTATCCTGTGCAGTTAACACTGCGCCGAATATCATTGTTAATAGAACTGTTTTCTGTAACAGGTTTTTCATAACTCTCTCCTTTTTATTGAATAATCAAATTTTCGGTCAAATTCTCTCTCTCATAAAAAATTTGACTATACGCTAAAATAGAATTCTAATATTACAAATCAATTACAAAGTAATATTTTTATTTTGCCTGTGTTTACGGGCTCAGTATTCGGCTTATTATTTTTGACGAAAATATTTTATATTTTTTTTTGTACTTGTATTGCAATCCTTAAGGGGAAACATTTATAAAAATTAATTATATTTGGGTAACATTTCTAAAGAATTATTTATTCTGAAATATTTAATGAATTATTGCTCTGCGAAAATTATTTTGCGGTTATTATTGTATATTATTAAAAAACGCATAATATTAACTGCATTGATTTCCTAATTTAAGTTTATATTGATTTTGCAAAAAGAAATTTCAAAAATAGAAAGAGCCGCCGGACTGTTGCTTAAAATCAGCGCAATGCTTATGATTGCCGGGGCGAACACTACAAGAATATTTTTAAGTCTTTACCGTTTTTCGGCAGCTCTTGGTTATAAAGCTCACGCACTGATTACTCACCGTGCTATAATAATGACTATTACAGACGAACTGAATAACGAAAGTCTTACAAAAGTTAAACGTATACCGCCGCATGGCGTAAATTTCAGGATAATTTCAGGATTAAGCCGCGCCAGCTGGGCTGCTTTGAATGAAAAATGGAGTGTCGATCAGGTTGAAGCTGAAGTTACCAGACTTCGGAATCTTCCGCATTATCCCCGGATTTTAATTTTAATCTCAGTAAGTCTGGCAGGATCGGGATTTTGTAATATTTTTGGAGGAGATTGGCTAAATATGCTTATGGCTTTCATTGCAACTTTTATGGGACTTTTTGTCCGCCAGGAAGCTGTTAAAATGAAATTCAATCAATATATATGTGTGTTTTTAGGATCTTTTTCCGCTTCCATTGTTGCTTCATTTTCGGTTATGTACGATATCGGTTTAAAACCCGAACTTAGTCTTGCAACATCAGTCCTGTTTCTGGTTCCCGGAGTTCCATTAATTAATTCGTTTACAGACACAATTGACGGAAACCTTATTAATGGAATAGTAAGATTTGCTCATGGCACTATGATTGTCCTTGCTATAGCATTAGGACTTTTTTCTGCAATGATGCTTTTTCAGCTGAGGACTGTATAATGGAAACATTTTATAACTTAGCAGAAAGGTTTATATGGTCGGGCATTGCTGCTGCAGGATTCGGAATACTTTTTAATGTTCCTTCGAGGTCGTTGTTTTCTGCAGGACTTTTGGGTGCTTTTGCCGGACTGATTAAATTTCCGATGATTATGAGCGGAGTAAACATTATTCTTGCTTCATTAGCAGCTGCAACATTTGTCGGCTTTATAAGCGTTCCTTTGGCTCACCGGGTTCACACACCCCCTTTTGTTTTTTCAATTCCGGCAATAATTCCGATGATACCTGGGTACTTTGCTTATAAAATGATTTTAGGATTGTTTAATTTAACCGTTGCCTCATCTTTGTCAGAAAACGCCGACTTAATGTTTTCGGTTTTTAATAACGGATTGAAAATGATATTTATTTTATTTTCAATCAGTATCGGTGTATCACTTCCTATGCTGATATCGCGCAGACAGACAGTTAAAAATTTAAGCATAAAAAAACTTAAAAAAATAATTCAGTAATCTACCTGTTTACGCGTTTTTTTTATCTCGCTTCTTTTGCATTTTTCGTCAATTCTTTTCAATTTTGCAGCAGCAGTAGGTTTTGTTTTTTTTCGCGGTTTCTGTTTTATTAAAGCTTTTCTTATCAGTTCCTCAAGCCGCTTAAGCGCTTCTTCTTTGTTTTTTTCCTGTGTCCTGTATTTTTGCGCCTTAATTACAATTATGCCTTCGGAAGTAATTCTTTTATCCTTAAGATTTAAAATATCGTGTTTAATTTCTTCGGAAAGCGAAGATAAAACAACATTAAATCTCAAATGAATTGCCGTGGCAACTTTATTTACGTTTTGTCCGCCTTTGCCTTGCGACCGTATAGCGCTTAGTTCAATTTCGTTTTCGGGAATATTTATACTTTCTGAAATTATCATCATGCTATATCTATAATTGATCCAAAATCGGGTTCAAATAACCGGCGGTAAGTCCTCATTGCATACGAATCCGTCATTCCGGCAATTTGATCGCAAATCAAACGAGTCCGGAAATTATCATCGGATGTATCTTTAATAAGATTATGCGAAAAATCCGGCAGAAGTTTTTTATTACTCTTTCCGATTGTATAATTCTCCCGGAAAACTTCAAACATCCTCTCAATCATAAGATCGCCTTTAAATTCCATTTGGTGCAGCTGCGGCGACCGGAAAACCAGATAGACGGAAATTTGTTTATACAAAACAGCTTTATCAATAGCTTCCTGCGAAATAACAAGCTCGTATTTATAACGGTTCGTCAAATCATTCATAAAAGTATCGCGTTCTTTTATTGTACAAGCTGATATAAATTCTCCTATTTCCGAACCGAACTTTCGTTTATAGTTTCCTGATAAAATACTTTCAATAATATTTTGCAGACATTTATTCTGGTAATTATTAAATCTTGAAGAATTTTCTTTGCCAAAATTTTCCAGCTTTACAATCGAAAGAAATCCGCCGGAAATACTGTCAACCAAATCGTTAATCGCATAAGCCGTATCATCTGCCCAATCCATTATCTGGCATTCGATGCTCCTGAATGCATTTAATTTATCAAAAGAATTAATTCCGCTGGGAATTTCTCTACCTCCAAAGGTAAAATCGATATATTTCTTCTGTTCATCGTAGATAAAATGATTTTCGGGCATTCCTGAATTTGTGTAAAGGCTTTTATATTTCAAAATGCTGTCGAGAAATGCCCGTGTCGGGTTCATTCCTTTTCGTTCGCTGCCGGCTTTATAAAAGATTTCTGTTATCTGCCTTAAAGTCTGTGCATTTCCTTCAAAACCGCCGGTTTCTTTCATCAGCCTGTTTAATGTTCTTTCGCCTGCGTGACCGAAAGGCGGATGCCCAAGATCGTGCGATAAACAGGCTGCTTCAACAAGGTCGCTATCAGGATAATATTCTTCCGAAAAAAAGTCTTTTTCTTTTTTAAGAAGATAATTGCATATCGACCGCCCGATTTGCGCCACTTCGATTGAATGTGTAAGCCTTGTTCGGTAAAAATCATATTCACCTGGTAAAAATACCTGCGTTTTGCCCTGCAGTCTTCTGAATTCCGAGGAATGAATTATTCTGTCGCGGTCAATCTGGAATGGAGTTCTGTATTCGTCATTCCTCTCGCTGGTTTTAAACTTTTCGAAATCGAAGTTAATGTAAAACTTGTTTTTTATACTCATTTATAAACGGATTTTTTTGTTTGAAAATTATATTAAATGTAGTTCCAATTCCTTTTTGGCTTTCAACCGATATTTCGGCATTATTTATTTCGCAGTATTTTTTTACGAGCGATAATCCTAATCCTGTGCCTTCAAACTTACGCGAATAACCTGTTTCTTCCTGCGAAAATTTCTGGAATAATTGAGGTATATATTCTTCCGAAATACCGATTCCTGTATCCGATATTGAAAACTTATTGTCTTTTATAGAAAGAGTGATTTTACCTTTATTAGTATATTTTATTGAATTATCAAGCAAATTTACAATAATTTGGACTAAAGTATATTTATCGGCATAAACTTTTTGTGAAACATCTGTGCTAATAAGTTCAAGGTTGAGTCTCTTTTTGTCCGCGGCAGATTTAAATTCCTGAATAATCGGTCTTAGAACATCGCGCTCAAAATGTACCTCTTCAAAAATTGCTTTGTAAGTGTTATTTTCGATATCCGACATATTCAGCACAAGATCAATCGTACGCAAAAGCCGGTTCACGGCATTTTCTATTGAATCATAAATAAAAGCATTTTGCTGATTACCGGCTGTGCCTTTGTCAATTGTAAGTAAAGAAGTGTAATTCAGTATTGTATTTACTGGAGTTCTTATTTCGTGGGACATTTGAGCAAGAAAATCCGATTTCAATTTTTCCGATTTTTCGGCATTTTCTTTTGCTGCCTTAAGATTGTTTTCGAAATTCACCCTTTCAGTTATATCCTCAAATGAACCTTCGAAATACCGGATTTTTCCGCTGTCATCGTAATATGCTGTAACATTTATGTTTACCGGAAAGAATTCGCCGGATTTCTTTTTCCAATTAGTACGGATTCCTTTTATATTTTTCTTTGTTTCGAGAACATCAATCAGTTCATCGCGGAACGAAGGATCTTTATAAAATTCAGTAATTATCATTTCCCCTAAATCAGAATCGTTGTTTATTCCGAGAATTTTTCGTCCAGCAGGATTAAGCATCAAGATATTTCCTGCAGATGAAATACGGAAAAGTCCTATGTTTACGTTTTCGTAAATACTCCTTAATCTTTCTTCATTTAAAAGAAGTGTCTCGTTTTTAAGCATCGAATTATAAATACTGCCGATTTTATTAAACACCGGCTGCAGCGATTTAATAAATGAATCAGGAAAACAGCCGTTGTTCTTTATTAATAATATAAATCCGAAATCTGAAAGATTAAGAATATGGCAGTAACCTTCATTTTCGTGATTATAACAAAAAGGAAAAGACTTCTGCAAATCAACCCAGCCTGTTTTTCTGATTTTGTCTTTAAATGTTTCGAGCGAATCGAGATAAAAACTATTTATTGATATTTGCGGAATACTTATTATTTCCTTAACAACATCACTTTCATCCGAAAGTAAATTAACAAAAAAAATACCTCCGGCAGAACAATTTAATTTACGCAATATAAGCGAGAGACTTTTTTTTGCCGATACTTTAATATCCGCATGAGAATCGACAGACATAAGTATTTCGAAAAGCAGTTGTATTTGTTCGGCAGCGCTTACGGTCATTCGGCAAAAACCCCTATAACACTGGTTTTGTTGTAAAATTCCAGATAATCTTTTTTGTTGTTGGCAATTTCACCTATTGTAAGAGCCCCGAAAACTTTTTTACCCGGATATTGGACCATTGCCAGCTCTTTTGAAAAATCACCTTCCAAAAAAAGTACTCTGGAAATGCAGTCAATAAAAAAAACTGAATCAATATTTTTTCCTTCGGGCAATTCGTTTTTTGCTTTGAAAAGCGCATTTCCGGCAGCGCGGATTATCGAATTTTTTTTCCCGTTCATAATACTTACAAAAGAATCCTGCGGAACTTCGCCTATGCAGGTCATACTCCCGTCTTTATCAGCCGATACAGGATCGCGTATTATTTCCTCGTTCGACAAAGTTGTAATTCCAAGAGGATAACCTTTAGATAATTCGAAAAAATTCTTGTCCGAAAATTTTTCCCCGGAATGAGACTCAACAATATTTTTATAAACATTAAAAGCGGATTCCCAATCTAAAGAAATAACTCTGTTCCTGTCGGATTCGGTAACTTTTAAAGGTCCGCTTATTTTTTCCCAGCCGTGCGAAACTCCTATTCCGCTTACAAGCGATGAATGAACAATGATGGCAGAGTCTTTTATCAATCCCATATTGGAAAAAAGACAAGATTTTTGCTTCATACTTAAAGAACCGGCGCCTCCGCCAATGTAATTTGTTTCGAGTCCGAAAATATTAAACAGACTTTCAATAAAAGAAGCAATTCTTTTAGCAAATCCGTCAACAAATACAAAAATAGTTTTTGCTTCAACATTTCCGTTAATTGTTTTTTCCAAATGACGGTCGTAATCTTCATCGGGAAGACTTAAATTAGGGATTATGTGAACATCAGTTTTTTCAGATAATCCGCAGAAGACAGTTCCTTTTTCGTACTGCATATCTTCGTAAATTATTTGAGGGAAAACCCCTCCGAAAATAGGTTTTTTGCAATTTCTAAGTACCTTATTGATATTTTCAGCCGTATAATCATTTCCGTCGCACGAAAGGATAAAAATGCTTTGCACTTCGGGATTTTCTTCAAATACTTGAAGATGATTTGCAAAATCTTCTATTTTGCTGGATTTTTCAAACTCAACTATCATAATTCCTCTCTCTCAAAAAAATCTTTAATAAAAATAAATATAATTTATTTTAAAGTCTTTTTTAACCTTTCAATTTCATCGCGGATAGCTGCAGCTCTTTCAAATTCCAGATCTTTTGCGGCCGAAATCATTTCTTCGGTCATCTGCTCAATTATTTCCTGCTTTTGATCGTTGGACATATATTTTATAACCGGTTCTGCTACTTTTGTAAATGCAGCTTCTTTGTCTTTGTCTTTTTTCCTTACATCAGCAATGGATGTTGAGGAAAGTATTTCTTCGATAGATTTAAGCACTGTTGTTGGCGAAATATTGTTCTGCTTGTTATATTCTGCCTGCAATTTCCGCCGGCGGTTGGTTTCAGTTATTGTTAACCGCATCGAATTTGTAACAATATCAGCATACATTATAACTTTTCCGTTAACATTCCGCGCTGTTCTCCCTGCTGTTTGCATCAAGGATCTTTCGCTGCGCAAAAAGCCTTCCTTATCGGCATCAATTATAGCTACAAGCGAAACTTCAGGTAAATCAAGACCTTCGCGTAAAAGGTTAACCCCCACTAAAACATCAAAATCGCCTATTCTCAAATCGCGTATTATTTCCACTCTTTCGAGAGAATCGATATCGCTGTGAATATAGCGGACACGTATTCCTAACTTATCAAAATAGTCCGAAAGATCTTCAGCCATTTTTTTTGTTAAAGTTGTAACCAAAACTCTTTCTTTATTCGAAACTCTTTTCTTTATTTCGCCAAGCAAGTCGTCAATCTGTCCTTTTATCGGTCTTACTTCTATTTCCGGATCAAGCAGTCCGGTGGGACGTATTATTTGTTCAACAAACGCTCCGCCGGTTTTATTAAGCTCATAATCGCCAGGTGTGGCGCTAACGTAAATCACCTGATTTACAATATTTTCAAATTCATCAAACTTCAAAGGACGGTTATCGAGAGCAGAAGGAAGCCTGAAACCGTGCTCAACAAGCGTCATTTTTCTTACTCTGTCCCCGTTATACATTCCTCGTATCTGCGAAACAGTAACATGGCTTTCGTCTATTATCAGTAAAAAATCTTTCGGAAAATAATCAAACAGACACGATGGACGCGATCCGGGAGGTCTCCCGTCCATATGACGCGAATAATTTTCGATGCCGGAACAATAACCGATTTCTTTAATCATTTCTAAATCGTACCTTGTCCGCTGCTCAAGCCGCTGTGCTTCTAAATACTTTTCATCTTTCCAAAATTCTTTCAGCCTCTCTTTCATTTCTTCTTCTATTGTTATAATTGCCCGCGAAGCCTGCTCTTTTGTCGTAACAAAATATTTAGCAGGATAAATAGGAACCGAATCGGTTTGTTGAATAACATTGCCGGTAAGAGAATCTATAATCGAAATTCTTTCAATTTCATCACTCCAGAACTCAATTCTAACAGCTTCCTCGTTTTGATAAGCGGGTATTATTTCAACAACATCACCGCGCGCGCGGAATGTTCCGCGGGTAAATTCTGCATCGTTCCGGTTGTAGTAAATGTCTATAAGTTTACGCATAAGCGTTTTCCGCTCGAGCTGCATACCTTTTTTAAGAAATAATATCTGACGGGCATATTCGTCCGGCGCGCCAATACCGTAAATACAGCTTACACTAGCAACAATTATAACATCGCGCCTTCCTTCAATTAATGCCGTTGTAGCCTTTAAGCGTAAACGGTCAATTTCCTCGTTTACCGAAAAATCTTTTTCTATATATAGATCGCTCTTTACAACATAAGCTTCAGGCTGATAGTAATCGTAATAGCTTATAAAAAATTCAACGGCATTGTTTGGAAAAAAGGATTTAAACTCGGAATAAAGCTGGGCTGCAAGTGTTTTATTATGCGATATTACAAGAGTGGGCTTGTTTACATTTTTAATTACGTTTGAAATGGAGAATGTTTTTCCGCTGCCGGTAACCCCGAGCAGCACCTGATGTTTTTCTCCTTTTTCAATTCCGGAAGTTAGTTCTTCAATTGCGGCCGGCTGATCGCCGGAAGGCTGATAATTTGATACTAATTCAAAATCCGCCATCTGAAATCCGTAGTTAACAAATTCATTCAGTAAATATAAATAACCGTAAGGAAAAATAACCAGATAAAAATTAAATATACGCATAATTTTTTGCACTGAATTATTGTCCCTTAGTATTTATTTTTCTTTTTTAAAATTAGGAGGCGCTGATATAATTTTTTTACTTTGTCATTTATCACTAAATATGAGGTTGAAATGTCAAAAGTAAAAGCAATATCTTTATTGTTATTTTTATTGATTTGCCTGATTAATGGGCAGAATAAGTATTCAATTCAAGCAGGAACCGGTTTATTTTATCCAGCAAACTACTCTGGGGGAATTACTGTGCTTGTTAAAGGAAATTGGTACTTAAATAATAATCTGGCTTCGTTTTTTTCCGTTGCCGTTTCCAAGTGGGATAAGAATAAAGTCCATTACGATTTGATAATTCCTGATAATCTTCATCATTATTCATATTTAAACACTGATAAAGTATTATATAACGAAACCGACCATAAAATGACTTCTTTTTTTGCGGGAATAAAGTATGTAAGTGACTTTCAAAAACAGTTTGATGTTTTTGCAGAAACAGAAACAGGCATCAATTTTTTGCGATACAATTATTATCAAATAAAAAATGTGGATACTCCTGATGGATTTATTGATAAAACCATAATGCACAGCAGTGCTGAAAATAAAAACGGAACATTTTTTTATATTGGATTGGGAGCTGGTGTTATAAAAGAAATTAATAATATCGGAAATATTTCTGTTGGTTACAAAAGAGGTTATTTATTCGGCGGGTCAGCGAAAGCTCCCGTAGGTTTTAGCTCGTCACTAATTTTTTGTTTCGAATATTTTATTTAAAGAAAAACCCGGTAAAAGCCGGGCTTTTTTCACAATCAAACAATCCTGCTTTTATTTATTATCACTTCAAAAGTCGATCCTTTTTCCTTTTCGCTTTTTACACTTATTTGGGCATCATTTAACTCACAATATCTTTTTACCAAAGCCAAACCAAGTCCGTTTCCTTCATATTTTCTTGTATAACCGTGATCTTCCTGAGTAAACGGCTCAAAAATACTTTTCATATACTCAGCTTTAATTCCGATGCCTGTATCAATAATCTTTACATACATATGCTCATTCATTCCGTAAACTATCTCAATAGAACCTTTCTTAGTGTATTTTATTGCGTTATCTACCAAATTTGAGAAAATTTGCTTTATCGTATATTCATCAAGAAATAATTTTGGAACCTGGCTTTCTTTTATAATTGTCAGATCAAGATTTTTCCCCTTAGCCAAGGCTAAATACTCTTTATAAATAGGAGTTAACACCTCTTCTTCTAAGTCCATTTCTTTCGGTTGATAATTATAGGTATGCGATTGTACTTCGGACATATTCAATAAAAGTTCGATAGTTCTTATTATTCTGGTTCCGGAACTGTGGATACTTGCAAAAAAGCTTTTCAGTTCTTCTTCGGTAAGTGAATTGTACTCCGATTCTATTATGCTTAAATAGCTGAAAATAACATTAATCGGGGATCGTATTTCGTGAGACATTTGTGCAAAAAACTCCGATTTAAGTTTTTCGGATTTCTGTAAAAGTTTGATTTCATTTTTTTGAATTTTATCCAGAATCAGTATATAAATTATAGCAGCTATTATCAGAACAACAATTGTAATAAACCACCAAGTCTGCCAGAAAGGAGGTGTAATAATTATTTTTACCGATTTACCTTTTTCATTCCATACCCCGTCGTTATTAGCCGCTTTTACAACAAATTCGTATGTCCCGGGATCTAAATTTGTGTATGTTGCATTTCTTCTATTCCCAATGTTGTTCCAGTCAGCATCAAAACCTTTCAACATATAAGCATACTGATTTCTGTCGGCAACCCTGAAATTAAGCGCAGCAAACTCGAAAGAAAAAAATGACTGCTGATAAGAAAGAGTAATTTTGGTAGTTTCGCCAATATCAAACTTTAATACCGAACCTTTTTTTCCGGGAATTACCGATTCGTTGAATATTTTAAAATCAGTTATTTCTACAGGCGGAATAAACTTATTATACACAACCTCTTTCGGATCAAAAAAATCGAAGCCGTCAACTCCGCCGAACAAGATTTTACCTTTTGTGGTTTTAAGCAGACTATTGATAATATATTCATTCCCTTGAATACCGTCAGATTTTGAATAATTTTTAAAGGTATCATTTTTAATGTTAAACTTCGAGATACCTTTTGTCGTGCTTATCCATAAATTTCCGTAATCATCTGCTACAATGCTTCTGATTGAATTGTGCGGTAATCCGTCACTTTCTAAATATCGCTTAATTTTACCAGTATTTCTGTCAATTCTATTCATCCCAAGCGAAGTGCCAATCCATAAAACAGACGGGCTTTCTTCATAAATTGACATTACAAACCCTGCAGAAAGCAGATTTTTCTTGTTTACATCAGCTTTGTAATTTTTTATTTTGTTCGTTACAGGATCAATAATGCTTAATCCGTCGGAAGCTCCTGCGAGAATATATCCCTTACTGTCAACTTTAACCACCTCGCAATGATTATTAAGAATTTCGCTGTTATTAGTAGAATAGTTCTCAAATAACTTTGTTTTGGGATCGAACTTAATTATGCCATTTGTTGATGCCAGCCACAGATTCCCGTTTTTGTCTTCGTCTATATCAAAAATATTTCGGCTTGTTATATTAGAATTTTCGGGCGTATATGCAGTAAACGATTTATTTTTCTTGTTGAAAAGACTTAAACCGCCATTCCAGTTACCAATCCATACATTTTCTTCTTTATCAATAAACACCGTTAAAACAGCATTATTAATAATATTAGTATTGGCAGTATTATGATGAAAAAATTCATTTTTATTTATATCAAAATATTCCAATCCTCCGCCATCAGTAGCTATCCAAATGTTCCCGGATTTTTCCTCTGCAAAATCCCTAACTACATTTGAAGACAGACTTTTATTATTACCAGGAATATTCCTGAAATATTTAAATACCTGGTTTGCTCTGTTCAGGTAGTTAACTCCGCCAGAAAACGTACCAAACCAAATATCCCCGGCGTTATCTTTTAACATTGAATAAATTGAATTGTTATTTATACTTAAAACATCATTCGGATTATTTATATACCGGATAAATCGATTACTTTTTTTAGGAAGATAACTTATTCCCCCATTATCCAGTCCAACCCAAATCCCTTCTTCTTCCAAAAGTAATGATAAAACAAGATTACCGCCAATTGAATTATCATCTTTCAAATCATTCACATAAACTTCCGATGCCTGCTTTGAGGAATCGGTTAAATCAAATTTTGCCAATCCGTATCCGTATGTACCCACCCATAATAATCCTTCAGCATCTTCCTTAATAACTCTCACTTCATAATTTTTTATTTCCGGCGAACCTTCGGGTTTAATGTAATATCTTAGGGTTTTATAGTTTTTTTTATCCAGCAGTTGAAGACCATCATAAGTTGTACCCAGCCAGATATTCTTTCGGCTGTCTATAAAAACTGTTTCAAGGGGAGTATGAGAAATTTGTTTAAATTCTTTTGTAGCTCTTTTATAAAAAATTAACCCGAAATTGGTAGCAAACCAAATATTTGTATTTTCATCTTCAACAATTGCACCTATTTCTCCCAGGTACGCAGCTTTTGGATACTTAGTAGAATCCAAGAAAGATGAAAATTTATTCATTTCCCGTTCATAATACCCAATTCCTCTTTCCGTTCCCAGCCAGATAATTCCTTTGCTGTCTTCGAATAAATATGAAAAATTATTACCTATAACATAAACTGAATCGATATAATTCGGTTTGTAAACTGTAAATTCTGCTCCATCAAATTTATTGAGACCGTCTGCTGTTCCGAACCATAAAAATCCTTTTTTATCCTGTAAAATTGACCTTACATTCGACTGCGAAAGTCCCTCATTTGAAGTAATGTGGATAAATCTAAGGTTGTTTTCCTGTGGATATAAGAAAAGTACAAACCCTGATATGTATATAAAAAGCTTTATCAAAATAATCCTGACCATTTTTAATTACTTAGTAAGTATCGAATAATAATCAGCGAATTAAAGAGATAAAACATATAAGAAATTTATTAACTTGATTTTAATCAAGCTTACATCAAATTCTGCCTTTTTTTAATTTATCAAGTCCCCGATTTTTAAGCAATGGTTCAACAGAAGGTTCTTTGCCGCGAAATTTAATATAAAGCTTCATCGGCTCTTCTGTTCCGCCTTTTTCAAGAATGTTTCTACGGAAGGACATTCCTGTTTCTCTATCCAGCAAACCCTCTTCCTTAAAAGCCTGAAAGGCATCTGCATCAAGAACTTCAGCCCAAATGTAGCTGTAATAACCGGAAGAATATCCGCCGCTGAAAATATGACTGAAATATGTACTTCTATATCGAGGCTCGATTTCGGGTAAAAGTCCGATTTTGCCCATTGATTTTTTTTCGAAATCATTCACCTCGGTAACTGTTGTATCGGTTAATGTGTGCCAATCCATATCGAGATATGAAGCTGCAAGATATTCAAGCGTTGCAAAGCCCTGATTGAATTTTGAAGAATTTTTAATCTTGAGGATAAGTTCCTCCGGAATTACTTCGCCTGTTTCATAATGAAATGCATAAAGTTTAAGAAAATCAGGTTCAAAAACCCAGTTCTCCATTATCTGCGAAGGAAGTTCAACAAAATCGCGCGAAACGCTTGTACCGGAAAGCCGGGGATAATTTGAATTTGAAAGCAAACCGTGAAGCGCATGCCCGAATTCGTGAAAAAGTGTTTCAACTTCTTCCAGACTCAATAAAGAAGGAAGTTTTTCGGTAGGGCGGGTAAAATTGCAGACATTTACAATTACCGGCGAAACATTAATTCCGTTGGTTTTATATTGCTTTCTGAAAGAACTCATCCAAGCGCCGCCGCCTTTTCCGCTGCGTGGGAAGAAATCTGTATAAAATACTCCTATATGATTTCCGTTTTCTTCTGTAACTTCAAACACTTCCACTTCGGGGTCATAAATCTGAATGCCTTCCAACTTCTTAAATTCTATTCCAAAAAGTTCTTTTGCAAGAAGAAATGCGCCTTTACGCACATTTTCAAGTTTAAAGTAGGGACGAAGTTCATTCTCATCGAGATCATATTTTTCCTTGCGTATCTTTTCGGAATAATACCACCAATCCCAAGGCTGAATTTTTATGCCTTTTCCTTCTTTATCGGCAATTTTCTGAAGTTCCGATAATTCAAGTTTTGCCATTTCAACAGCCGGAACCCAAAGCTTATCTAAAAATTCCGCAACTCTTGCGGGAGTTTTTGCCATATTTTCATCAAGAATAAAATCGGCGTGAGTTTTATACCCGAGCAAGTTTGCTTTTTTAATTCTCAGCGAAACCATCTCGGAAATAATTTTTTTATTATCCAATTCATCACCGTAATCGCCTTTCATAATATAAGCTTTATACATTTTTTCGCGTAAATTGCGTTTTTGCGAATACTGAAGAAACGGAATAAGACTTGGTTTTTGAATAGTGAAAAGCCATTTTCCGGCATAGCCTTTTGCCTGAGCAGATTTAAATGCTGCATCTATTACGGATTCGGGCAATCCGGCAAGGTCATCTTTATTTTCTAAAATAAGTTCAAATCTATTGTTTTCTTTAAGAACATTTTCACCAAAAGAAACACTCAGCACAGAAAGTCTTTCGTTAATTTTCCTAAGCTCTGCTTTATCCGCTTCGCTGAGAGCTGCACCACCCCGGACAAATTGTTTATAGTATTTATCGAGCAGCATATTTTGTTCGACTGTAAGATTAAGTTTATCTTTTACTTCATAAACCGCTTTAATTCTTTCAAATAACGTTTTATTTAAGTTAATATCATCGCTGTGAGCAGAAAGCAGCGGAGCAACTTGCTTGGAAATTTTCTGCATTTCGTCATTGGTATTTGCAGAGGTCAGATTACTGAAAATTGAATTTACCTGAACTAAAAGTCTTCCGCTGTAATCAATCGCTTCAACAGTATTTACAAAATCGGCAGGTGTTTTATTTTCCGCAATTTCCTTAATTTCATTGTTATGCTGCTCAATAGCATACTTATAAGCAGGTATAAAATGCTCTTCTTTTATTTCCTCAAACGGAGGAAGATCGAAAGTCTTTAACAGAGGGTTGTTTTCTTTCATAGTTCCTTCGGGCAAAATTGATATTATAAATAGTGCTGAGATAAATATTATCTTTTTCA
Source organism: Ignavibacteria bacterium (assembly GCA_012719345.1). Lineage (GTDB taxonomy): Bacteria > Bacteroidota > Ignavibacteria > Ignavibacteriales > Melioribacteraceae > JAAYAN01. The sequence continues at coordinate 16,443 of JAAYAN010000142.1, read as the reverse complement.
TATTAGAACCGTTAAAATTTTAAAATAGTGCCGGAAGTTAAAAAAAATATAAGGGAAAAAATATAGAAATGAATGAATTCACAAAAGCTTTTCAAACAAATCCGCCTGTAGATATCAATCCCGATTATAGCATTATTTTATATCCGGCTTTCCATTCTCCCGATTTTTCATCCAGCAAATCCATTTCCAAGTATGCATCTTTATCAAGATTTACCAATCTGCAATAATGGAAAGGTCTTATTTTTGTTCCCTTAAATTCATCCTTAAACTTCATTTTCTCCGGATCGGTTTCAACTTCCTGCCGAGGTCCTCCTCCTCCGCCCGATACTATAAAATGCTTACCGGCTTTTATAAAATGTTCAAAACTGTGGCAATGACCTGAAAAGAACATTTTCGTTTTTGGAGAAGAAAAATATGAATCCAGAAAATACTTTTGAACATCTTTATTTTCTGATACAGCTTTACTATTGGTGAAAGGAGGATGATGCGTTATTACAAAAACTGATTTAATCGTTTCGTCAAGGTTGAACTTTTCTAAAGTTTCTTTAAACCATCTGTTTTGCATTGAGATATCGGATTTGCTCATTTCATCAAAATTCGAATTAAGCATTAAAAAAGCATTTTTTCCATACGTCAGCGAATAATATTTTGACTTTTTAATTTCACGATATTCTGAAAAATAATTATTTAGTGCTGTCTTATTATCTCCAAAATATTCGTGATTTCCCAGAACAGAATAAACAGGGATTCCTTTTTTACGGATTGGTAAAATGTCTTCGTCAAAAAAATCCCATTCGCTTTTTGAACTGCCGTCAAAAACAGCATCGCCAAGTAAAATAAAACATCCTGGGTTTTGTTCGGCAATTTGCGCAAAAATCTTTTTCCTGATTCCATCATTGTTTTCACGCCAAAACTCCCAATCGCTTGTTGTTTGTGTGTCTCCTGCAAGAATTATCGGTCTGTTACCGGAAAATATTTGAAAATGGCTGTTTAAAGAAGACTTGATTTTCTCGTTTTCGCAGTTTTCCTTAACACAGCCATTTAATAACAAAAGTAAAACCAGAATTAAATATTTCATCTGATTCCTATAATTTTTAATTATTATCACAATATAAATAATTCAACTAAAATATAAACCGGAAGAAGTACGATTATCGAAAACTTGAACATATATCCGAAAAACGACGGCATTTTGATATTATTTTCTTCGGCAACCGCTTTAACCATAAAGTTAGGTCCGTTGCCAATATATGTCATTGCCCCGAAAAATACCGCAGCTACGCAAATTGCTTCCATAATTAAGACAGGTATTCCGGCAACCATCTGGGCAGATGTTTGTCCTAAACCGGCAGCTAATGTGTAAAATGTTACAGCGGTTGGTGTATTATCTAAAAACGCGCTTAAAATTCCGGTGTAATAATAAAACTGCGCTGCTGAATTCACACCTAATTCTTTTGCGTGCATTTGCAGATAAAGCAGGCAGGGAACCATTGTTATAAAAATTCCAAGAAACAGATAAGCAACTTCTTTAATCGGCTCCCAAGTAAAATTGTTTGAAACCCTCAGCATGCGGGGTGTTAAAATCAATGATAATGCAGAAAGTCCGATAATTACTATCTCGCGGATAAATTTGTAATTTGCATTCTGCTTAATAAATTCCAGATATTGTTCATTTAAAAAAGCTACCGAAAGAATAATTCCTAACAGCCAAACAAAATTTAATTTTCCTTCAAGTTTCAAAGGACGTACATTGGTTTTATCTCTTTTTATATCGGCATATTTTTCTTTTTTATAAAAATATAAATCAACAAGGAAATAAATTGCAAGAAGAATTCCGTTTGTTATAACCCAAAACCAAATGAGATTAAAAAACCAGAAGAACGGAGTTCCGCGAAGATACATCATAAAAAGCGGCGGGTCGCCAAGCGGAGTAAGCAGACCGCCGCAGTTTGCAACAATTGCAATAAAAAATAATATTGTATGTTCTTTGTATTTACGTTCTTTAATAGTTTGAATTACAGGTCTGATAAGAAGCATCGCAGCGCCGGTTGTACCAATGAAAGAAGCGAGTATTGCGCCAATCAAAAGAAAAACTGTATTAGTTTTAGGTGTAGCTTCGATATCGCCCGAAAGATAAATTCCGCCGGTAATTACAAAAAGTGAACTAAGCAGGATTATGAATGGAATATAATCGAACATTATTATATGATAAAGCTCTCCACCTTCGTTTATGCTTAACATATAAATTATTATCGGTATGCTGAGTATTATTGATATAATAAGTTTATTTTTATTGTTTTCCCAGAAATGATGAAACATCAAAGGTAAAACAGCAATTGATGCAAGCATTAATGCAAAGGGGATGAGGCTAAATTCAGATATGCTTACGTGTTCTTCCATAATTATTCCTTTATTTTATTATAAACAATTAGTCAAACTCATAATTAGCAATTTTCAAAAATATGAATAAAAATAATGTGTGCAATGTAAAAACTCAGAAAAAACTGTAATTAAACTAAACAAAAATGTTTTGATAATTATACTTTAATGCTGTAAATTCGAGATTCTTCCTGCCACGGATGATAACCTTGCCCCATATATTCAAATCCGTATTTTTCGTAATACCCGATGTGATCGGTTGAAAGATAAAGATTTTTGAATCCCGCATTGCGCGAATCTTCTTTTGCCTTTTCGAGAAGAAGCGAACCGTATGAATTTCCTCTGTGTTTTTCTTCTATAAACAAAGCGCAAGCCCAGGGATATAAATCCATCCGGCTGATAAAATCATTTGTAATCAATCCAGAGCACCCGATAATTTCATTTTCTTTTTCAAGTAAATACCACTGGGGAAGAGGATTTTCTGCTTTAATACAATGATTTATACAGTCTTCGTAAATAACCGGGTAAACACTTTTCCAATTCTTCTGGAAATATGCAATTGCTGTATCTTTATAACCCGGGTTTTCTCTGACAGAAATTATTCTCATTGCTCTTTCTTTTCCTTTTTGTTAAACAATTCGAGTTTTGTATAAAAATCTTCAACCAGCAAGCGCATATCCAGATTATTATAAACGCGGATATTTCTTCCGTCCGGATGAAATTCGTATAATCCCTGTTCGTTAAATTTTGGCGCCGGCAAAAGCGAATAACTGCTTGATGAAGGATCGGGATTGTAACACGATTGAAGAGCACTTAGCAGTACTAAAGGATTATCTCCTAAAATATATGTTTCGCCAAGCGAGCTGTTTGCCATTTTCAAAACTTCTTCAATTGAAGTTGCAAGGTATTTGCCAATTTTTCCTTGGCATTTTACATTTTTTAAAAGTTCGGCATACGATACAAGAATCTGCCTGTATGAATTACGCGGAACCTGCCATACCGGCATATCCGATTTATTAAAAATCACCCGTGCAGCTTTAATATCTATCGATGTATTATATTCCAGCGAAGTACAACCCGGAGGAGGAAATGCAATTCCGCTGTATTCCGGACCGCCAATCCACACAAGCGTTAGTTTTTGCGCAATTTCCGGATTTATAATATATGCGCTTGCAATATCTGTAAGTCCGCTGCCGCAAACAACATAAAGCGGAATATCAGTATCCTGCCTCATCGCCTCATTAATAATTGCTTCAGTACCCTCCGAAATCCGGGGTTTTTCTTCATCCTCAAGCGGTAAATCAGAACCTTTTAAAACAGAAAACTTACCTTTCAATTCCATAATTTCTATAACTTCATTCGCTTTTTTGCAGGCGTATCCCGCATTTTCAGGAACTCCGAAAAAGCCGGCATTACAGATATGCGAACCGATAATTGCCCTAATTTCCGCTGACGGCGATAATACCTGGTGAACGAGTTGAAAGAGACCGTCGGGATCACCTCCGAAATCGTTAATAACAATTACCCTCATTCGCGGCTGAAGAAATTCTTCACTAAAAAAATCCTTTTGCTGTGCAAACAAAAAAGAAGTTAAAAATATAACAGCCGGCAGAATAATTTTAATTTTCATATAAATAACTTGATTATTAAACGTTACGCATAATAGTTAACTTTTTTCAAAAAAAAAATTTTTATTAAAAGGAATTATGTTCTATATTTTCAAATCGGCAGATTAAAATCTTAATTTGGAATTTTTATTCTATATTATTATTATTGCCGTTGAAACCAGAAATTCAAACCTAAGATGAATTTATGAAAAATTCAGAAAAAATATGCATAGTTACAGGCGCCAGCAGCGGAATTGGTTTTGGAATTGCAAAATCGCTAATTGGCGATAACCACATAGTAATTGCAACAGCAAGGCGAAAAGAAAATTTAACTAAACTTGATATTTCTCCCGAAAATTTATTTGCAGGTGATTTAAACCAGCCGGAACTTCAGGATTCTCTAATCGATTTTGCATTTAATAAATACGGAAGATGCGATTATCTTTTTAATTGCGCCGGCACGCTGGAAACCGGAACTATCGAAGATATAAATATTGAGAGACTTTCGGCAATGCTTCGGTTAAATGTTGAAGCAACATTCAGACTTACTTATGCAATGCTTAAGCGTTTTAAGAAACAAGGATTCGGTCATATTGTTAATATTTCCAGTGTTCTCGGAACAAAAGTACGGGTAACCGCAGGAGGATATGCCGCAACAAAATTTGCTATGGAAGCTTTATCCGAAGCTTTACGAATGGAATTAACAGGAACATCAATTAAAATAAGCTGCATTGAACCAGGTTTGGTTATGACCGAATTGCATAAAAATTGGGAAGTTCATCCGAAAGAAAGTATGGGTATTACCGAACCACTTACTGTTGAAAATATAGTTGAATCTGTAAAGTTTATTATGAACCAGCCGGAACATGTACGTATACCAAAACTTATGATTCTGCCCAAAGACCACAACATCTGATATTTCCGGAATGAATGCGGCAAAAGCGCAATTTTTCTTTTCATTTTAAGAATTGAGTTATACTTTATTTTTTTTCGATTAAATACGCTATGAAGCTTATACCGCTTGATATAGATTTTTGCAACAGCAAAGCTTGCTGCAATGATTTATTAAAAAACGAAAATCATCAAGATATAATTGAAACGGTTCTGTATTATCTGAACAAAAGAGGTTGTAAATCATTTCAAAAGGTCTGTGCTTTTATACGCGATATTGTTCTGCTGCCTGAGCAAACTGATTATCACAAACAATTCTGCAGGCTGCTTTTCGGTTCCGGGATGATTGGAAAGCTTGAAAAAGAAATTTTATCGCAGAACTATTTTAAAAGGACAGCCGCAATTTATTCTCTGGCAAAAATTTGCAGCCGTAAGAGCACAGATGTAATGAAATATTCTTTAACAAAACTTCTTAAAAACGATCCGTTAACTGCAGTATATCTTACAGAAGAAATATGGTGGCTTGAAGGTGCGGAAAAAGATTGGGAAATTTTTAACAAACTTTGCAGCAGCGGATTATACTGCCGATGGGGTGCGCTTGATATACTGAGCCGCGTAAACGGAAATGATGATTTTAATAAAAGAAAAATTAACTTTATTGAACAATTTATAAATGACGAATCACTTTTAATCCGCAGTGAAGCATTATGTGTTTTAGAACAGATAAATTTTTCAAATAGTGCCGAAATCAGTACTGATAATATTTTAAATCCCAAAAAATGCAATATGACGCCCGCAATAACATTCTGCAAGGTTAAAAATTTACTGGAAGGACGGTTATTTACTGAAAGAAAAACTAATTACACTCCCAAGTATATTGACAGAATCATCGAGAATAATAATAAAAATCAAAATTCCCTAAAAAATGATAATACAAAATATAGTGATACCTGAAGGATCAATTCTAAAAAAAAGCATAGTTTCTTTTGATTATACTGACAGTTTTAAAGGCGAAATTCCAAACAGTAATTCCGGATTTGATATTATTACTGCCGGCAGATTATTCATTTCCAGCGGACCTGCCTGGGCTGACAATTTGATGGCTATACGGGATAAAGCAGCCGGATTGTTTGGACTGAAAACTTCGGCAGATTTGAATGAGGAACAAAATAAATCAGATAATTTAAAATTTGAACCGGGCGAACAGCTTGGTATTTTTAAATTATTCGATAAAACCGATAACGAACTTATTTTAGGCGAAAATGACAAGCACCTAAGTTTCAGAGTTTCTGTTCTGTTAAATTTTACTCGTGAGAATAAAAAAGAGTTATCTCTTACCACCTGCGTAAAATATCATAATTTTTTCGGAAGGCTTTATTTTCTGCCGGTTAAACCAATTCATAAGCTGATTGTTAAAAGCACTTTGAAAAATATTATATATAAAGCTGTAAACACTGTAAGATAAAAGTTACAGTTTTAACATAAAAAAATTTTTCAACCTTTTAATAAAATACTTATATTTATTGGATAGAATATATTTAAAATATCTGAGGAAAAATGAAAAACAGAAAAATGTTTATCCTGAGTTTATCTATAATTATTGCAGCATTAGCCGTAATGGGCATTAATTTGTTTGCAGTTCAGTTTTCCGATAATATTCACCGAATAACCGGTTTCATTCTGGCAGCAGGATTGGTTTTGTTAGGCTACAGTACTGCGAAAATTTACATTAAAAGTTAGAACAATTCTTCATTTATATTGCATAGCAGTGTTTTTCCATAATGAATTGGTTTTGTTAGTGGATTCACCGTTGTTTTTTTTGTTACGGCGGATTTGAATTAAATCATCTCTTTAACTTTTAAAGCAGATACCCGCATAAAAAGGATTCAAAAGTCCTTAAAATTTTCACCTATTTAATATTCTCTTTTATTTTTGACGGCAGTATATTATTTTTGGGCTCTTTACATAAGAAACTTACTTATTTCTAATATCAACAGCTTGTTCTTCTCTTTTTAAAATAACCGGATAAATTTGTTGGGAAATAAACCGCTGCAATTTGTCCCGGAATGTTTTAAAGTTTATTAAAATTCAATCCAACAATAAAGGTAATTTGATGCTTAGCAGAATTATATTATCAGTTCTTTTTGCGTCGGTTTCATTTTCGCAGACTTTCAATTTTACAGGCATTATTAAAGAGGCTTCAAGCGGCAGCGGACTTCCGTATGCAAATATTTCGTCCATTAATAACGACGAAGGCGCCTCTGCAGATGCCGGCGGAAAATTCAGTATAAAACTGAAGCCGGGCAGTTATACTTTTTTGGTTACTTATATCGGATACAAAACTGAAAAGATAAATATCGATATTTACGATTCCGACATTTGTAAAGCAATTAATCTAACGTCAACCGATGTGCTTCTGCAGGAAGTGGCAGTTTATGCATCAGCCGGAAGCAATAACAACGAAGCATCAAGCAATATTTCTATGCAAAGCAAGGATGTTGAAAAAACTTCGAGTGTTTTGCCCGATGTTTTCCGTTCAATACAATCCTTGCCGGGTCTTTCTGTAAATAACGAATTAAGCGCAAAATTTAACGTGCGCGGCGGAAATTACGATGAGAATCTTGTTCTTGTAAACAGCACGCAGGTTTACGAACCGTTTCACCTTAAAGAAGCCGAAAATGCAAGCGTGGGCATTTTTAATCTTGATCTGATGAAAAAAGTAAATTTAATAACCGGCGGATTCAGCGCGGAATACGGCGACAGGCTTAGCTCGGTTTTGAACATTGAATACCGCGATGGTGATAAAGAAAAACATAAAGGCACGGTTTCTTTTTCACTGCTTAATATTGACGGATTGGCAGAAGGACCGATAACTGAAAATCTTACTTATCTTGTGGGATTCCGGCAAAGCTACCTCAAATATGTTATGAACATAATGAGTTTTGAAGAATATATTAAACCCGATTTCTACGACGTGCAGGGTGTGCTTACTTACAGTTTTTCACCCGTTGATAAACTTCAATTCAAATTCATTCACGCGGGCGATAATTTTAAATACGATCCCGATTGGGAATATAAGAATCCTGTAAATTTTACCCGTAACTGGTATAATCAGACTGTTGATCTCACTCAGAAATCTTGGGATTACGATCACAACGAATCCAGTTACTACAGCAGTCTTTTCGATTTGAAAGCCTCTGTCGCTTTATCGCACAATGCGTTTTTAAATTCCACATTATCGTATTACGAGCAAAAAGACAAGGAAGCTGATACTTATCTTGAATGGTACAGACTTTCCGGTACAGGGAGTGACCAATTCTTCTACAATTCAGATTACTCGCAGTATTACGAAAACCGGCTAAATATCAAAACCGCCGAGGTGAAATCCGTATTGGATTTAAAGGCAACGCCTTATTACGATATAAAAACAGGTTTCAGTTTTATTCATATCGATTATCTGCAGGACAGAATCGACAAAGAATTCCAGATAATAAACGAAAATATTCAGGCATTTCCTTCTGTAAGAGTTGATACAATAAACTACGGAGGACCCGAAACAGAAAGCATACGCACAGGATCTTATAAACTTGCGGGATTTGCAGAAAATATTTTTCAGATAAGCGATGATTTTCTTGTAAATGCCGGAATAAGAACCGAATATTTTGAAATTAACAGAGACCTTACTTGCAGTCCAAGATTAAGCGCATCGTATAAAGCTGGCAACTCAACAACAATCCGTGCAGCCTGGGGACATTATTATCAGTCGCCCATTTATAACCAGCTTGCATACGCCGCTGCTTCCGATACCAATACCCAGTCGCAAATGGCGGTTCATTACAATCTCGGCATTGAGCATTTGATTCAAGACGAAAATAATCCGCTAAGAAACATTAAATTAAAAGCCGATTTCTTTTATAAAAAATATTCCGATCTTATTTCATCAAAACGAGATGCCTTTGGCAGATTAACTTATTCGCGGAAAAATGATTCGAAAGCTTATGCTGCAGGAATGGATTTGTACGCTTCGCTTAAATACGACTGGTATTCGGGCTGGATAAGTTACGGACTTTTATTTGCCAAAGAAGATAATCTTTACGATAACATCGGATATTTCCCGCGGTATTCCGATCAGCGGCATACAATTTCTTTCGTAAATGATTTCGATATAGGAAAACAATGGAATTTGAATTTAAGATTTACTTACGGAAGCGGCTTTGCATTTACTCCGCGCGAAAGCATTTATAACAGCGAAGAAAATAAATACAGGTGGCAAGATAAAGAAACAAATTCCGGACGGCTTCCTGCATATAAAAGAATTGACTTCAAAATTTCAAAAAGCTTCAATATGTTCGGAATGCTGTCATCCGCTTATCTCGATATAAGCAATGTTGCAAACTTCAAAAATGTTTACGGATACGAATACGAATATGATAATTACGGTCTTCCGGAAATAGAAGAAGTTGAATTGTGGCCTATAATTCCATCGATAGGATTCAAGATTAATTTTGAATAAACAGAGCATTTAAAATGTCAATATATTCATTAAAAAATACTATATTTGCATTTCAGTAAACGGTAACTTAGATTAATTTTCCGAGGATTTAAATGAGCATAGAATTAAAAAAAGATTTTGCCTATTCGCTTGTAATACCAACAAGTATGGGCATACGGTTAACGCCGGCAGACGGACAACCGGTACATTGCAGTAATACTTTTAAGATGGAAGTTTCAAGCGCGGAATCGAATGTAGCGAGCATTTCTTCATACCTTGGTTTGCCTGTTAAAGTTTTAACGACTTTTGTAAAAGGAAGTCCGATTGCACGAATGATAAAAGATAATTTAGCCGCAAGACATATGAGTTACGAAGGGCGGGAAATTGAACAGGGCGACCCGTGGGGTTACCGTCACCAAATAAATATAGCAGATAGCGGATGCGGTTCGCGCGGACCGCGTGTTTGGAACGACCGCGCTGGGGAAGTGGGAAGAACTTTGAATGTTAAGGATTTTGATCTTGAAAGACTTTTCGGGAAAGAAGGAGTTCAGATAGTTCATCTTTCGGGATTAATTGGCGCATTATCACCGGAAACGAGTCAGTTTTGTTTGGAACTTGCAAGAGCCGCAAAAAAATACGGCACGCGGATTTCTTTCGATTTGAATTACCGTGCAACTTTCTGGAAAGGACGCGAAAAGGAACTCCACGAGATTTTTTCTGAAATTGCAAGCTTATCTGATATTCTTGTCGGTAACGAAGAGGATTTTCAGCTTTGTCTTGGAATTGAAGGACCCGAAGCAGGCGGGAAAGATATTGCAGCGAAAATTGAAAGTTTTAAGGAAATGATTAAAAGAGTGAAAAAAGCTTATCCCAATGCTTCGGTATTTGGAACAACTTTACGCCAGGTTGTAAGCACGAACAGCCACTTGTGGGGCGCAATTATGCTTGAAGGTGAAAACTGGTATGTTGCCGAACCGCGTGAAATTACAGTGCTCGACCGAATTGGCGGCGGCGATGGATTTGTTGGCGGAATGCTTTACGGAATTCTTAAAGGATGGCAACCTGAAAAATGGATGCAGTTCGGCTGGGCAACAGGAGCTTTGGCAACAACCCATTTAACCGATTATGCCCAGCCAGCTGATGAAGAACAGGTTTGGAGTATTTGGAAAGGAAACGCGAGAGTTAAAAGATAATTTAAAGGGCTGGCAAAACCAGCCCGATTTTTATAACGGGATTAATTCAGTTATAAATAATCTGAAAGATTTTGCCTTACACAGAACAATTTAAAGCTGTTAGTGGACACATACACCTCATTCAGTTTTTCTGGTTACGCAAAGGCTTTGGTTTTTTAAACAATATACTTATATCAGTGCCTTTTGGGTTGTGAATAACAATCTCGTAAATTATTACATTGCAAAGAGGATAAGCAAATTTTTAATTAGATATATTCTTTGCTAAATCCTCTAAATCTTTTATTGTAAAATCATCAAAATTTTTGGAAGATTGGTATGAGTTGAATGATTTTATTTTTTTGCCATTTTCTTCTTCAAAAATTACATCTCCGATTAACTTTTTACTGCAAAACATTTTTGAAATTTCATAACCTTTTTTTTCAGCAAACATTGAAAAGTATTTATGACTTTGATTTACGTAGATTTTAACTTTAGGGAAATTGGTGTAAATATTCTCTCGATTTGATTCGATAAAATTTATAAGCCACAAATTAAAAGACTCTCGATTTTGAATTTCTTCCTTTGACCTTGCTTTATTACATAAGTCATTTAGTTCTTCTCTAAATCCTTCTTTTTCAAGAAATTCTTTGGCTTCGATCAATCCTTCACATCTTAATTTAAATTCAATATTGCGCCAATCCACATAATCACCGGTTTTTGCTAATTTTGGGGCTTTCTCATATATACTGTGAATTCTATCCTTTTTCTTCATTTAGTTCTCCTAATTAACATCATTCATTCATGGGTTTAATTTTTTGTACCAATCATCAAAAGTTTTTCCTTCTCTGAAATCAATATTGGTTCCTTTAGTTTAGAGAATTCGTAACTATATTTTTCTGGCAACGCTGGTTAGATTGCCATTTTAGATTCCATACTTCATTGAGAATTTTACCTTATCCATAAGTTCTTGATTTGATTTCTGTGATTCCGATTCATACTTAGCCCGTTCCTCAGAACTTTCAGCACTTGCCATCATTTCTTGAAGTATTTGACGATATTTGGCAAATGCCTTTTTTCTCCCTAATGCACCTGCCGCCAGCCACACTACAGCAAGAACAAGAAGCCCAACATACCAAGGAACAGCAACAAGACCAAAGCAGGAAGCCACTGCACCTAGAAAAAAAACCCCGCGGACAACCTTATAAAAGATAGGATTCTGTAGAAACATCATTGGAGTTGCACCTTTGAATCCAAGTGCCGATATGGTTATCCATTCCTCTACTTTAACTGAAACAATTGCGTATAATACTGTCAAAATAACTAAAGCACTTTCAAACATAAATACCCCATTTCTTATTGAATATAATGATGTTGCGTTTAACACGCCGCTCATAACTGTAACTTATTAAGCATAAATAAATTAACACAGTATTAAATATAAAGCCAGAATGATTTCGTGTAAACTTTTGCATATCTGCGTCCCAGTTTCCTTTTCCAAAATCATTTAATCACAAAAATCATTATTCAGTCAATTTTCAGTAAAATTTAATACAAGTAAAAAATACACAAACACATTTCTAAATTCAAGAAATAATTCTTCCAGTTTGTTAAATTTTTCCTGTCCCGGCAGGACTTTCGTCCTTGCCAGTTTTTTTACGCGCGATACCTTTTACTAAATCTGTCAGGAGAAAACTCCTGACAGGACAAAATTTATCCTTATGTTTTAACGGTATTTTACTAATTAACAAGGTTAGTTTCCTTTGTTTACATGTAATAAGTATAATCAATTTTTGTCCGAGCTACTTTTTGGTTGTTTTCATAATAAATTATTTCCATCAATAGACCTTTGCTATTATAAATGTTTTCTGATCTATTATAACCTTTAGAATTCAAGGACTTAATTTCAACTTTGTTTTCATCTACTATATAATCATAATCTATTTGAGTTGATCCATCATAGATAAACTGCTTTTTTACACCAAATGGAGTTAATGAATACTTTTCCTCCCGAAATTCGTTGGTACTTTTTACCTTATGAAAAATTCCTTCCAAATTTCCATTTTTATTTTTTATATATTCCCATTTACCTGATCCGGATTCAATAAAAATTGTATCACCACTATAAGTATAATCTTCCCATTCAAATATTTTTAAACGGGAAGTATCTGTTTCCAACCATTTCTCAAATACAGATTTTGTTTTATACTTAAAAGTATAGCTTTCAACTCTTTTAATCTTATTGTTCTCATATCTAAATATTTGCACATAGGTATGTGGCAAACAACCAACTGATGTTAACTCATCTGTTGTTCTTTGGATAAGTTGACCATTTTTATTAAATCTTAAATATGTAAGACTATCAATTTTATTACTATCAAAATATTCTTTTACAAACGACATTGACATTACTTTATTTTCACTTAAAACCAACGATTCTTTATCGGATTGTATTTGTCGAGTATCAGCATAAACTGTACTTTCCAATATGTTTTGTTGAAGAGGATCTAATTTAGTAACTTCTTGTCTGCAGCTTGTAACTGATAAACCAATTAGCAAAATTAAGATTGATAACCTTGAATTCATAACTTTCCCATATTTCTAATTATTAATTATGCTGTTAAATATTGATTTTACAATACTTTGTAAAATTTAATACGCGTAAAAAATACATAATCACATTTCTAAATTCAAGAACTAATTCTCCAAGTTAGTTAATCATTTTAACTCAATGCAACTCCGTGAAAAACTCTGAGAAACTCTGTGGTTAAACAAGCGCGAATAAACCACAGAGTTACACAGAGTACGGCACAGAGTTTCAAAGGCAATATCACTGACTTTAGTCCTTACCGGTTTTTTACACTCGATTCTTTCTTCAAAAATCTTCTAAAACTTTAATATAATTTATTTTTCTCTAGTGAATTTGTCACCTATTTACCTTAGCAGTCTTTCCGATAACAGATCTTGCATATTTCTTCTTCCGTCTGCAACTAAATGAACATAAACAACTCTGTCTATTATTTCATAAACTATTCTGTAAGGTTTGTAATGTATTTCCAAAAACCGTTTTATCCCGGTGTTTCGTAATTCTTCAGGTATATGACCACGTGTCGGTAGTTTTTCTAAATCGAGGCAGGTATTTTCTAAATTTTCCAGCAATTTGTCCGCATTTTCTTCTGAATCATTTGCGGCAACGTAATTATAAATATCTATTAAATCTTGTTTAGCTAAAGGATCAATGAGTAATTTGAAATTCATTTTATCTCTTTATTCCCAATTCCTTTCGGATCTCAGTAAATGTTTCTTTAATACCTTTAGCTTTTCCTTTTTCAACATTCTCGCTGCTCATTGCCAGAATTTTCAACAAGGCTAATGTTTCCTGAGTTTTTTCATAAGCTTTTATATCTTGAACAATTACTTTAGCTTCGCCATTCTGCGTAATAACAAAAGTTTTTTGATTCTTATTTGCATCTTCTATAAGCTGGGCTGCATTGGCTTTTAAATAGCTAATCGATTTAACTGATTCGCTTAATCTCATTATTTCTCCTTTTTATGGACTTAATATAGTCTTTAAAAAGTTTTTGTTCAAGTTAGTAAAAGTATTCAGATAACAAAGAGTTACTTTCAACTAAAAATTTAAAATTAAACATTCAGCATTCGTCCAAACCTTATCACCAAAATTTACTGCAGGTAAAAAATACATAATCACATTTATAAATTCAAGAAGTAATTCTTCAAGTTAGTTAAATTTCTTAACTCCGTGCAACTCTGTGGTTAAAAAAGCGCGAATAAACCACAGAGTAACACAGAGTAAGGCACAGAGTTTCACGGGTAATGTAACTGACTTTTTTTTAAATAAAAAATAAAAAAGTGTTGAGTTTCTTTTGCTGATGTTAAACTGCAAGTTTGATTTGCCCCAAATTTTAGACCCTCGGAGCAGCAGCGTAGTTACCTCGAAGGTTTTTACCCGGGAAGTGTAAAACTAACTTTGGTGCCTTTGTTTACAATGCTGTCAATCCAAATTTTACCGTTGTGCTTTTCAACAAATTCCTTGCATAATAATAATCCCAATCCGGTGCCGGTTTCATTTGCAGTCCCTTTTGTGGAGTGAATCGATGAAAGATCGAACAAGTTTGCTAAAAATTCAGGTTCTATTCCAATCCCATTGTCCGCAACGCTTACTGTTGTAACAGATCCTTCCTGATTTGCTGAAATGATAATCTCACCATCCGGATTAGTAAATTTTATAGAATTGGAAAGAAGATTTCGTAAAATTGCTTTAAGCATATAAATATCACTGTTAACCTGCATATCTTCTGCGCAAGTGTAGTTTGTTTTTATTTTTTTCAGATTTGCGCTGGGTTTCAGAATTTCGATTACTTCGTTTATCACACCGCACAATTTTACAACAGAAGGGACAAAAGTGTTTTTATAAGATTTAGTATTCTCCCATTGAAGTGTATCTTCAAGCAGTATTCTGGTTTTTTTAACCGAATCGTAAATAATATTAATCATTTCATTTATTTGGTCAATAGTATAGTTTTGATAGTCCTTAGTCAGTAATTCCGATAAACCCTCGATTGTTGTAAACGGATTTCTTAAATCGTGTGCAAGTATGGAAATAAATTTATCTTTATCTCTGTTCAACTGAACCAATTGCTTTTCAATTTTTTTACGCTCGGTTATATCGTGAAATGTCCAGATACGACCGTAGTTTTTTCCATCGGGTCCAATTACAGGGGAAGAATACCGGTCAAGTACAGTTCCATCAACTAATTCGAGTTCATCCCTGCTTTTCTCATCCGGATGTTCCTTTAGGTTAATTATTTCCTGAACAAATTGCTGGGGATTAACAGTCATTCCCATTACATGATGCACTTGTTTTAAGCCATCCGGATCATTAACAATTTCTTCAGGAATTTTCCATAAATCTATTGTCCGCTTGTTTTGCAGGATTTTCTGTCCAAAAGGATTAACAACCAGAAAACCATCTATTGCCGAGTTTGCAATACCCTCCAGAAACATAAGTTTATATTTTAAATCCTCTACTGTATTTTTATAACTGTCAGTTTCTTCGGCATATTTTGTTTCCAAAGCCGTGTACTTTTGTTTTATTTCATCAAGCTGATCTATAAGTTCTTGTTTTGATAATTCCATATAAAAATGTCTTTTTTAATTGAATGATAATATTGTTACATTCATTTGCTTCAACAATTATCGGATTGTTTATATCAATATTTATACAAAGTATTATTTTTTGTACCAAAGAGTTTCTTTTAATGCCAGGGGCAATACCATAAGTGTCAACTTAAGAACTTTATCTCATAAAACCGTTGAAGCGGGTGTAACTGATTTGAACGGTTTCAATTCCAATGTTGGTTAATATCTACTTCGTTAATTACACTAACCCAGCGATTTATCGCTGGGATTTACAGAATAATGCGTAATAATCAACCGTTTTAATTATTAATGCGGCACCCGACGCACGGTTTCCTACTTAAGTTAGTGCCTATGGGTGCAATACCGCAACGCTGTAATAAATTTTACCGGAACTTGAACGATTAACCCGAACTTTTTTCTGCTGTTTATTTGTTGTAGGAAAAAAACAGAAAGGAAAACTATGTGTGGCAGATTTAACGTTAAAACAGAAGACAATTCCAATCTGCTTGAATGTCGCGGGCCAAAAATATTCCCCATGGGGTCCAGAAGTATTCCCCACCCCAAAAATGTAAATAGCGATTTATAAAATTAAGAAAATATTGTATTTAACGTTAACAAAAAAAGGCTAAGTTCTAATAATAACAGCATTATTCTTAAATAATTCAAATAAGTGGTATGCCTGATCAGATAAAATTATAGTGATCATCCATTGCTTAATAGTTGTTTTCCCAGTTCTAAGTTTGTT
>JAAYAN010000264.1 GCA_012719345.1 Ignavibacteria bacterium | reverse complement strand
GAACGAGTATACGCTTCCCTCCCTTTTCTCCGGACGCGATTCCATTGTCAGGAACAACAATCCGCGCATGCAGCGCCCTACCGCGTACAACCAGACCAACCTGACTTCCAGGGTACGCTATAAACCCTCGCCTCAGCTCGAAATCAACCTGGGAGGCCAATTCTCCGGAACCTCCGCGGTGCCCCGCTATGATCGCCTCATCGTTTACCGGAAGGATAAACTCCGTTACGGGGATTGGCATTACGGCCCTCAGGAGTGGACGCTGGTCAACGGCAGCATCGATTACCACCCGGCTAACCCCCTGTTCGACAAGGTCCGGATCATACCGGCTTACCAGTACTACGCTGAGAGCCGCCACGACCGGAGCATCGACGATCCCCTTCTTTTTAACCGGAAGGAGAAACTGCACATTTACACGCTGAGTGTTGACTTTCACAAGGAACTCCTCCCGGCAATCCGTTTCAGCTTCGGCACGGAAGGCACCTTCAATAAAGTAATTTCGCGGGGATGGTCCACCCATCTCCTTACCGGAGAAACGCTGGCTTCAGCTCCCCGCTATCCAGCCCTGTCGCATTATGCAAGCGTGGCAGGATACCTCAGCGGTCACTGGGAAGCTCTTCCGGAACTCTCGCTGGAAGGGGGAATCAGGGGAACCCTTACCCACACCGACGGGGAATTCTCCCCTGAGTCGGGATTTCCCGAATCCTCCTTCAGCCAGACTAACCGGGCGGTCAACGGAAGTCTGGGGACTGTATGGCGCCCCTTCCCGGAATGGCTGTTCAGGGCATTGGCATCAACCGGCTTCAGGGCGCCCAACATCGACGATATGGCCAAGGTTTTTGACTCGGAACCCGGAAACGTGATCGTACCCAATCCGACGCTCAAACCGGAATATGCCCGTAACCTGGAGGCCGGACTGGCCTGGATTAAAGAAAATAAGGTCAGGATGGAGGCGACTTTTTTCCTCACGGATCTGAAAGGGGCCATGGTCCGCAGACCTTTCCTGTTCAACGGCAGGGATTCCATCCCCTATAACGGAACGATGAGCAGGGTGGAAGCGCTCGTTAATGCCGACGGGGCAATCCTTGCCGGAGCCACTTTCAGCGCCGGTTATTATTTCACTCCGCTGCTCCGGACTACCCACTCCCTTACGGCAATGACCGGTCACGATTCCGACGGATATCCCCTGCGTCACATACCCCCGCTTTATGGTTCATCCGCTCTCTGTTACGACAGGAAGCCCTGGTTCGCTGAGATCAACCTCCGTTACAACGGGAAAATCCCCTACTCGCGCCTGGCGCCCGACGAAAGGGACAAACCCTATCTTTACCTCCCCGACAAACAGGGAAATCCTTACTCTCCCGCCTGGATGACCATCAGTCTGTTTGCCGCCTATGATTTCACCCCCGCCATCCAGCTCTCGGCCGGCATCGAAAACCTCACCAACCGCCGGTACCGGCCTTATTCTTCCGGGATTGCGGCCCCGGGAACCAGCCTGGTCATTTCCCTTTCCGGGAAGATTTAACCGGTTGCGCCGTTCAAATGCCTACGGCGTTCAATGGCTTCGCCGTTCAAGGGTTCAACAATGGTTCAATG
>JAAYAN010000292.1 GCA_012719345.1 Ignavibacteria bacterium | reverse complement strand
CCTGGGCTTTACCGAAGCCTTGATCGAGTTGATCGTGTCGATCCCCTTCTTGTTCGTGATGCAGCATCCAAGCCCATAGACCGTATCCGTGGGATAGACGATGATCCCGCCAGAGGTGAGGATCTCTGCCACCCGCTTGACGATCCTCGGCTTTCGCGTTCGTGGGTCAATGAGTATGCGCACGATAATCTCCCTTCAGGCACAGGCTCTTCATATCAATATTGCCCAGCGACGCGAAGATCGAGTTTTTCATCTTCGGGTTGTCTTTCTCCAGGATGCGCAGATATTCCCTTATCTGCTCGCGCTTGCTGTCCGGGCGGATCATGCATGCATAGGATACCGGCGCGATATCCATAAACCTGAAATACGCCTCCACCAGCGTGAGCTTGCAATAGGCAAGCGGTCTGATCACCCGGTTGCGGCCGTCGTTCGAAATCCTGACAGGCGCCATGGCCCCGATCTGGCCCGTATAGAAGCACCGCAGAAAGAATGTCTCGATGATGTCGTCGAGGTGGTGCCCCAGGGCGATGGAAGAAAAACCTTCTTCCCGGGCAAGGCTATAGAGCCTCCCCCTCCGCAGCCTCGAGCACAGGGCGCAGGGGCTTTTCTCCGGGTCAGACACCCGGGCCAGAATATCGGATATGCCGGTTTCGATCACCCGGATCTCTGTCCCCAGAGTGCTGCGGGCCCACTCGGCAATCCGCGGAAAGTCCTTCTCGAAGCCGGTGGAGAGATGGACCGGAAATACCTCGTACTCCACCGGTGCAGACTTCTGAAGATCGATGAGAACCTTCAGGAGCACCAGGGAATCCTTCCCACCGGAGACCGCCACCATGATCCTGTCACCCTGCCTGATCATTCCGTAGTCGTGAATGGCGGTTCCCACCTTTTTCCGGAGGCGCTTTTCAAAATATCTTCTGCTGTTGTGGTTCACGTAGTGTTCCTTATCACATATCATGGGATTTGCAATACTCGAAAGATTCCATCGTATTACCGCCGGCACATCGGAAATTTCGGTCCTGTTTCGCCGGGGTTGAGATACCCCGGGGAGCGATGAAGATCATATTCCGGAGCGGTCCGGAAACTCGGCGCGGAGCATGCTCTCAAGGACCGGCAAGGCCTCTTCCGGGGAAAGGAACGAGCCGGGGTCATAGTGCGATCTCATCCACGTGAGCTGCCGCTTCGCATACCTCCTGGTATCGCGCTGGATCAGCGATATGGCAAGATCCAGGCCGATCTTCGACTCTAAAAAGTCGACAATGTGCTTGTAGGCCAGGGTCTGCATGCTCCGCAGTGAAGGACTGTACCCGAGGGCGAGGAGACTTTTCGTCTCATCGATCAGCCCCATCTCCACCATCCGGACCACCCGGGAGTTGATGTTCTCGTAGAGCCGCTGCCGGCGGGGCACAATGCACACGATACGCGCCTCGCAGAACGGGCGTGAAAAGCCGTGTTCCTGATAGAAATCGCTCGGCCTCCTGCCCGTGAGAATCATGATCTCCAGTGCCCTGATGATGTGCACCCGGTCGTTCTCGCCCAGGTTCCGGGTGGTCTTTGGGTCGAGCCTGGAGAGCAGCCGCCAGAGGTGCGGGCTGCCTTTCCTGTCCGCCACGGCTCGCAGGTGCGCTCTCACCCTGTCAGACCGGGGCGGTGCGGGAGCCAGCCCATAGATGAGG
>JAAYAN010000013.1 GCA_012719345.1 Ignavibacteria bacterium | reverse complement strand
CATTAAAATCCCTCGTAAATTTTTACTTTTGTATTTTTTGTTTGTAAACAGCAGGCAGGTAATTTTTCCTCTGTACCGCCAAAACTTTTTGCTGTTTAGGTTTACAAATATAAAAAGTGGGGGGGGTAAATGTCAAGCAATTAATAATTAAAAATGAAGGATATTATCGAAGTTAAAAAATAAAAGTCCGGCGAGGAACGAGCAGGACATACAATCATTCAAAATTAAAAATTCAAAATTAAGAATTATTAGTTATTCTTCTAAAACTATCCACTCCTGTATACAAATCTGAACATTTAAGAGAACAACAACAGATATTTTATTGAATTTCCCGTGATATTACCATAAAAAACAATTATTAAATTGCTTTCCGGTTTGGCATTTGTATTGCAATATCGTATTCACTTAACTTTTTGCTGAGGAGGTAAATATGAAAAAGAATTTAGGTTTAATGGCAATTATTATAACAATGGCGTTCTTTACAGCCTGCGATGTAACCACTTACGAATACGATTCAACCCCGCCCGATCCGCCTACAGGTTTATACACATTAAACGGGGACGGTGTTGTTGAATTACATTGGAACCAGAACAGAGAAAGAGATCTTGCCGGTTACAATATTTATTATAGCTATGAATACGACGGTGAATACGAGTTGATAGGAAGTACTGGAAATACATATTATTTAGATAGAGAAGCCCAAAACGGAGATACATATTTCTATGCTGTAACTGCTTACGATTACGATGGAAATGAGAGCGAATTGAGTTACGATATTGTATACGAAACCCCGCGCCCCGAAGGTTTCAACGTTGCGCTTGCAAACACCGATGCTACTTCGGGTTACGATTTCAGCAGTTACAGCATTCTTCCTTTTGATGACTTGAATACTGACTTCTTTTACGAGAAATTTGAAGGGAAACACTATCTAAATGTTTGGGAGGAAGCTGATATTGTTGATATGGGAGCGACTAGTGATATTTATGACATAAATGAAGCTCCTTCATCAGGTTATGTTCCGTTATACGAAGGCGATCCCTACAAGTTTACCGAAGCAATTCCGGGACATACTTATATAATTTGGACATATGATAATCACTTTGCTAAAGTACGTGTTAAAAATATTGTGAACGACAGATTGGTTTTCGATTGGGCTTATCAGCTTGTAGAAGGAAGCAAACTTCTTAAACGCAACGCAGCTGCAGAAAAAAGCCGTACAGCTTCAAGATCCGGAAGAAATTAAAATATATTCGAAATGATTGAAAAAAGCATGCCTTCGGGTATGCTTTTTTATTGATAATTAGTTATTTTACTGCAAGTTTAGATTATAAAATTGTTAATTAAGAACTTTATGGAATGATTATTCCAAAAATAAAATATATATCTTTATTGCTGATGATATTTACTCTGGGTTATATTTATCAGCACGATGATGTGAATCATTTATTCGAGATATTTCAGAAAGGAATTTCTATAAACAGTATATCCGATTTTTCGCAGCATTTCAGCTCGAAAACATACATCAGTTTATCGGATGGAACTACGGGATATTTCAGTTCGAATCAGGCATACTATGTTCTTAAAAAATATCTGGATACCTACGAACCCATTGAGTGCGTTCTTGAAAGAACAAAGATATTTGAAAGATCGGCTTATGCTACTGGAAAACTAAAATACACTCTTAACGGAAGACGAGGTTCTGCCGGAGTGTATATTTCTATTCAATCTGCAGGGGATAAATGGCAGATATCCCAGATAACAATTAACTGATAATTATGAGGAAATTGTTTTCTTTAATACAGAAAAAAGCACATTATTTAGCATTATTCTGTCTGACGGTTTTTTTTGTAACCGGTTTTGTTTCTCCATTATTGGTTCAATACAAAGAAGATAACTGGCAAAAAGAATTATCCCAAAAAACCGGAATCATAAAAGACGGAATAAAACAAAAATTCGACGATGTCTCTTCTGCAGTGCTTGATGTAAAAAATCATCTTCTTAAAACAAATCCTAAATACTTTTCCAAAGAAAACAAAACAAAGCTTTTTGATTTGCTGATGGAAAAACCGTTCAGCAGTTGCGAAATATTTATTCTCGATTCATCGTTTAATCTTTATGCATGGAACTCACACAGCTTGCAAGCCGATACTTCGATTTTTTCGTTAAAACCTTACGGCGAAACTTTTCTTTCCGGATCCGATTTGAAAATATCGCTTATTTATATGGACAGCCTTATAACAGATAATAGTATTTTCTATTTCCAAATTATTAAACCGGTTGAAAAAAAATACAGGTTTAACAACGAGTTTTATGAGCCGCTAAGTATAACCGAATATCTATCGATTAAATACAATACAAGTTTTCGGCTTCTTCTAGGAAATGCGAATAAAATAATTGATGGAAGATACGACAGTGCGGAAATTAGAAATAATAAGAACAAAATAATCGGATCAGTTGAATTTCAAAAACCACTTAAAGATGCTGCCATCAATACATTCCTCGACGATTTGCAAAGTATGAAATATCTAATGGGCATTTTAGCATTCCTTTTTTTTATTCTTAAAACAAATCAATTTAATTTTTTTTCCGGAAAAAAAACTGCTGGTTTTTTACTGCTCATTTTAAATCTCTCGATTTTGAGAATAATACTGTTCGTAACTGAAATACCGGGCAGTTTTTTACCTGAAGCTTTTACTGATTCATCTTATTTCTCATCGGGATTGGCGTATGGAATTGTAAGTTCTCCCTTCGAGTTTTTTCTAACTGCACTTTTTGTATTGATAATTTGCATATCGTTTCTTAGAAATATTTTAGAACTGAAAAACGAAGATTTAAAAACCAAAAATATTATTCTGAAAACCTTTGCTGTTTTACTTTCAGCAGGTTTGTTTCTGGTGCTTTTGCGCGGACTGGGTGCGGCGGTTAAAAGTGTGATATTCGATTCTTCAATTTTTTACTTTAAATTTCCCGAATTGTTGCCGAAACTGCCCATAGCATTTATGCATTTTAATTTACTTATGCTTGGAATCTGTTCGGTAACGGTATCAGTTGCATTTATCTTATTAATAATTAAAACATTAGGGAACAGGCATAATTCAAACAATTTCTATTTTGGGGGGATTTTTATCATTTTGCAGATTTTGGGCTTTATTTATGATTTATCTCAAAAAGAGCCTCAAGGAACCCCTGCGTTAAGAATTTTATATATAAGTGTTGCCTTCATAATTTCTTTGCTTATTTATAAAGGCAAATTACAGATTCTCGGAAGATACCTGGCAATATCTTTTTTTGCATCTTTTATAACTGTAACTCTGCTTATGTTTTATAACTACCGTCTCGAAGTAGATTCTCTACGGACAGTTGCATTCGAACTGATGCGGCCGGATGAAAACTGGTTTGAATTTCTTCTAGACCAGACGGCAGACGAATCTGTCGGGTTAATTGAAAATGAAACTATTCCCGCATCGCAAAATTATTCTTCACTTGCCTTTATTTGCTGGAGCAACAGTCCGCTTGAAAGAGAAGGAGTAAATTCATCTCTTCAAATATTTGATGATAAATGGAATCTATTAGGAGAATTCAATTCTGATTTTAATATAAAGCAAGAATTATTTGATGAAATTATTAAAAATCATAGCGGGCAGGAATTTGTTTCTGTAAAACTTTCCGAAAAGCAGCAGGTTTTATCTATTCTAAAAGAAGTGCGTGATAAAGCGGGAAAGGTTTTTTATCTGACAGTTTCAGCTTTAATAGATAATTCGAAATTTATTATCGAAAAATCCGGGAAATTTTATACAGGGAAATTAACCGGAATTCTTTCACCGGTGGACATAGAAAAACTTAAACTTATTGAATTAGAAAAAGGCAGAATTATTAAAATAAACGGGGATTTTACACCCGATGAAAATTTAATAGAAAAATTCCGTAATGCAGGTTTTTCTAAATTCAATGAAGCATGGTATAATTTTTCTTACGGGGATGACGAATATAATTTTTTTATAGTTAAAACTGATCCTTCCAAAGAAAAATTACTTTGTGTGGGGCAGACAAAAAAAGATATATCGTTTGGTTTGTTCAATTTTTTCAAAGTTTTTATTGTTCATACTGTTTATATAATTTGTGCCGGAATTTTTCTGTTTCTGGTTCTTGCGGCCCGCAATTTTAATTTTAAGGTAACGTATAACCTTAAACTTCTTTCCGCATTCCTTTTAATTTCTATAATTCCTCTTCTGGTAATGGCTTTTTATTTCAGAGCAATTTCCGAAGATAACAACCGCGAAACAATAATTTACAAATTGGAAAAACACGCTGCAAGAATAAATGAGTATCTTGAGAAATATTATAATATTTACCCCAAAAATGATATTTACAGCGAGGCAGCTGATGATATTGGGGTGAATTATTCTCTCTTCGCTAATAACATTCTTGAATACAGTACTCAAAGAAATTTTTACAATACCGGAATAATTTCTGCAAATATTCATCCGGCAGCGTATTCAAAGTTATTCCATCTCGGATTTTTCAAAATACTGAATGATGAAAATCTCGAAAATTATAAGTATCAAGCTTTCTATTATAAAACCGAAATTGGCGGAGAAGAAAAAGTAATTGAAGTAAACACAGCTTTTAATTCTGTCTCTTTACCAATGAGCGGCTCCGATGCCGATGTTTTCCTTTTCGGTACTTATTCGCTTGCAGTATTGATAATTATTATAGTAAGTACGTTTCTTGCCAAACAAATTTCGCAGCCGATATTCAAGCTTACAAATGCAACAAAGGCGGTTGCAGGCGGCGATTTAAATTTTAATTTGGAAAACAAATACAAAGGTGAAATAGGTGAATTGATTGACGGTTTCAACAAGATGGTTAAGGGACTTAAAAAAAATCAGACAGAGCTTGCAGAAGTTGAGCGTGAGCTTGCGTGGAAAGAAATGGCAAGGCAGGTTGCTCACGAAATTAAAAATCCGCTTACACCGATGAAATTACTAATGCAGCAGCTTGTTATAACTTATAAGGACAAATCACCAAAATTCGATGAAATATTCGAAAAAGTTACATCAACAACAATCAGGCAGATTGATACGCTTAAAAACATAGCAAGCGAGTTCAGCAATTTTGCGCAGATGCCGAAATTAAAATTAGAAAAATTAGATATTGTAAATTCGATAAACAGCACAGTGAACCTTTTTGCCGACGAAAAAGCCAAAATAACATTTTCAACCGATCTTAAAACAGCTTATACCGAGTCCGATTCTGACCAGCTTAACAGAAGTATTATAAACCTTATAAGAAATTCAATTCAGGCAGAGGCAACTAAAATTGAATTGAAGCTTGAAACTGAAAACGATTTTTATATTTTAAGAATATCGGATAACGGCAAAGGTATTGATCCTGTGAATGCCGAAAAAATATTTCTGCCGAATTTTACAACTAAAACCGAAGGGATGGGATTAGGTTTGAGTTTGGTTAAAAGATTTATAGAAATGACAGGCGGAAAGATTTATCTGGACAGAAGTAATTCCGAAGGAACTATGTTTTTGATAAAATTTGCGATAAGGAAAGATGAATAATTTAACTTCGTATCAAAAAGCAGCGCTCGATTATAAAAACCACATTTCGCTTACTGCAAATGCCGGTTCAGGAAAGACTTTTGTCCTTTCAAAAAGGTATGTTGAAATTGCTCTTGCCGAAAATATTCCGCTGAATAAAATGGTGGCAATTACTTTTACCGATAAAGCCGGCGGAGAACTTTACAGGAAAATTGCATCCGAAATTGAACAAAGACTTATTACTGAAGAAGATAACAAGAAAATAGAAATTCTACATCGAATAAGGAGGCAGCTTGTTTCTGCAAATATTTCTACAATACATTCTTTTTGTATAAATCTTCTTAAATCGTTTCCTGTTGAAGCAGGCGTTGATGCTGGTTTTGTTTCGGCTGATACTAATCTGGCTGATGAAATAATTGATAAGAGCATTGAGAAATATATAAACGAATGCGTAAATAATTCCGAAAAGTTTGAGCTGTTGAAGAAAATAATAAGGTTCTGCGGCTCGAAAAACAATTTTATAAAACAGATAAAACATCTTATAGGTAAAAGAAAAAAAACAGAAAGTATAATAAAGATAATTAATGATAAAACAACCGAAGAAATAACAGAAAAATTTAACAACGATTTTGAACATTACGGAAGTCTGCTTCTAAAAGAGAAAGCAGATAAGCTGATAAGATTGTTAGAGACAATTAACGGATATGTTGCAGAAAAAAACAGCGAAAATGAAATTGCTGCTAAAGTAACAAATAAAGTGAAAGAATATGATAATTCCGATACATTTCCAAAAAAAATGATTATACTTTCTGAAATTATTAAAGAAGCAGCAACCCAGCAAAATAAAATAAAGAAACGCGGATATTTTTCGAAGGATTACGACAACACTCCGGAAATAAGGCAGGCAAATGAAATGATGTGCGATTTCGAAAAAATATTGCCGAAAGAGAATTCTGTTGAAGCCGTACCTATACTGGCGGAATACAATAAGGTTTTTGCAGAAATCTTTACAGATATTCTAAAAATCTATGAAGCTCTGAAAAAGCACAGATGCATCCTCGATTTTGAAGATATTTTGCTTTATGCCGAAAACCTTCTAAAAAACGAAGAAGTGAAAACCGCTCTATCGGAAAGATATAACTATATAATGATTGATGAATATCAAGATACCGACGAAATTCAATACAATATTTTTATGCCTATTCTCGATAATCTAAAACGCGGAAATTTGTTTGTAGTCGGCGATGAAAAACAAAGCATTTATATGTTTCGCGATGCCGAGCCGGAAGTTTTTACAAAAACGCGTGAGGAAATTACAAAATGGGGGAAAAATAATATTTTAAACCTTCCTCATACTTTTCGTCTTTACCCGGGAATAGCTTTTTTTACAAATATATTGTTTTCAGAATTGTTTAAGACTGAAAATGTTTTGTTGAACGAAGTGGCTTATACTGAATTAATTTGTGCCCGCAAAACAGATGAAAAAGGAAAAGTTGAAATTCTTATTTGTGATGAAAGCAATCCGGAGATTGATGAAGCAGAAGTTACATCTGCCAAAATAACTGAAGAAATTATAAATAATCCGGATTCTAAGTTTTCGGATTTTGCTGTTCTTTGCAGAAAAAGAAATCATTTTGCCGAACTTGAAGATGCTTTTTCGAAAAGGAAAATTCCTTATCAGATTGTCGGGGGTAAAGGATTTTACCAGAGGCAGACAGTCTACGATATTTTAAATATGCTGGAATTTCTGCTCGATTTCGAAAACGACACGGCGCTTGCAGGTATTCTAAGATCGCCTTTTTTTTTGTTATCCGATAAAACATTATACAATATTTCCCAAAAAAGGGGAAACTCATTACACGAAAAGCTTTGTTCCCTTTCTTTAGATATGCCTGAATTAAAATCTGTTGCCGATAAGCTGGCGTATTTTAAAAGTCTGGTTCATCAAACAGAAATAAGCCGGCTGGTAAAGATTATTTTAAATAATACGGGCTATTGGTCTGTTATTGCGTCATCGACTGAAGGCGAACAGGAAATTGCAAATATTAAAAAGCTTATAACACTTGCCGGAAGTTTTTATAATCAGGGATTGAAAAGTCTGTACGATTTTACGGATTTCCTGAAAATATCCGTTCAAAAACAGGAAGATGAAGGACAAGCTGTGCCGATCGGCAATGAAAATACTGTTAAAATTATGACAATTCATCAATCAAAGGGTTTGGAATTCGATACAGTGTTTCTTTACCGCACGAATGATTCGCCCCGCAGCGAAACAACCAAAGCAAAAAGTATTTCGGCAAGCAAGACTTTCGGATTTATGGCAAAAGTGCCTCTCGGTGAAAACTATTCGGATGATTACGCAGCTGCCCCGGTTGTTTTGTTGGACGATTATATCCAATGGCGAAAAAGCAAAGCTGAGCAGCAAAGACTATTATATGTAGCAGTTACACGGGCTGCAAAAAATCTTTATATATGCGCTTCTATTAAGAAAAGCGGAATTACCGGCGGATCGTTTTTTGAACAAATTGCTAAAGGAATTAATCTTGATACAGACAAAGACGAAATTGTAATTTCAGGCAGAATGAAATTCCTTAATAAAGAGAGCTTGCCTGAAAATATTGAACGTGAAATTGAACAAAAAATTAAATTGGTAAAAACATTTAATCTGACTGAAAATAGTGTGTTTTCGGACTCTGCAATTTTGAAACCCGAAGTTATTTTAACAAACCAGATTGAAGATTTTATAAAAGGAGATATAATTTCTGCCACAAAAGTAGCAGTATATTCTCAGTGTCCTTTGAAATATCATCTTGCATATAATTTAGGTCTAAAAAAACTGGAAAATTTTTATGGCAAATCAGAAAGTTTTAATGATCTTTTGGATAAAGAGAATGAAGAAAAACTTCCGGCAGATTTAAAAGGAAGGATTATTCATTCACTCCTAGAAAGTGAAACCGGCGATGAAAATCTTTATGAAACCGTAAAATCAAAAATTATCGGTGAAACTGGTTCCGAGGAAATTTCCGGGCAATTTATTGACGAGATAATACAAGACTTAAAATTATATTTTAATTCGAATGTTTATAAAGAAATAAAGGAAGCAGAGAATTATAAAAACGAATTTGAAATTTATGCCGCCGAAGATGAAAATTATCTATTTGGAATTATCGATAAGCTGATTATTAAAGATAAACAGATAGTAATTGCAGACTATAAAACCGATAAAATTGAAGCTGCCGAAATTAAAGAGCGCGCTCTGTCATACGAAAAACAATTAAAATTTTACGCATACCTTGTTTCTAAAAAATATCCGGAAGCGGAAGATTTTGTATTAAAACTGATTTTTATAAAACATCCCGAAAATTATTGGGAACAGCATCTTAATAAAAAAGAAGTTAAGGATTTCGGCAGGGAAATAGAACAAATAATAAGCAAAATAAATAGTAATGTTTTCCCTGCAAATATTACGCATTGCCCAAAATGTTATTTTGCCGGGAAAGATAAAAAATGCATTTATAAAGCAGAAATTTGAAGTAACCTTAGATATATTATTCGGGCAGCGAAAAAATGTTTTTCGAACCTATCATTATCCGGCAAAGCTTGTTTTCATCAAAAAGGCTGTTTGCGGATAAGTGAATATCATCAGCGGTTACGGAATGAATTTCTTCAATCGATTCGGCAACGGTTTTATTGCGCCCTAAATATAATTCCGATTGAGCAATTCTAATCATCCGGTTGGAAGTGCTTTCCATCCCCATCAGTATGCTTCCTTTAAGATATTCTTTTGCCCGGTTAAGTTCTTTTTCCGAAACTTTTTTCTCTTTAATTTTTTCGAGTTCGCTTTTTATTAATCCCGAAGCTTTGTTCACCATTTTATCGTTTGTGGAAAAATAAACCCCGAAAGTAGAGCAATCGTAATAAGAATTAAGAAAAGTATTTATCTGATAAGCAATTCCGTTTTTTTCGCGCACGCTTTGGAACAGCCGCGAACTGCTTCCTTCCCCGAGTATATGCGAAAGAAGATTAACTATAACGCGGTCGCGTTCTTTATATCCAGATGTTATTGTTCCCGTAATAATATGCGATTGCTGGATATCTTTATAAACAAACCTATTTTCCCATTGAGAAAAATTCAGCAAAGGTCTTTGCACTGACGGAAATGATTTAGGTGAATTAAAGTATTTTTCTGTCAACCGGATAATCTCTTCGTGCTCAACAGCGCCTGAAGCAACAATACTTAAGTTCGAAAAATTATAGTGCTTTATAAGATAATCGATAAAATCATCTCTAGTAAATGCAAGGATGTTTTTTTCGGTTCCGATAATCGGGAAAGCAAGCGAATTGCCTTTGTATGTTTCTGCTTCGAACTTATCGAAAATCAGTTCTTCGGGCGAATCTTCAATATCGTTAAGTTCATCAACAATTACTGCGGCTTCTTTCCGGATTTCATTTTCATTAAAAACCGAATTGAGAATCATATCTGCCAAAACTTCAAAAGTTTTTTTTGTGTGTCCTTCAAGTCCTCTTCCGTAATAACAGGTATGTTCTTTTGAAGTAAAAGCGTTCAGGTAACCGCCTAACGATTCGATATTTTCGGCTATTTTTTTAGCGGAGCGCTTTTTTGTTCCTTTAAAAAGCATATGCTCTATAAAGTGCGAAATCCCGTTATATTCTTCATTTTCATCAACAGAGCCCACATTAAACCAGAACCCGAGCGAAAAAGATTTAACATGAGGAAGCTTTTCGGTTATTACTTTAATTCCGGAGGGGAGGATCGTCTTATTTATTATTTCCAATAAAAAACTCTGTTTTTAGAATGCAAATATAATTAAACCTTATCAAAAAAAAATTAACAAAGCCCGAAATATAATAAATTCATTTTATTGCTACGGGGCAGCATTCAAAACAAAGTCGGCATAAGTGTTTAATCCTGCAGTAACTGTAATTTCAAACTCTAATGTTGTGTAACCTGTTTTTACGGCTGAAATTTTGTATTTGCCCGGAAGAATGTTCTGAAGATCGTATCTGCCGTCGGAACCGGTGCTTATTGAACTTGTGCCGGGAGTAGTTTTTATGTTAACGTCCGGAAGCGGGTTTCCAGATTGGGCATCTATAACACGTCCGGTAATGTTTCCTGTTTGGAGCTGCAGCGAAGCATTTACTGTAACTGTAGTTCCGGCGGTAATTACAACATCAACTTCTTTATCGGTATAACCGGTTTTCGAAATTTTTAATTTGTAGCTGCCGGGTTTTATATTGTTGATTTCGTAATCGCCGGTTGATGATGTTGTTATTGAACCAAGCGGCGGCACGGATGTTATTGCTGCTCCTGAAATAGGCAGACCCGTGGTTGCATTTGTGATTCTGCCTGTAATTTTTCCGAAACTGCCTGCTGCGGATGTATCCATTTTTGCAAGTGTAAGATCAGCGCTGGTTGTTTTCCCTGCAATAACTGAAACATCAACCGATAAAGTATCATAACCGTCTTTTCCGTACCAAAGTTTATATTTTCCGGCAGGCACATTTGTAATTTCGTATTCACCCGTACTGTTTGTAGTAACAACGCTAGTAGAAGGCACTGTATAAAGGAAAGCCTTGGAAATAGGATCATCGGTTTTCAGTTCGCGTAAAATTCCCGAAATAATTCCGTAATTTTTATCGCTCGGAGTATATGGCTTAAGGATAAAATTGGCATAAGTAACAGATCCGGCATTTACGGTAACATCAACGCTTATTGTATCGTAATTGTTTTTGGCGGCAAAAACCTTATATGCGCCTGGAAGAATGTTTTCTATTGTGTAGGCTCCGTTAATATCGGTAGTTATAAAACTGGTTGCTGGAACTGTATAGACATTCACCATCGCCATATTTTGTCCGTTAGCAACATCCGAAATATTTCCGCTTAATCTGCCGTAAACCTGAGGTTCGGTAGCAGACGATTCTTTTTTGCAGGAGCTTAGAAAAACAGTAAAAATAACTGCCGATATAAGAAAAAATATTCTGTTATAATTTAACCGCCAAGTCATATTTATCTTTATAAATCTCTAAAAATTCCGAAATTTTTCTGTAAGCTTCTTCAAGAACATCTTCGGGCGGTAGAAAGACAATTCTGAAATGTCTTGTGCCTTCTCTTTGTCCGAATCCGGTTCCTGGAACAACTAACACACCGGTTTCTTTAAGAAGTTCAGTTACAAAATGATTATCGGAATTATTGATTTCCACTTTAGGGAAACAATAAAAAGAACCTTCGGGTTTAGAGCAGGTTATACCCGGAATACTGTTAAGCATATCAACCGTAAGATTGCGACGTTTTGTAAGCTTTTGCATTGCCTCTTTAACGCTTTCCTGGTTCCCGTCCAGCGCTGCGGGTATAGCATACTGTTCGGGGTGGTTAGCCGAAAGACGGGCGCGCAGAAGTTTATTTACAGCTTCAACGTAAGGAGCTAAAAGGTTTTTATTCCCGCTTATAACTCCCCAACCTATTCGGAAACCTGGCACCATAAAGTTTTTCGAAAGTCCGCCGAAAGTAACAACAGGCGCATCGGGATTTAATGACGCAATAGAAACGAGCTGTTTTTCATCGTATATAAGTTTATCGTAAATTTCATCGGCAAAAATAACAAGATTGTTTTCCAGCGCAACATCAATAATCTGTAAAAGCAACTCTTTGCTGTAAACTTTTCCCGTGGGATTATTAGGATTTATTAAAATAATTCCTTTGGTTTTCTTGTTGATTCTGCTCTTAATATCTTCAATATCGGGCATCCAGTTGTTTTCTTCCAAAAGATAATAAGGATTTCTTATAAGCTGCAGTTTGCTGGAAATTGCAGTATAAAGCGGATAGCCCGGCGTAGGTGTAAGAACATTTTCGCCGTTGTTTATAAGCGCTGTAAGACAAATATCTATAGCTTCACTGGCGCCGGTGCTAACAAAAATTTCCTGAATATTTGTTATTCCTTTTTTTTGAACATCGCGCTCTATCGATTCTATTGCAGGCATAATACCGGCAGAAGGAGCATATCCGTTATTATTTTTTAACATTGCATTGTATGTTGCTTCAACAATTTCGCGAGGAGGTGCAAAATCGTAAAGATTAGGATCGCCAATGTTAAGATACAATATTTTTTTACCTGTTTTCGCAACTTGTTCCGCCACTACAACTATATCCCTTACGGCATAGGATATGTTTTCGGTTCGCTGGGCAGGTTTAATAATATTGTAATTCATCAGTTCCTCTACTTTTTAAAATGGTAAGTGCAAACTTAATGTTTAAGTTAAATATTTCCAATTAAAGATTTTCTTTTGCCTAAGAATTTTCAGTAAGAAAGGGAGCAAAACGGTGAACGGAAAAGGGTAAATAGTTTTCTATAATCTTACTCTTGAGACTTACTCGTACTCTATTTTGCATTGTGCAGAGGGCATAGAGCAAAGCGCAGACAGGAAACAAGGTACACGGTGAAAGGTGAACGGCTCAAGATTCTGCCAGCCACGGATCATTGTGTGGCGTACAAACCAGCTTACTCCCGAATTTTGAATTAATGTAACTATCTTTTTATATACATTTTCAATTGATTAGATAAACAGGTTATTCTGTTGCATTTTCTTTTGAATTGTTAAACAGACCAAAAGATAGCCCAATGGATGCATGAAAATATGAAATATTATTTGTTGAACTAAATCCAGGTGTCATTAAGAGTACTACAGATTTACCCAATTTTGAGCCAATATTTATTCCAAAATTTATTGAAGGGACAACTTTTTTTAAACTGATGTTCGATTCTTCGGAACCATAACCTGATGAACTATTTGAATTTTCTCCTAGTACAATTAAAAAACTAACTGACCCTTCTGGAATAATCCGGATACTATTGTTATCGAATAAATCTCCGGAAACTTGCAAACCAAGATTTATTCCCCCTTGATGATTTGTACCTGCATAACCAATAACTAAAGCAGGATATATTTTTTTGCCTTCTCTAAATCTGTAGATTGAAACCCCAACTGCATAGCTATATCCGTTTACATCTTTATATACTGTTTCCGAATAGCCGAATTGTAAATCAAATTTCCCGAATGAAATTAAGCCGGAATGACCGTCTCCATCATATTTTGTTACTATTTTAGAGTATCCGTATCCAAATCCGATTTTATCAGGGAACATATAACTTTGTGAAAAAATCTTTTCTGATAAGGAAAATCCCATAAAGAAAAGAACAAAAAACAGATATTTTTTTATCAATTTATCTCCAATAATTTTAAAAAGATATTCTAATATAAAAATAAAAATACCGAAAATAACTTTTGCCTTTTGCTGTAATATCAAAGGAAAAGCAAAGTTTCGTTTAATAGAGCCGGTTCCTCTTGATCTTGAAATATAATCTTAATCAGCTTTTGTAGAGCGTAAAGCGGAGAACGGAAAAGGGAGAGCGGAAACCTCAGACCGGAAATACTTTCTCTTACTCATAGTGATTCGCGTAAATATTTTATTGTTGCCATAGACTATAATAAAGATTATATTCCGGTCGTAATTATGGAAAGAAGAAGGGAATAAAATGAAATTCAGTGAATCGGTAAAACCTATAAGCTATTTAAAAACACACGCCTCGGAAGTTGTGAGAGATGTGTCGGAGAACCAAAAAACTTTGATTATTACTCATAACGGCGAAGCAAAAGTTGTGCTTCAGGACGTTAAGGTTTACGAAAAAATGCAGGAAAGCGTTGCATTGTTAAAAATTCTTGCTTTAAGCGGAAAAGAATTGAAAACCGGAAATTACAATCCGCTTCCAAAATCATTAAAAAATGTTCAAAAAAGGATTAATGATTATAAAAAGGATCAGAATGAAGTACAAAGTTAATCTTATAAAATCGGCAGAAGAAGATTTAGTTGAGATTTACAAGTATATCTATTTTAATGATTGTGAAGAAAATGCCGATAAAATATACGATAAGCTGGTAGAAAAAATTTCATCTCTTCAAGAATACCCTGATCGCGGATATATTCCGCAAGAATTAAATTTGTTTGGAATTCCGGATTTTCAGGAAATAAACTATAAACCATACCGGATTATTTACCAAATTATTAATGAAACAGTATATGTCCATTGCGTTTTAGACAGTAGAAGAGATATGCAAAAATTGCTCAGTGAAAGATTGATTAGGTAATGAAAGAGTTTTTAAAAGTATTATTTTACATCTTTCAGGAAAAGTTTTGTCAAATTTAAAAGCTAAATCTTTAGAAGTGGGATTGCCGTATCAAACATTAATTGCGAGTATAATACATAACTTCGATGTTAAACAATAATCGTTAAACTAATTCATTAATTATTGATAAGTAAGTGAAATATCGATTACAGTTTGTATTGTTTCGCTCATAAATACTTTATTGCCAGGTTGACAATAGGCATACGTTTTTTGTATCTTGTAAATAAAAAATAAGCATAAATGAAATACTACGATTGGGATGAAAAGAAAAATGAAATTTTAAAAAAGGAACGAGGGATATCTTTTGAAGTAATTGTCAGCCAAATTGAACTTGGAAAACTATTAGCAATTATCAAACACCCAAATTATGAAAAATATTCTAACCAAAAGATATTTATTGTTGAATTTGAGAACTATGCTTATTTAGTGCCATTTGTTGAAAAGGAAGAAAAAGTATTTTTAAAAACAATTATACCAAGCAGGAAAGCGACTAAAATATATCTTAAAGGTGACTAAAATGAAATTAGATAAAGAAGAAAAAGAAATAGTTAAATCTTTCGAAAATGATGAATGGATTCAAGAAGAGGATTTCGAAAAAGAAAAGGCTAAATATCAGCAGATTGCCAGAAATACATCCTTAAAAAACAGGAGAATCAACATTCGTCTTTCAGAAAAAGATTTATCAAATTTAAAAGCTAAATCTTTAGAAGAGGGATTGCCGTATCAAACATTAATTGCGAGTATAATACATAAATATGTAAACGGTAAGTTTAATGAAATGTAAAAAATATTGAAAAATTATTGTATCTTTTACTCGTTTTATCATTTAGTTTTAGGTTCAAGATTCAACCATCAAAAGGCACTTGAAATATGAGAAGATTGTTTATTTATACCGTATTATTTCTAGTTACTTATATTGTTAATATAAACGCTCAAGTATTTGAGAATACCGCTATAAAACTTGGCGGTGTTGTTGCATTTCAAGTTAACAACCAAGCGCCTCGACTGGGACTAAGTTTCGGAATAAGTAAAGATATAATTTCGTGGGATAATATTTCAATTACTTCAGAATTATCATACGTACAAAAAGGTTATAGTTCAAATTTAACTTCTACTACAAATGGAAACAACCAGAGCAGTAGTAATAATAAGTTGGAATACTTGAGTCTTTTGGTATTCGGAAGACTTAGAATTTCAGGAGTTATTTCTGATGACAACACTTATTTGATTTGTGGAATATCTAATAATTATTTCATAACAAGCCGTTTAGCTAAAGAGGATTATGAAAAAGTAACTTTCGGCTTACTTGCAGGCATCGGCGGAGAGATTAACATTTCAGCACCTTTTAAAATAATTCTCGAGTTTACAATAAATAAGGATTTAACCAGAGCAACAAAAAATACCACGCGTGAATTGAGAAACATAACTATTGAATTAAAAAGCGGGATAAAGTTTTGAAAAAAAGATTTAATAAGCTAAGAGATTTTCGATGACTGAAAATTATTGTAAATTGGACAGAATAAAATAAACACTTTCCAAAAGAAGGAAATAATGACAATTTCTAAACTTATATTATTTATCAATTTTATAATTGTATTAATTTATGCAGTTTTTCTATATATGCGATATACAGCAGAAAACTATTTACCGACCGATGAGCTTATCTTTACTGGAATAATATGCCCATTCATGATAAGCTTAACAATAATAATTCACTCGGAAATATGTAATTATAAATTATCTTCTTATTTATTTTGGATTCTTGAAATAATCCTTTTTTCAAATATATTAAGTTATACCAATTGGGGTATTGATTCAGGAGATTTGTTAAATCCAGATTTTAAGACCTTTCAAATTACTCAAATGACATTTATAATTTCCTTAATTATTTGCTTTGGTTGTATTCTTCTTTATAGTTTAATTAGATGGCTTGTAAAAAAAATTAAAAATTTAAAAAGATAAGTTATTTGTTTCAATTTGATATTTTCATTAATCAAGTAGTTATGGTCATCTACGGGTGGACGGTTCATTAATAAAGTCTCTTTTCTATAACATCAACTTTATTTTCAAAATATGATAACCGCCTCTTATTTTTTAAACAAAAAAACATTATTTTATAGCTGAAATATTAAAAAGATAATTCTTTTTGATTATTCATCATTTGTTAAATAAATGTAATATTTATGCAGTATCAAACAGGATTTTATACGATTTCATCCTACAAGAAAAAGATTGTTCTTCTATCCTTCCTTTTTTTAACTGGCGTTTTTGTAAACGGTCAGTTCTCCGATGCCGACTCACTTATAAAACAAGTTAATTATTTATCCGCTAAAGGCGATAAAATTAAGATAATAAGCAGCGATTCGGCGTTCTTTTATTACAACCGGGCAATTAGAATAATTGATAAAAGCGATGACGAAATAAAAAATAACAAGGATATTTTAAGGAAGAAAATTGACGTTTTAAGCAAAGCCGGAGTAATCCTTCAGCAGCAGAATAAATTTTTCCTTTCTACGGATTATTTTAAAAAAGCGCTGAGTTATGCAAAAGAAGTTGATGAAGATTCGCTTACAGCAATTTGCGATTTTAATCTTGCCGAAATAAATCTTGAAAACGGGAAATACAGCACGGCTTTGGCTTGTTACAGCAACGCGCTTAAAATATACAAAGAAATGGAAGACGAGGACGGCGTATTCTGGTCGCATATCGGTATGGCAATAGTTTACCGCGAGTGCGGAAACCCGGGAAGTTCAAAACATCATTACAATAAAGCGCTTGACATTGCCAAAGAAACAGGCGACGATTATTACAACGCGGTGGTGTATAATAATCTCGGAAATCTTTATATGCAGACTGGAGACTACGATAAAGCCATAAATTCACTTTTAACATCTCTCGATTTCTGCAATAAAACCGGTGAAGAGCAAAATATTTCGGACGTACTGGACAGCATCGGCGAATTTTATTTGAAATACAAGGATTACAAACGAGCTCTTGATTATTTTGAAAGATCGATGGTAATTGCGGAAAATATAAATGATAATTACCGGCTTCTTGCCCGGTACGCGAATATGGCAAAAACTTACATTGCGCTTAATGATAAAGAAAACTCGTTAAAATATATCAGCAAAACTATTGAACTTGTAAACCTGGTGGGAGATAAATCAAGGTTAGCTGAAGTGCTTGTAATAATCTCCGAATATTTCTCAAAAAACAGAGATTACGAAAACACTTTAACTTATCTTAACCGCGCTCTTTCGGCTGCCGAAGAAATTGGCGATACGGTAGGTTTGGCAAGTGCAAAGCAGGAAATGGCTGAAATATATTTTAAAACCGGCGAGGCAGATAAAGCACTTGAATTTGCAAATACAGTTCAATCGGTTTCTTCTGAAAAGAACATTCCTGATTCGTATGCAAAATCGAGTTTGCTAATTTCCAAAATACTTGAGCAGAAAGGCGATTTGAAAGGAGCGTTAATAAATTTCAAAAAGTATTCCGAGATAAAAGACAGTTTGATAAACCGGGATAGAATAAAAGTTATTGAAGATACAGAAGCCAAATACAACTTTGCCCGTTTGCAGAATGAAAAATTGACAGCAAGAAATAATGCCCTCCAAGCAGAATCAGAAATAAGGGAAAGAAATGTCATACTCGCTATTCTTACTTTATTGGTTATTCTGGTATTAATTGTTTTGATGAAATTTTATTTGAAAAAGAAAAAAGAAGCCGAAGAGCAGGAAGGAAATCAGTTGAAATTAAACAGGAAAATTGATCTTCTGCAAAGTCAAATTGACACCAAAAACCGCGAACTTACTTCGAAGGCAATGATGATTTCGCAAAACAATAAAGTGCTCGAGGAAATTTCGGTTGCAATTGATAATTGTTTTGAAGGCGGAGTTAATGAACGGAATGAACTCCGCAAGTTGAAAAATCTTCTTGAAAACAGCTATCAGGAAAGAGGTTGGGACGATTTCTTAAAACATTTTGAAGAAGTTCACCCCGATTTTTATAAACGGCTTGCAGAAAAATGTCCCGATCTCACTTCGGGAGAATTAAAGATTTGTGCATTTTTAAAAATGAACCTCAATACAAAAGAAATTTCTCAAATTACAAATCAAACTACAAAGAGCATTGAAGTAGCCCGCACCAGAATCCGCAAAAAATTGAACATCGAACACAACGGAAATCTCTACTCAGCTGTACAAAATATTTAACCAAAAATAGTCATTATAACAATCAAGATTATGGTCGAACTTTTATTATTGGCTATTTTGGGTAATCCCGACTTAGAAAATCTTATCCCGATTTATCGGGATATAGATTTTGTTAGTCGACGTGTCCGGCTTTGACGGATCCGCCATTATATTGTTTTCTAATGGCGGATTTGGATTTAAATAGTCCCACTCAAAATTTTTTTCAATAAAAATACTTGATTTGCAAACCTGCGAAAATCGCTTGAAAACGCAATAATATTATTTTTGAGTGTTTTTGTAGGGTGGCACGAGTGTTTTTGTAACCCTTCGAGTGTTGTTTTCCCCTTTCCCGCAAAATAATTTGGCGTCAGACATTTTTCACAAATACAGAAAGAAATTTGATGTCAGTAATTAAAAAGAATTTCACAGTTGAATTGATAAAAATGATTAAAAAAGTATCGGAAAATATTTCGGGTTCGGTCAGTGAAATGAAAAACTCGATTTTCACATCAGCCGGTTCTTCAAAAAGAGAATCTGAAATAAAAGACATCTTTGAAATTGAATTGTGCCATTATGAAAGTAAGAAATACTTGAATACAACCGAGTTTTGGTTCAAACCTCATTCGGATATTAAAATAGATAAAGTTGAGTTATCAGTAAAAAACTTTAATGAAACCATTAATGGTGATATAAAAACTATTTTTAAAGCCGGGAACTGGCAGCTTTTGGTTGCTTACGAAGGCGTTAAAAACGGGCAGGAATGGGAATTTAATTTTGTTGGGAAATTTTCAAACAACGATGAAGACTTTCAGTTTTCAAAAAAATATCAAATAAATAACACAAACTAATTTAAAGGAGTATAGTATGAAAAAATCAGTATTATTTATCGCGTTATTTGCCGTTGCATTGTTAAATGTAACATTTGCGCAAAGTGTTGCCATTGGTCCAAGATTAACCGGCAATATGAATATTTATAATCAAAAAGGTTTAACCGGTACCTGGAATGGAGTTGGCATTGGTATAGGCGGACAACTTGATGTCTCTTTTAGTGAACGGATAGGTTTGATTGTAAACTTAACAGCATTCGATATGAAGAGCTTTTCGAATTCCCAAACAAGCAATAATGTAACTTCAGAAACATCTTTGTCACTATCATACATAACAATTGATCCGCTATTTAAAGTCGAATTCAGTGGTTTCTATATGGTTGCAGGTCCTTCATTTGGAGTTAAAATTAACTCAAGCGGTGAAAATACTCAAACAGCATCCGGTCAATCACCGCAAGTAAATGCAATGAGTCTTGATACAAAATCTATCAGATTTGATATTGCGACGGGAGTAGGATACAATTTTAAAATCGCTCAGGATATGGTTTTAGGAAGTGATTTTATGGCATATATTCCCTTAACAGATACCTATAATTTCCCTGGAATAAGCAATAGCGTTCTAACATTAAAATTAGGCGCATCGTTAAAATTTAATTTATAAAAGGTGAGTACAATGAAAAAAATACTTTTTCTATTATTAGTATCTTTTGTAACTATGTTTATCGGTTGCAGCGACGATTCCAATCCAGCAGGTTCAACTGGGATGGGCGGAACCGGCGGAACCGGCGGAACAGGAAATGTTACTTTTGTAATGGGACAGCGAGTTGAAGGAAATGGTGTTATGTTCACTGTAAAGCCAAGTGTAGCCATAACAGTTACTCAATATACCTGTAGTTTACCGGCACAAAATTTCACTGAAACATATCAAGGTGATGGAGTTACAGTTTACCCTGCAAATCAAGTTCAGGACTTTGCAGGTTTTACTGGAGTTCAAGCAGGTCAGCAATGGACATTTAATATCCAAGGAAAAATTGGAAATGCCCAAGGTGCTGCATATAATGTTAATGTAAATTACACAGCGCAATAACCAGAATTATTTACTTCTGGATTAAGAACAATCCCGGTCTCCTGATCCTTGAGACCGGGAATTTATCCTCAAGAATATTTAAATGATGCTTTAAAAGAAGAGAAAAATATGAAAAAAATAACTTTAACAATATTTATTATGATTTGGCATTTACAAATAAATGCAGGTATAACTGGTTGGAAATCTTATAATACTGAAAACGGACTTGCTGGGAATTATACGTTTACAATGTTGCAGGATTCTGCCGGTAATTATTGGGTTGGAACAGATGACGGAATTACAAAAATTTCAGCCGACGGATTGCACTTAACAAATTATAATACTAACAACAGTCAGATTTTCGATAATGAAGTTTTTTCATCTTTTAAAGATAAAGACAATAACTTGTGGTTCGGACATTATGCAGGTGTAACAAAAATTTCACCGGATGGAAATGTTTGGTCGACATATACACGCGGGAACAGCGATTTAAATAAAATTATTAAGGACAATAATCTTATTGTACATAAAATTATTCAGGATAAATCGGGGAATATGTGGTTCATTGTGCCGGGGAACGAGTATCAGATTATTTCTGACCCGATTGACTCAACACTAAAAATAATCTATGTCGGGAGAGGCGGAATAGGAAAACTGTCGCCGGAAGGTGTTATTACAACAACTTCAGTAAGCAGCAATTTCGGTTCATTCAAAGTTGCAACTATTTTAGATATTTTTTTTGATAAAGATGATAATATGTGGGTTGGTGCAACCGGAGGTGTTTCAAAAACTGATAAATATGGAAATGTTACAAAATATACATCCGGGAATAGCGGTCTTGATTGTGACACAAACGGGGTAAATTCAATTTTTCAAGACAAAGAAGGAAATATGTGGTTTGGGCTTCGTTACAGAGGAGTATCAAAACTTTCTGCTGATGGAACAACTTGGACAACTTATAATGAAAAAAACAGCGGACTTGCAGATAATTGGGTTGCGAATATAAATCAGGATAATGCAGGGAATATGTGGTTTGGAAGCGTAACTTCTCAGGGGGTTTCAGTTTTATTTAAGAATAGCACAAAATGGGTGACTTATACAGGAGTGGGGGCATATGACGCTGATTTAAAAGTTTATGTTGATCCACAGGAAATAGGCGAATATGAATACCCGGATTGTCTTTCAACAGAAACAGATTTTATCTTTAAAGATAGTTTCAATAATATGTGGATTGGAACGCACGGCGAAGGCATTGGCGTAGCTTTGTATAAGCCTTTAGTTTCAAGCGCTTCAACACTTGGGATAGGTGAACAAACGGGAAGTTCTTCAAAATTAAAAATAGAATCGGATTATTCCTGGACTGCATCAGTAAATTCCAATTGGCTGGAAATTAATCCCGCTTCAGGAAATGCTGGAATTACCGAAATGATTGTCTCAGTCATTTCCGGAAATTCAGGAGAACCAAATGCAGAGATAACAATAACCGACAGTGAAGAAAACAATATTAAGATAATTGTTGAACCTGTTAATTTCTATCTAAAGAAGGATAGCGTTTTTCTTAATGCAGATGCTTGGAGCAGTGAAATGTTGAAAATTGAATCGAATATTCAATGGCAGGTATCTTATTCGCAACCTGATTTATGGTTTATTCTTGCTTCCGATAGCGGACTTACTGCGCACGACACACCTCTTTCATTTAATGGTTCAGATTCAATAGCAGTATTTTCTGCAGAAGAAAACAAAACATTAACTTCGCGTGTTATTTATCTGAATTTCACTTCAGGTTCATTAAAAAAATCAATTACTGTAACACAGGAACCATATTTCACAGTTTCACACCGGAATATTATTTTAGACTCACTTGCTAATTCTTC
This sequence comes from Ignavibacteria bacterium, assembly GCA_012719345.1. Taxonomy (GTDB): domain Bacteria; phylum Bacteroidota; class Ignavibacteria; order Ignavibacteriales; family Melioribacteraceae; genus JAAYAN01. The sequence goes on along the minus strand of JAAYAN010000013.1, from coordinate 742 downwards.
CGATAAAATAAATCTTAAAATAGGAACATTACAATCAGTTGAATGGAATATATTAAAGGAGGCAGACTGGCTAAATTTCGATAGATTATCTGGGACGGATTCGGCAGGAAGCGGAATAATTGAAATTGAAGCTTCAACCAATTCAGAAAATATCGAAGATGAAGCCAGATCAATAATAATAGCTGTTACAATTGACGACTTAACTGATACAATTACTGTTTTTCAGAAAGGTAAAAACGGAATTGTTCTTTCGGAAAATGAAGCTGAGAAGGATTTATTACCAGACTTTGCATTGTTTCAAAACTACCCTAACCCTTTTAATCCTACAACAACAATTAAATATTCTATTCCTGAAAGTCCCCTCTCGGGAGGGGTAAGGGGCAATGCTGTCAGGTTAAGAAAAAAGTAACAAATATTGAATTTAAAAATCTCAAAAAGTGTTTACCAGAATAAAATGAGGTAAATATGAAAAAAACTTCAAATAATCGAAAAGCTAAGAAACAAAATCTTTAGTAAAGGGTTTTGTGAAAGGAATAAAAGAAGTGATAAATACTTTACAAGATCACGGGTGTTCAGCTTTCCAAGATTAGTATTATTCCAGATAAATCTGACCACAAAAAGTTTAACAGTAGAACTGACAAGATTTTTTAACCGGATTGACTATAATAACCTGAGTTCGATATAAAAAAAACAAATAAGGAATTAATTAAGAAATAAGAATGTTTAGCTCGTAGAGCATTTT
>JAAYAN010000141.1 GCA_012719345.1 Ignavibacteria bacterium | reverse complement strand
TGGGCTACCTTGTTAGCAATTTTCCCGAATTTAGGTCCGAGTGATTTAAAATTAGGCTTGGCTGATTTATTTACAATTCCCGAATCATCATCAGGTACTTCGAGAGTTTTAATGTTTACTTCTTCGAGTATAACTTCTTTCATTTCAGTTACAGCGCTTTTTTTATCATCCGGAACAGATACAATAATTTTACTAAGCGGTTGTCTAACTTTTAAGTTCGATTTTGCCCTCATTGCCCGCGTAAGATATACTACTTTCTGGGCAATTTCCATTTTTGTTTCCAAAGCGGGTTCTGTGTATCCGGCTTTCGGAAAATCTACTAAATGTACTGATTCCTGTTTTTCAATTCCTGTAATGTCATTCATGTTTTTAAAAAGTTCTTCCGCAAAAAACGGCGCAAAAGGAGCTGTAAGTTTTGCTACTGTCATCAGACATTCATATAAGGACTGATAAGCTGATAGCTTATTTTTATTTATTTCCGATTTCCAGAATCTTCTCCGCGAGCGTCTTACATACCAGTTTGAAAGCTGGTCGATAGTAAAATCGGAAACAGCTCTGGCAGCTTTTGTAAGGTCATAGTCTTCCATATAAGTTTCGTATTCCTTAACAAGAGTATTCAGTTTCGAAATAATCCACCGATCAATTTCTGGTCTTTCTTTATAAGGTACCGCATCTTCTTTAAAAGTGAACCCGTCAACATTTGCATATAAAGCGAAAAAATTATATGTATTAAGCAGAGTGCCGAAAAATTTCCGCTGTACCTCCAGAATTCCTTCTTCATCGAAAAGTGTCGGTCGCCAAGGCGGACTTGTAGTAACAAGGTACCATCTTGTTGCATCCGCTCCGTATTTATCGAACAAATCAAAAGGATTAACCGTATTACCCTTCGATTTAGACATTTTCATTCCATTCTTATCAAGAATTAATTCATTAACAACCAGATTTTTATAAGTAATATTTCCAAAAAGCATTGTACCTATTGCGTGAAGAGTGTAAAACCATCCTCTCGTTTGATCAATTCCTTCGCATATAAAATCCGCCGGATAATTTTTTTCGAAAAGTTCTTTATTTTCAAAAGGATAATGATACTGAGCAAAAGGCATAGACCCGGAATCATACCAAACATCGATTAATTCAGGTGTTCTTGAATAAATTTTACCATTCTTCTCAAATTTAACTTCATCAACAAAAGGTTTGTGAAGATCAATATTATCAACATCTTTAACAGAAATCCGTTTGCCATCTTTTTCAATAAACCCTTCTTTAAGCTCATCTATGCTGCCTACAGCAAACATATCTCCTTCGCTGTTCATCCAGATTGGTAAAGGAGTAGCCCAGAATCTATCGCGCGAAAGAGCCCAGTCTTTATTATCTTCAAGCCAGTTTCCAAATCTGCCGCTGCCTACTTCGGGCGGACACCAATTTATTCGCTTGTTTAATTCTACCATTTTATCGGCAATTGATGTAGTTTTAATAAACCAGGATTCGCGGGCATAATAAATTACCGGAACATTATCAAATCTCCAGCTGAAAGGATACGAGTGGGTGATAGTCTCTTTTTTATAAAGATTTCCCATTTCCTTAAGCTTTAATATTATTGCAGGGTCGGCATCTTTTACAAATTGACACTTAAAATCTGTAATCTCTTCTGTAAAAAGTCCCCCTCGGGTAACCGGCTGTAAAAACGGTAAATCATTCTTTTTAGAAAGTTCATAGTCGTCTGCACCAAAAGCCGGAGCAATATGAACAATTCCCGAACCGTCTTCTGTGCTTACAAAATCGCCTGTAACAACATAAAATGCTTTTTTATTTACCGGAAGATATTTAAACAGCTGTTCGTATTCCAGCCCAGCAATATCTTTTCCTTTATATTCGTCTATAATTTGGTATTCTTCTTTAATTACCGAAAGTCTTTCCTTGGCAAGGATAATAATTTTTTCGTCTGTACGGATTTTAACATAATCAATTTCGGCACCTACAGCAAGAGCAACGTTAGAAATCAACGTCCAGGGAGTTGTAGTCCAAACGAGAAAATACATAACTTCATTCCCGCTAAACGAAGATTCTTTTAATTTCATAAAGACATAGACAGACGGATCTTTGGTTTCTTTGTAACCAAGTGCAAGCTCGTGCGAAGATAATACGGTTTCGGACCTTGGACACTGCGGAACAATTTTGTAATCTTTAAAAATCAGTCCTTTATCGAATAATTGTTTTAGCGACCACCAAACCGATTCGATATATTCGTTTGTACAAGTAATATAAGCATCCTGCAAATCAATCCAATAACCCATCCTTTCGGTCATTTTTTCCCACATATCTTTGTAGGTAAAAACAGATTCGCGACAAGCTTTATTATATTTTTCTACTCCGAATACCGGAATTTCGCTTTTATTTTTAATTCCAAGCTGTTTTTCAACCTCTATTTCAACAGGAAGTCCGTGCGTATCCCATCCGGCTTTTCTGTAAACCCGAAAACCCTTAAGTGTTTTGTATCTGCATACAAGATCTTTTAAAGTACGCGCCATAACGTGGTGAATTCCAGGTTTTCCGTTTGCTGTGGGCGGACCTTCGTAAAATGTAAACGGTTTATCTTCATCTCGCGAGGAAATGCTTTTTTCGAATATTTTATTTTCTTTCCAAAATTCTAATATTTTAGCTTCAATTTCTGGATAACTTATTTTTTCGTTGTATTGCTTAAACATTTTCGGTGAAACCCTTTATCATTAATAATCAGTCTTTTTCATTTTCGTATTTTCTTAATATTTCTCTTTCAATCTGCAGCAATTCCTGAAGCTGCTGATCTACTCTGTTTTTCTTGTTTATTATATCCGCAGATTTTTTTTCTGCCTCCAAAACAATTTTTCCAGCTTTTATTTTTGCTTCTTCAAACAAAAGCAAGGCTTCTTTCCGCAGATTGCTGTTTTCGCCTTCATATCCTTCTGTTTTATTCCTCAATTCTGCGTTTTCCTGCTGAAGTTTGTATGTTTCTTCAACAGCCATTCCAAAAAATCCCATTAAACCAAGAGTTATATTTCTTAAAGTGTAAAGAATTATATTTTCAACAAGCAGACTTCCCGGATTAAAAAAGTTTTCGAAAAAAGATACAAATAAGAGGCTTATTATTGAAGTGGCAACAATTACTGCAAAAGTAATCTTTCCGCCTAAAATCCATCCGAGCGTCTTGTTAATAAGCCATCCGCAAGCAAATGCAAAAAGCGAAAGAATAAACCAGACAGAGAAATTTGCTGTACCTGTTTCAAAAATGCCTGGATTCAAAAAGTTAGAAGAAAACATTATCAAGGCTAAAAGTGCCGGCGAAAGATAATACAGATTTTTTTTATTTTTCACAGATTTTTTATAACCTCTTTCATTATTAAAGTCATTTTCGGTTCGGCAGTCATTGCGGCAGCAATAATTTCATCAACATTTGTCGGTTTCAGCGATTCAGGAAAACATTCGTCAGTTATTATGCTAAATCCTAAAACTTTTATTCCCATATGATTTGCAACTATATTTTCAGGAACTGAAGACATTCCGACTACATCTGCCCCGGTAGTCCGTAAAAAACGGTATTCCGCACGTGTTTCAAGATTTGGTCCCGGTACGGCAGCATAAACTCCTTTTTGAACCTTTATTTTATTTTCTAAAGCCGTTTTTTCTGCAAGCTCAATCATATAATTTGAATATGGTTCGCTCATATCAGGAAATCTGGGACCGAGTGAATCCTCGTTTTTGCCGATAAGAGGGTTATCGCCAAGTAAATTTATATGATCGGTCATAATCATTAAATCACCTTTGCTGAATAAAGGATTCATTCCTCCGCAGGCGTTTGACAGCAATAAGTTTTTCACTCCTAAAAACTTCATCACTCTTACCGGATAAGTAATTTGTTTCATTGAATATCCTTCGTAAAAGTGAAATCTTCCCTGCATCGCGACAACATCTTTATTGCCAAGTTTTCCAAAAATTAATCTTCCTTTGTGCGATTCAACAGTTGATAAAGGGAAATGAGGTAAATCTTGATAATCTATTTCGGTTTCAATATCAATTTCTTTAACCAGCCCGCCTAAACCAGTACCGAGAATTATCCCAACAGGAAAATTTTTACTTGTTTTTTTTCTTATAACAGCAAGTGTTTCATTTATTTTATTAAGCAAATCGCTCATAAAATACTCTCTACTATTTCATCAACATTTATATCGCCCGAAGATTTAGAGTTTTTTTGTTCTGCAGCAGGTTCTGCTGTTGTAACAGTTTCTTTATTAAAATTAATAATTTCAGTCTGAGTATCAATAATAGCTTTTATTTTTGCAATTAAAAGACGTTTCTCATCGCGTAATTTTAATATTGTATCCCGAAGATCGTTTGCTGTTTCTTTTGCTTTTTCAACAATCTGGGCAGCTTTTAACTCGGCTTCCTTAACAATCAATGCAGCGTGTTTTTTTACTGAATCTAACGATTTTGATGAGGATTCCTGAGTAGATATAAGCGTTGCCTGCAATGTTTTTTCAATTTTTTTATACTGTCTTATTTTTTCAACTGCGGCATCTAACTGATTTTGAATTTCATCCTTTTCTTTTCTCAGCATTTCAATTTCCGAAGCTACCTGTTCAACAAAAGTATCAACTTCGTCTGCATCGTATCCGCGCATTTTTTTGTTGAAAAGTTGTTTTCGTATAATGTCCGGTGAAAGTCTCATTTCTTTACCTCTTTAATAATTTCTTTCCCCAAAAATCAAGCTTCCTATTCTTACCATAGTACTGCCTTCTTCAATGGCAAGTTCAAAATCGTTGCTCATTCCCATCGATAATTCTTCCAGATTGTAACCTCTTTTGTTAAGATATTCTTTCCACATACGTGTCTTTTCAAAGCATCTCTTTATTATCGATTTATTTTCTGTAAACGGCGCCATTGTCATTAGTCCGCAAATTTTAGTATTTTCAAGTTTAACACAATAATCAGCAAATTTCAGAAGATCTTCAATATTTCTAATTCCGTATTTTGAGTCTTCTCCCGAAGTGTTTACTTCAACAAGAAGTTTCTGAACTTTATTAAGTGTTTCCATACGCCTGTTTATTTCAAATGCAAGTTTTTCGGATTCTACCGAATGAAGCATTTCAACATTTCCAGCAATAAATTTCACCTTGTTAGTTTGAAGATGACCGATAAAATGCCAAAAAACTTCTTCTTTAATAATTTCAATTTTTTCTTTTAATTCCTGAGCTTTATTTTCACCAAAATGAATTAAACCAGATTTTTTGGCTTCTATTATTGAGGCTGCCGGATGCATTTTTGAAACCGCAATCAATTTTACATCTTTTTCAAAACGCCCGCAATCTCTGCATTTTTGAATTATTTTTTCCCTAACCAGGGTAATATTTTCTGAAATCATATTTTTATTTAAGAATGGGAATGTATCTTTTTTGAGCTCAAAAGTCAACGAAAAAAAAGTTTACCCAGCTTAAAAATAAAAGAAGGGGATACAGATCCCCTTCTTAAATATTTATCAGCTGCATCCTGTTGTGGCACCGCAAGTTGTGCACTTCAAACAAGTACCGTTCCGCACCATCGTCATACTCTGGCATTCTGGACAAATATCTCCGGTATATCCTCTTGTTTTAGCATTTTCTATCATTTTCACAATCACGTTGCCTTGAGTTTTTGCTTCAGCTCGAACATTGTTTGCGGGCTGTGCTTGAAGAATATTTTTAGAACGCTTATCTAATTCTATCATACGTTCGCTAATTATTTCTTCGCTTTCATATTCCGGTTCTATAAAAGCTCTGTAATCTTTTTCTTTATCCGAAAGATTTCCAGAATCTACATGAGAAAGATCATTTCTGCCTAAATATGTAACAGCCAAATCGCGGAAAATATAATCAATAACGGAAGTAGCCATTTTAATTCTGTCATGTCCCGAAACCATTCCGCTGGGTTCAAATCTTGTAAACACAAAAGCATCTACAAATTCTTCGAGAGGCACGCCATGCTGCAAACCAAGGGATATTGATATAGCAAAACAGTTAAGCAAACTTCTGAAAGCAGCTCCTTCTTTATGCATATCTATAAAGATCTCGCCAATCTGTCCGTTATCATATTCCCCTGTTCGGATATAAACAGATTGTCCGTTAATTTTAGCTTTTTGAGTGTAGCCTTTTCTTCTATCGGGAAGTTTCCGTCTTTTAGCAATATAGCGGTGAATAATTTTTTCTGCAATCTTAACAATATCATTTTCTTCTTTAAGCACATTAATCTCTTCGGCTTCTTCAGCTGTTACGGTATTTAATGGCTGCGACAATTTGGAACCGTCTCTGTAAAGCGCATTTGCTTTAAGCCCCAGTTTCCAGCTTTTCATATAAGCATCTTTAATATCGTCAATAGTTGCATCGTTTGGAAGGTTTATTGTTTTAGAAATTGCTCCGGAAATAAATGGCTGAGCTGCACTCATCATTTTTATATGTGCATGAGGAAGTATATAGCGAGTTCCTTTTTTACCGCATTTATTAGCGCAATCGAATACAGGATAATGTTCGCGTTTTAGGAAAGGAGCTCCTTCAATTGTCATCGTTCCGCAAACATAATCGTTAGCCGAAGCTATTTCTTCATTTGTAAAACCTAAAAAGCTTAGTATATTAAAAAACGGATCGTTCAGCTGTTCTTTAGATAAACCGAGTTTATTTATACAGAAATCTTCACCTAATGTAAATTTATTAAAAGAGAAAGTGAGATCGAAAGTTGTTGGTAAAGATTTCTCTATTCTTTCAAGTATATCCGAATTAAATCCTTTTTCTTTTAAAGATTCAAAGTTAATATAAGGACATCCTTCAAGAGTTCCCGTTCCTTTTGCATACTTTACAATTTCATTTATTTGTTCACTGTTGTATCCAAGTTTTTTCAAAGCCGGCGGTATCGATTGATTAATTATTTTAAAATATCCGCCTCCGGCAAGTTTTTTGAATTTAACTAAAGCAAAATCAGGTTCAATTCCGGTAGTATCGCAGTCCATCACAAGTCCAATTGTGCCGGTAGGAGCAATAACTGTTACCTGAGCATTTCTTACTCCGTATTGTGAAGCCATTTCAACAGCTATATCTGCATCTTCGCGTGCAGCGGTTAGCAGATCCGACGGACAATATTGAGGATTGATACCGGTAGGATAAATACTTAATTTTTCGTATTCTTCCTGGGGAACATTATATGCTGCCCGTTTGTGATTACGTAATACTCTTAAAACGTGTTCTTTATTTTTTTCGTAACGGCTGAATGTCCCTTTCTCTTTTGCCATTTCTGCCGAAGTAGCATATGCTTTCATATGCATAATTGCTGTAAGCGCAGCGCAGATGGCATAAGCTTCGTTACTGTCGTAAGCAATTCCCTGGCGCATTAAAAGCGAACCGAGATTTGCATAACCAAGTCCCAAGGTTCTGAATTCATAACTTAATTCAGCAATTTTTTCGCTGGGATATTGAGCCATCAAAACAGAAATCTCCAAAACAATAGTCCATAACCGAGAAGCGTGTCTGTATGCTTCCACATCAAATTTCTGTGTTTCAACATTATAAAACTTAACAACATTTAATGATGCAAGATTACATGCAGTATCATCAATAAACATATATTCGCTGCAAGGATTTGAAGCTTTTATCTGTCCGTCTTCGGGACAAGTGTGCCACTCGTTAATTGTGGTATGATATTGCAATCCGGGATCGGCGCAAGACCAGGCAGCAAAAGCAATATCTTCCCAAAGATCGCGGGCACGAAGAGTTTTGGATGCTTTCGGCTTCCTGTTTTCGTTTGCTGCTCTATCCTTCTCAACTCTGAAAACCAGATTCCATTCCTTATCTTCAATTACTGCCGACATAAAATCGTTGGTTACTCTTACCGAATTATTCGAATTTTGTCCGGCTACAGTTGCATAAGCTTCCGAATTCCAATCTGTATCATATTCAGGAAATTCTATTGATGTAAATCCTAATTTTGCAAGCTGAATAACTCTTTCGATATAATTATCGGCTATAAAAGCAGATCGTGCCTCCGAAACAGCTTTATTTAAAAATTTATTCTTTCTTTTATTGAATCTGTCATTTTCGGGATGCTCTTTAAAACAAGCCTGCATTATGTTATTAAGGTGATAATTGTTTAATTTAGATCCTGTTACTAAAGCAGCAACTTTTTGTTCTTCAATAACTTTCCAATTAATATATTCTTCTATATCAGGATGATCAATATCCAATGTAATCATTTTTGCAGCTCGGCGTGTTGTTCCGCCAGATTTTATGGCACCTGCAGAACGGTCACCTATTTTTAGAAAAGACATCAAACCGCTTGATTTTCCTCCGCCGCTTAATGACTCGTTTGAACCGCGGATGCTCGAAAAGTTTGAACCAGTACCCGAACCGTATTTAAATAAACGAGCTTCGCGTACCCATAAATCCATAATTCCGCCTTTATTTACTAGAGTGTCGTTAACTGACTGAATAAAACAAGCATGCGGCTGAGGATGAGTATATGCATCTTCGGATTCGGTAAGTTTTCCTGTTTTATAATCTACATAAAAATGGCCTTGCGATGGTCCGTTTATTCCGTAAGCCCAATGTAATCCGGTATTAAACCACTGCGGACTGTTAGGAGCGGCATATTGACAAGTTAACATATATAAATGTTCATCATAAAAGGCTTTTGCATCATCTTCCGTATCAAAATAACCGGCTTTCCAGCCCCAATAAGTCCAGGTTCCGGCTAATCTGTGAAATACCTGCCTTGCATCTATTTCCGAAGTAAATCTTTCTTTTTCAGGTAAGTTTTCTAGTTTTTCAGTATCTGGTTCCGATGCCTGAAGCCAGACAGGAATCCCTTTCTCTTTTACTTTTCTCATTAATCTTGGCACGCCAGCTTTACGGAAATATTTCTGCGCAATAATATCCGTAGCAACCTGCGACCAGCTTTTAGGAACCATAACATCTTCCATTTTGAAAACACTGGTTCCGTCGGGGTTTTTGATTTCTGATATGCGTTTTTCAAATTCCACATTCAACAGTGGATCCTGATCCGCTTTTGTAAAAAGTCGGGTAACTTTCATTAAACACCTCAATTATTTTATTTACAACCAAAGGTCGTAAAAATTTAAAAAGTTAAAAATTTAAAGAAAAAGCTGCTTTTTTAACCGGAAGAATTCATGCAGAATAAAGCATCGTGAAGTTCAAAATAGCAATTCTAAAATTATAAAGCAATGGATTTATTTAAAATCTTTCAATTTTATTTTTTATAATACTATTGGATTATTCCGGGCGCTAAATATAGAAAAATTATTCCTTAAATAAAGCTTGAATTTTGTTAAATTTAGCATGTTTTTAATTAAAAATAGCAATCGGGAATTTTATGAGTTTAAAAAGATCAGCAGGAATTTTGCTTCATCCAACTTCTTTACCGGGCAGATACGGAATTGGAGATTTAGGTAAGGAAGCTTACAGTTTTATCGATTTTCTTGAATCGGCAGGCCAGAATATCTGGCAGGTTTTTCCTCTGGGACCTACAGGATACGGCGACTCTCCTTATCAATGTTTTTCAGCTTTTGCAGGAAATCCTTTATTGATAAGTCCCGATCTTTTAATTCAAGACGGTTTGCTCGAAAAAAATATACAGATTCCTAAGTTTGATTCTGCAAAAATAGATTTCGGACCGCTGATTAATTTCAAGTTCGAACTTCTTAACCAAGCTTATGAAAAATTTAAAGAACAGAATTATTCTCTTGAAGATTACTGCAGATATTTTTGTGATGAAAACAAAGATTGGCTTGACGATTATGCCCTTTTTATGGCAGCAAAAGAATTCCATGGCGGTGTTGAGTGGACAAAATGGAGTGATGATATTGCTTTCAGAAAGGATAATGCCGTTGAATTATGGACTATTAAACTTGAAGACAGAGTAAATTTTCATAAATTCATTCAATCAGTTTTCTTCAAACAATGGAGTTCTTTGCGTTCCTATGCCAATAATAAAGGAATTGAAATAATTGGCGACCTGCCTATTTTTATTGCATACGATAGTGCCGATTGCTGGGCAGAAAAAAATCTTTTTTCGGTTAACGAAACAGGCAAACTCGAATTTGTTGCCGGTGTTCCTCCGGATTATTTCAGTGAAACAGGACAGCTTTGGGGAAATCCCCTTTACCGCTGGGATGTAATGGAAAGAAATAATTTTAGATGGTGGAAAAAAAGGTTCACAAATCTTTTAAAATTAGTAGATATTATAAGAATTGATCATTTCCGCGGTTTTGAATCTTATTGGGAAATTCCCGGAGGCGCCCCAAACGCAATAAACGGACGATGGGTAAAAGCCCCCGGAGAAAAACTTTTTTCTGAAATAAGAAAAGAATTGGGCGATTTACCGATTATTGCAGAAGACCTTGGTGTAATAACAAAAGAGGTAGCAGATTTACGCGATAAATTTAACTTTCCTGGAATCCGAATTTTGCAATTTGCTTTCGGTGCTTCGGGCGATAAAAGATTTTTACCTCATAATTTCGATAAAAACTGTGTTGTACATACTGGTTCTCACGATAACGAAACAACAAAAGGTTTCTTCGAAAACGAGAAAAAAAATAAAACCGGTGTTTACAAACATGCTAAAAAGTATTTACAAGCTGATGATAAAAGTCTTACTTTTGCCGCAATTAAATCGGCTTACGCTTCTTGCGCAAATATAGTTGTAATACCTTTGCAGGATATTCTTGAACTTGGAAATGAAGCCCGGATGAATTTTCCCGGAAAACTTGGCGGTAATTGGTGCTGGCGTTTCACAAAAGAACAATTAAATAAAAGTATTGCTAAAGTTTATAAAGAAATGGCTGAATTATACGAACGGACAAATATCAGCAAAGGAGATTATTAATGCTGGGTTTTATTAAAAGTATTATTTGCGGAAATGACTGCGAAGAAAGCGGCAATATCCCCGGTAAACAAAATAACAAAGTTCAGATTGCAACTTGTGCTTTGTTGATTGAAGTTGCGAATTCCGATAATGAATTCCGCCCGGAAGAAAGACTTAAAATTATTGATATAATGAAAAATACTTTTGGACTTGAAGAAAAAATTATTGAAGAACTTATTGAACTATCGCATCAGGAAATAAAAGAAAGTGTGAGCCTTTATGAATTTACTGAGATAATAAATTCTAATTTTAGCGAAGAAGAAAAATTTGAAATAATAAAGAACATTTGGCGGCTTGTTCTTGTTGATAATGAACTCGACGCTCACGAAGATCATATTATTAAAAAAATAGGCGGAAATCTTCATATTTATAATCAGGAAATAATTGAAGCTAAACTGCTTGTTAAAGAGGAAATAAAAAAGAGGAAATAGCAGAAATTATATTCATTAATGCAGGAGTTTTTATGCAAATAACAAAATTATTCAGGGAATTTATCGAAAGCGAAAAAGCCGGCGGCATAGTTTTAATTATTTGCACAATTATATCTCTTATATTAGCTAATTCGTTTTTTCAAACCGGATACACACAGTTTTGGAAAGTGTACATTGCCGGAATGAGCTTGGAACATTGGATTAACGACGGCTTAATGGCTGTTTTCTTTTTACTAATAGGGTTAGAACTTGAAAGAGAGATTTACGACGGAGAACTTTCCGATATTAAGAATGCCTTATTGCCTGTTTCAGGAGCACTTGGCGGAATGATTGTTCCGGCAGGTTTATATCTTATATTTAATTACGGAACAGAAACACAATCCGGGGCTGGCATTCCGATGGCAACTGATATTGCATTTGCCTTGGGAATTTTATCGTTATTAGGAAGCAGGGTTCCTGTTTCTCTAAAAGTTTTTCTTACAGCTCTTGCAGTTATTGACGATCTTGGAGCTATCATTATTATCGCTGTTTTTTACACTACTACCTTATCATTGTTTAACCTTTTTCTGGCACTTGGTGTTTTCGTACTCCTTCTTATATTAAACAGATTAAAAATTCATAATCTGATACCATATATTATAGGAGGTGTAATTATGTGGTATTTTATGCTAAACAGCGGTGTTCACGCAACAATAACAGGTGTTTTGCTTGCATTTGCAATACCTTTCGGCGATGGAGGAAAAAATACTGCATCCTACAAACTTCAGCATTTTCTGCATGAACCTGTTGCTTTTTTAATTCTTCCTGTCTTTGCATTGGCTAACACGGCAATAGCGCTTAATTCCGATATTCAAAGTATTTTTACGCAAATATATTCGTATGGAATTTCCGCAGGATTGATAATAGGAAAACCTGCAGGTATTTTTCTTTTCAGTTTTGCGGCTGTTTCATTCGGAATCTGCAAACTGCCTGATGAATTAAATTGGAAAAATATTATCGGGGTTGGCTTTTTAGGCGGTATAGGATTTACAATGTCGATATTTATTACATTGCTTGCATTCGATAACCCCTTAATTATAGATAATAGTAAGCTTGTAATATTATTTTCATCATTAATTGCGGGTGTAATAGGGTTTGCCTTATTAAAATTATCATTAAAAAACAGTTTTCAAAATACTTGAAGAAAGTGAGAATCTTAAATGTTAATAAATATTACACTTCTTATTATCGGTTTCCTGCTGCTTATAAAGGGAGCAGACTGGCTTGTTAACGGAGCTTCTGCCCTTGCAAAACGATTTAATATTTCGGATATTATAATCGGACTAACAGTTGTGGCTTTCGGAACTTCTGCGCCTGAATTAGTAGTTAACGCAATTGCCTCATATTCTAATCATCAGGATATTGTTTTTGGAAATGTAATAGGAAGCAACAACTTTAATCTTTTTGTTATTTTAGGAATAACAGGAGTAATTTTTCCTATTTCTGTTCCGGTTAATACTGTTCGTAAGGATATCCCTATTTCGTTTGCTGCAATTATTATTATGTTCATTTTAACCAACGATTTCTTTTTTTCCGGTAAAGAAATTTTATCCCGTTATGACGGTTTGATATTGCTTGCTTTCTTTTTGCTTTTTTTGAAGTATGTTTATAATCAATTTAAAATGCATAAAGCTCAAGAAGAAAATCTGAAAAAACATCATTCCTCCATACAAATTATTCTGCTTATTCTAGCAGGATTAGCCGGACTTGTATTTGGCGGCAAGTTCGTTGTTGATTCTGCAATTGAGATTGCACAGTTCTTCGGAATCAGCGAAAAAATAATAGGACTTACAATTGTTGCTGCAGGAACTTCTCTTCCGGAACTAGCAACTTCTGTTGTTGCGGCAATTAAAAAAAATAATGATATAGCTGTAGGAAATGTAATCGGTTCTAATATATTTAACATTTTTTTAATATTGGGAATAAGCTCTCTTATTAATCCTCTCAATTTTAATCCTGTTTTCAATATCGATATTGCTTTGCTTTCAACAGGCACAATATTGTTGTTTTTATTTTTGTTTTTCTCCAAATCATTTCAGATTAAAAGGTGGATGGCAGCGGTTTTTCTTATTATTTTTATTTCTTACACTGTTTCCCTTATTCGTACAATTTAATTTTTTATGATATTTGCTGACTTCTTTTACGATTACAATACATTAACAGTTTTAACACTGATATTTTTCGCATTTTCAGCCGGATTTATGGATTCTATTGCCGGCGGCGGCGGACTGATTCAAATTCCAGCGCTGCTGATAAATTTGCCTTTTGAATCTGTTCCTACGGTTCTTGGCACAAATAAAATTGCTTCATTAAGCGGAACAGCAGTTGTGGCTTGCCAATATTCTAAAAGAGTAAAATACAACTACTTACTTCTTTTTATAATATCAATAATTGCTTTCATTGCATCTAATTTAGGAGTTTTAACTCTTTCTTACATAGATTCATCCAGACTCAAACCCTTAATTCTTATAATTCTTATAATTGTTGCATTTTATACTTTTATTAAAAAAGATTTCGGATTATCAGATCAAAAACAGGTGCCGCTTAAAAAACAGATTTTTCTTGGCAGTATAATAGGGTTTACAGTCGGATTTTATGACGGTTTTTTCGGTCCCGGAACAGGCAGTTTCTTAATGCTTGGATTTGTTTACTTTTTAGGATTTGATCTTCTTTCTGCATCGGCTTATGCAAAAGCAGTTAACTGCATTACAAACATTTCAGCTTTAATTGTTTTTATAGCTCAAGGCAATTTTCTTCTCGGCATTGCAATAATTATGGCAATTTCTAATATTTTAGGAAGTTTAACTGGAACAAAGCTTGCCTTCATAAAAGGAAATAAATTTATCCGTATAATATTTTTAATAATTGTTTCATTTATGATTCTTCGTTACAGCTACGAAATTTTCTTAAGCAATTAAAATATCCAGCGCGAACCGACCAATAGACTTACCCTTTTTGCACTGTTTCCGTTAAGCCACGAATGAAAATGCTGTGTTGCAAAATCTATTCTTAATGCTCCTGTATCAAAACCTATTCCTGCGGACCAATTAAATCCTTCAATTCCGCCGGCTGAAATACCATTGCGGAAAGCAAACCATTTTGCCGGTTTCCAATCAACCCCCAAAGCAAAACGAGGAGTTAAAGAATTCAAAGGCATTTCATTAAATCCTTGGTGATAATCGGCATAAATATCCATAGTTCCCGGAAAATTCACTGCAAGAAATTTATCTAAGGAAAAGGCAGCCCCAATATGCAAAGCCGTTGGCAAATCCGAGGAAAATTCTTTTGCGTATTCACCTTTTGGTTCTAACGTTTTTAATGCTGAATCTACAATATCGCTGTAGTTGTCTTTTCCAAAAAATCCGTCGAGAGTAAATTTTGTATCCGAAATATAATTTGCAGTTTCTTTATCCCATTTAATCGAACCGATATCAGTTACTGAAATTGCAAATGTGAAATAATCAAACATTTTAGCGGTCACGCCTAAATCCAGACCAAAACCTGTTCCGGCGGGAGTATGAAAAGGTCCGCTTACAGCTGATTTTTTTTCTTCTTCTTCAAAATCGTACTTTACTCCGAAATCAGGAGAAAAAGCCGATCTAACACTTAAGTCCCCAACAAAATTCATCCGGGCATCGTCGGTAACTTGAAAACTTGAACCCGAACTTTCGATGCGGCTGTAAGAAAAACCATGCAGAAGTTTAAGGGAAATTCCTGCTGAAAATGAATTAAAATAATCAGGCATCAAAGAAGATAAATCCCTTCCGTAACTTAAAGTATAATCGCGGACGTACCAAGAATTTAAACGCAAATCCGATAGGCTGTATTCTTTACCGATTTCATTTCCATCCATAAGCTCAACTAAATCCCGTGGAACCGAAGCGTTAACGGAGACTCTGTCTGAAATTGAAAAACCGAAAACTCCAATTGAAGGCGCAAGTTTTAGTGTAAAAGCTAAATATCTAATTGAAATATCCCCATTTACATTATTACCGTTTTCAAATAAATCTTTAAACCTAGTAACATCTTTCGGGGTTAAATATCTGCCAATTGTCTCTCCGTTCTGGTTTTGTCCGTCACCGCCAAAAAAGTAATTAAACTCATCTATATTCATAAAATCAGTTCCCGCTGAAACGGATATTTCCGGAATAGGTAAAGGGCAATACATTTCCGAATTTTCCAAAAAAGCAAGATTAGCCGGATTTTTACCTATTGAATATATTCCATCCGGTCGGGCTGTATATGTATTTCCGAGAGAAACCGAAACAGGATCGGATAAACCGGAGGAACCAATATATTGGGCGTTAATTGCACCAAAAATAAAACTTAAAATTATTGAGCTGTATAAATATTTTTTAATCATCTTCATTTACCCGATAAGTTAAATTACCTGACATTTTTAACTGAATAAAATCTGAAATTTTAAATTTGGCGAGTTCACCTGCTGTTGCCCCTTTAGTTTGAAACTGAAAATGAACAACCATTTTTGAACTGCTGATAAAATCGTCGGCATTTTGTTCAGTAAGAATTATACTTTGCCTGGATGTTCCCGGAGTTACATTTTCTGAACTGTATGTTGGAGCGGGAACTGAAATTCTGTTGCTTTCACTGCTGTTCAGCGGAATTGTAAACAGCACGTTTCCATATTGACCGATAATTTCCGAATAAAAAGATACTTCTGCCGGAATTGTATTTTTTAATTCTAAAACTAATTCAATAGATTTAAGTTTATCAATATCATCTTTTGAATCTATATCAATATCGAGTGTATCAGTAATATTTCCTCCGCTGATATTAAACTCGAACGGAATATCATATGTTATTGAAGGAGTTATAAGATTCTTATTCGGAATAACAATATCGGATCGGTAATAAGGATTGACAAGCGCATTTCCAGTTAAAATAAAATCCGTAGGCAAATCACCCGAAAAGCTATTTAGAATATTCAGAAGTCCATAGTCTTTCAAACTGATTTTAGTAGAATTGTTTGTATTTATTAAAATATTATTAAGATTAATTGATTTATTCTGCGATAGATTTCCATTAGAAATTACAAGATTTCCGTTAAAAATAATATCAACAGCAGCATCCGAAGTAAGATTTATATATATATCGCTGTTATCCGAAAAATTCAACTGGCTGAAGTCAATTTTTTCATTCAGTTTATCAAAATTTGAATGAATTCTTTTTTCGGGAAAAACTACTCTTGTCGGTTTAATTTGTCCTTCAATCGAACCCAAAACTATTCGGCTGAAACTTCCATTAATTGTTACATTATCAGAAATGTTAATTCTAACATCTTTTCCATTTGAATTTAAAATACGTGCATTTGCAGTATAATTTACCGAATTGCTTAAAGAATTAAACTTCAATTGCCAATTTTTCAGACTGCTTTCAGAAATTACAACATTTGATTTTGCAGGTATATTCCGTGAAACAGAATATTGCTGCCCGGAAGAATTTATAAGCTGGTCAACTATAAGTTGAACATTTATTTCAGTCGAAAAATCATTTCGTATTGAAACATTAAAAGAACCTTCATCAATCACAGCATTCAGAATTTTATTTGAATCATCAAATTCAACTGCATCCGAAATAATAATTGGATCTTGATCAGGAATTGGAGCCAAAACGCTTTCTAAAGATAAATCTCTTAGCGAAGCTTTTATTTCCGTTCCAGCTACATAAGGAATCTGGCATAGCACACCGTTACTGCCGTCCGTATGAAATATTCCATAATATTCTAATGAATCTGTTATTGTTTTTCCTGCAATATTGAATGGTAAGTTAACTTCGCCATTAGCACTAACATACACAATATCATCAATGTATTTTTCAATTATCGTACTTTGCGTAACAGCATTTCTTATCAACATTCCTCTTAACTCAAGGTCAACGGGCAGATTGTTTTTAATATTAATATCCATATAACCTTCGTTTACTATCACTTCACTAAACTGATTGTTACTGGCAAAAGGTGATAATACAACACTTGTATTTTCAGGAAAAACTAAATACATACCGCTTTTTACATTATCCGTCCAATCTTCAACTCTTATTTCCATAACAATAGGAGGAATATCATTAATTTTTATTTCGCCTAATTGCTCACTGGTTGCAAAAGAAAATTGATCAACAGATACTTCTCTTCCTAATTTTATCTTCTCAAGACTATCTGTTTTATTGTAATAAATTAGTCCGTAATTTTCGGGATTTTTTGAATAGATCAGCGCTGAATCGTCCTTAATTGCATCAAGCAAAGTGTATGAATAATTTGTAAGAGGCAATTTCAAATTTGCATCCCAAGAGGGGGCAACAACATCTTTAGGCATATCGAAACAACCGCCCAAAAATGCTACAAAAACGATTAAAATGTAATTATTTTTCTTCATCTTTTATGTTTTATTTTATTAGTAACATTCTTAACTAAACTAAAATCTCCAGCTTTTAAAAAAAACTAATTGCCAAAAGAAGATTTCCTGTATAAATCTAAGTTTCATAAATTGCGCGCAAATCTCTTTTATTTTTTACTATTGCAATTTCTTTGCCAATATTTTTTTATTTTATTTTTTTCGTTTTTTCTAAATTTAACTTACGTTTATTTAATTGGGTTATGCTTCTGCTGCTGCTTTATCTGCTTTTTAGGAGTTAAAGAGATTCTGTCTCTTTTCTTTGAATTTAATATCTTTTTTATTCGCAAAGAGGGTTTACCTTTTGGGAATATGGGATTCGCAACAAATGCAATTATTGCTTCATTTTTATAAATTGTCAACATTAATTGCTCATTTTAATAAACATAAGTATTTTTGAATTTTCTATTGCTTTCAGTACATCTGAAAATCTATACATCACAATATCTTCCAATATCCTAAATCCGTTTATGATTCTGAAAATATTTTATTATAGAATAAATTGCTGATGAAATATAATCGGTTTAATATGAGTTAATTTAAGAGGAGGTATTAAATAATGTATTCTTTTTTAAATTTTTCTTTGAAATCTGACTTAATACTTGTTACAAAATACATATCAAGTCCGCCCTTTCCTTTTACTTCTATCTTCCCTCTGTATTTGCATTCAAAATAATCTTTTATCAGTTGATAAGTATATGCCGAAACATTTATTAATCCGGGTTCGCCCGCAGTTTCCATACGACTGGCTATGTTAACAGTATCACCCCATATATCGTATGTAAATTTTTTGGTTCCTACAACGCCGGCAACCACTTGACCGGAATGAACCCCAACACGCATTTCCCATTTTACTGAAGAAGTTTCGTTACGCGAATTTATAAATTCAAGCATTTCCAATCCAGCTATAATTATCTTCACGGCATGGTCATCGCATTCAACAGGTATGCCTCCTGCAAGCATATAGGAATCGCCGATCGTTTTCATTTTTTCTAATCCATATTTCTCAACTATGTAATCGAATCCTTTAAATAGCTCATTTAATTCTTTTACAAGTTTATCGGCAGGCAGCACCGCTGCTGTTGATGTAAAGCCCTTAAAGTCAGTAAATAGAATTGTAACGTTCTTATACTCACGAGGTTTAACTAACCCATTTTTACTCAATTCTTCAACTAGGGATACAGGCAGAATATTCTGTAAAAGTTCATCCGATTTTTCTTTTGCCAAAGCGAGCTCGTAAGTTCTTTTTTTTACGGTTTCTTCCAGTTCAATATTTCGTCTGCTTACCTGTTTGGTTTTATAAAGATATATCGAGTATACACCAGCAGTTATCAATACAAATAAAAATGTTAAAAACCACCAGGTTAACCAATAGGGCGGGGATATTTCAAAGTTCAGTTTGGTTTCGGATTCGCTCCAAACACCGTCGCTGTTACAGCATTTAACTTTAAAAACATATTTTTGGGAAGGAAGCGAACGGTATGACACAGACCTTTGTGCTGTTGTTGTCCAATTATCATCAATTCCTTCAAGAATATATTTATATACAGTTTTTTCCGGTGAAGAAAAGTTTATTGCAGAAAAATCAAACCGGATATTATTTTGATCGAATTTAAGAGTAATATTTCCCTCTGGCAAGATATCCTTTTCTGTTTCTCTGTCACTTATTTTCAGATTAGTAATATATACAACGGGCGGTACAAGTTTTGGTTGTGAATTAGGATTAAATGTAACTACTCCTTTTTGAGTTCCAAACCAAAGATTTCTTTTTTTATCTTTGAAATAAGCTCCCTGGTTCATTTCGGATGATATCAGTCCGTCTTTTGTATTATAGACTTTAAATGCTTCATTTCCTTTTACATCGAACTTCGTATACTCAAATCTTGTAATACCGCGAGCTGTACCGATGTAAATAAAATCTCCGTCTTCAATAAGAGAATAACAGCTGTTGCTCGAAAGCCCGTTATCCGTTGTGTAATTTGTAAATTTTAATCCATTATACTTTATCAATCCTCCGCCTAAGGATGCAAACCACATATCTCCGTATTTGTCCTGAGTTATAGAAAATATTTCATTGCTCGGCAGCCCGTCGTTTTTTGTGATTCTTGTAAGTTTATTACCGTCAAGTTTAACAATCCCTTGTTCAAATAAACTAAACCATAAATTACCGTCGGCATCTTCAAAAATATCTGTCACCCAGTCTTCCGGGAAATTAAGCTCTTCATTTAAATTACGAAAGATATTCCTATCGTATTTTATTATCCCTTGTTCGGTTCCTATCCATAAATTATTGTTTCTGTCTTCCAACATTGAAAGAACAAGTTTTCCTGATAAACCGTCTTTCTGAGAATAATTTTTAAACTTGCCACCCTCATATCTGCTTAATCCATCGCGTGTACCAATCCATACTATTCCATAACTATCAGTATAAATTGAAGCAACGTCATTGTTGGGAATTCCGTTATTGGCAGTAATATTTTCTGCAATACCGTTTTTAATCCGCGTAATACCTTTGCTTATATGCCCGAACCATAATGCTCCTTTATTATCAACTGTTATTGCAAAAACATTATCCGAAAGCAGTCCGTCCTTTTTTGAGAATACCTGGAATTTTTCTACCGATAATTTTGAAATTCCGCCGTCGCGTGTTCCAAACCACATATCGCCGCGTCTATCTTCTAATATCGATATCACTTCGTTATTGGATAACCCGTTTCTTTCAGTATAATTTACGAAATTACTGCCATCGTAATAATAAACACCATTCTCCTTGGTGCAAATCCATATTTTCCCATTGTTATCTTCAAATATTTCTGTTACTCTGTCAGAAATTTTACTGTTAAGATCACTTAAATAGTTGAAACTTTTTCCGTAATATTTTACTATTCCAGCTTCTGTGGCAATCCATATAGTTCCTGATTTATCTTCGTACAGTTCGTAAATAACATCGGATGGCAAGCCATTTTCTTTGTTAAACTTGGTTACTTTTCCGTTAGTCAATCTAACAATACCATTTTCGGATGTTCCTATCCAAATATTATTGTTTTTATCATTTATACACTTAATAATTGAATCGGAAGGAAGTCCGTCTTTTTGGGTAATAAAACGAAGAATGTTTTTAGTAGGATTAAAAATTCCTAAACCGTGTGTGAGAGTCGCAAAAATAATGCTGCCTTTTTTATCTTGACAGATTGTAGTAACTCTTCCCAAATCTTTAAGCTTTTTATCGAATTGGATAAACTTCTTTCCATCGTACACATCAAGCCCGCGTAATGTGCCTATCCAATATAATCCTTTTGAATCTTGAAATATTTCGTTTACATGATTATGAGACAGTCCGTCTTTTACATTTATGAATCTATTTTCTATTCCGTCAAATACTGAAATACCTTCCTCGGTACCAAACCAAATAAAGCCTTTTTTATCCTGCATTATTGCATTTACCGAGTTTTGGGGAAGAATGTCGTCAACGGAATAATACTTAAAAGAGACAGACTGCGCTAAACCGGATTGATAAAATGTAAGAATAATCAGCAGTATTTTAAAGATATATTTCAAATTCTTTTATTTAATTAATTTTAGGTTCTTTCTCCATAGCCATAAAACCGAAAGGTGGATTCTGCTGTCCTTCAAGTTTTATTTCTCCAAATCTTGCTTCATATTTTTCAACATTTTCAGATAAAGCTTTGAGCAGCATTTTTGCATGCTGAGGAGTTGTTATTATTCGGGCGTGGACTTTTGCTTTTGGCAATCCCGGAACTATTCTTGTAAAATCGATAATAAACTCAGCCGGAGAATGAGTAATTATTGCTAAATTTGAATAAATTCCCTCGGCTTCTTTTTCCCCTAATTCAATATTTATCTGTTGCTGTTTCATTTCATTTTGCATATTGATTTTGCTCCAAAAAAAATTACCCACAATTCAATTTCTTGAATTTGTGGGTAAATAAAAATAAAGAAATTAATTGTTATTGAAATTGTTCTGCTTTTTCAAAAGCTTCATTAGCTTTTTCATTTTCGCCTATGTTGGCATAAACTCTGCCCAATAAATCCCATACTTTTGGATCTTCTGGATTCAATTCGAGATATTTTTGCAAAGGCTCGATAGCACTTTGGAATTTTGGCTTGTAATTATCACTATCAATTTTATTTGCCTCGTTATCCTCACGTATTTTTGCACCCCAAAGAACATATGAAACGGCAAGATTATTTAGAGCTTCAGAATATTCAGGATCTATCTCAATGGCTTTTTGAAATTGTTCTACAGATTCATCATATTTCTTAAGGTTTAATAAAACAACACCAAAATTATAGCGGAAAAGTTTATTTTGCGGATCCTTTTCAACAGCTTCTTTAAATGAATCAGTAGCCAATTCAATTTTGTTTGCTCCGATATAAGCATTTAATAATTTAGTTAAAAGGCTGCTTTCTTCAGGGTATTCTTTTTTTGCTTTAAGAAGAACATCTATTTCTTGTTCGTATATTTTAATTGCGGCTAAACTATCGTTTTTATCACCCGAAACAGCATATTTATCCATTTTTACCGCACCTCTTGCGTACAGAACGTCTGCTAATAAACCATAAGCATTGGCAGATTTATTCAATTCCAAATATTTTTTTGAAGATGTTTCTGCTTCATCATATTTTGCCCCGCTTAAATAAGCATATGTAAGCATCAGAAAAGTATTTGCAGAATCGGGGTTGCAAACTGTAGCATTGTAGAAACTTTTTATTGTCTCTTCAGCAGCAATATTTTTTTGCTCGCCGTCAGGCAAGTCTGCCATCTTTTTATATGAATCGATACCATTGTTATAATTCTTCTGCCAATTAATCATTTTATCATTCTGAATGTTTTCAGAAAAATTAGGACTTATTGCAAGTGATTTATTATAATATTCATTCATCCCATTATAATCTCCTTCCTCAGCAAGAACGTAACCATACCAATAATAACCTTCATCGCTTTGTGGATTATTGGTTATTTCGATGTTTAACTGCTCTTTTGCTTTGTCCCATTCCTTGTTTTTAATAGCAAGTTTAGCGCTTTCCATCTCTTTGGATCCACAGCTAAAAGCTGATATTCCTAGAAAAATCGAGACAATTGATACCAACATTAAAACACGTTTCATTATTTCTCCTACTTATTTTTTTTTATAATTGAATCAAAAATTACCATTTTACGAATGTATAGTCAAGAATAAACTGTCTGTTTCTTAATTTTAAAAATATAAAAATGTTGACTTATAAATATCAAAAAGATATTTTTGGCAGAAAGGAAAAAAATGAAGACTGAAGAAGTTATTAGACTTGTACCAAAAGTTTTGCTTCACGATCATCTTGACGGAGGATTGCGAACAAAAACAATTATCGAGCTTGCAAAAGCACATGGTTATAAAAAACTTCCAACTGATAATCCTGATGAACTCAGGAAATGGTTTCATCGAGGTGCTAACAAAGGCAATCTTATGGAATTTCTTGAAGGATTTGAACATACCACCTCAGTTTTGCAAACCAAAGAAGCACTTGAGAGAGTTGCATTTGAGATGATTGAAGATATGTTTGCAGACGGAGTTTGCTATGTTGAAACAAGATTTGCTCCGGTTTTTCATTGCAAGGAAGGTTTGCATTATGATGATATAGTTCAAAGTGTACTTTTGGGACTTGAAAAAGGAAAGAAAAAATACGGTGTAGGGTATGGACTTATTTTATGCGGTATGCGTAATATGAAGAACACACTGGAAATAGCCGAACTTTCTGTAAATTACCGAAAACATGGAGTTGTTGGATTTGATTTAGCAGGTGAAGAAGGAGGTTTTCCTCCAAAAAAACATCTTGATGCATTCAATTTTATTAAACGCGAAAATTTTAATATAACAATTCATGCCGGCGAAGCTTTCGGAAAAGAATCTGTTTGGCAGGCTTTACAAATTTGCGGTTGCCACCGTATCGGGCATGCAACAAGGCTCCACGAAGATATGGTTTTTGATAATTCCGGAAATATTATTGCGCTAGGAGATCTTGCTCAATTTATTCTCGATAAAAGAATACCGCTGGAAATATGCCTTCTTAGTAATCTTCACACAGGAGCAGTATCGAGTCTTAAAAATCATCCGTTTCCTTATCTTTATAAACATAAATTCAGGGTTTTCTTAAATACAGACGACAGGCTGATGAGCGACACTACACTTACAAACGAGTATTTCACTGCTACAAAACTTTTTGGAATCAATCTGGATGATATTGAAAGACTTAATATTAATGCAATGAAATCTTCTTTTATTCCTTATGACGAAAGATTAAATTATATTTACAATGTAATTAAACCCGGTTTTCAGAAAATACGGGAAAGTCTTCTTTCACTAAAAGAATAGGAATTATGAAAAAATTATTTAAAAATTACGATTTTGAATTTGATAAGAACGAAAGAAAAATTTTAACGGCTTTTTGCAAAAAAATAATTACGCAAATCCCTTCACAGCCTGGTTCCGAACAGTATAGGAAAACTTTTGAATCGATTACCGCAAAATTAAACTCATCCGAAAGTATTATAAAATTTACTAAAGATGAAAAAACCAAATTGCTTATGAATCTTAAAGAAAATGTTAATTTCTTTGAAAAAGAGATTAAAAAATCAGGATTTATAAAAAAATGGATTTACAAATCGATGCATAAGCAATATCAAAACCTTATAATTAAACACTTCGAAGAATAGATAATTGGCAGAAAAGAGGTTTTCTTGATTATTTTTTACGCCGGTTTTGTGCCGGCTTTTTTTATTTAAAATATATTTTTTCGGGAAGCTGAAAACATAAAATAAATGTACCAATCGGGAAGCTTTTCCGACTGGTACATTAGCAGAATTATTAAATAACTCCTTGATCCATCATTGCGTTTGCAACTTTTAAGAATCCGGCAATATTGGCACCATTTACATAATTACCCGGTGTACCGAATGATTGAGCTGTTTCGAAGCAGTTTCTGTGTATATCTTTCATAATCATTTGAAGTCTGCTGTCAACTTCTTCTCTGCTCCAGTTAAAGCGCATACTGTTCTGTGCCATTTCAAGTCCCGATACAGCAACGCCGCCTGCATTAGCAGCTTTTCCCGGCCCGTAAAGAATTTTGTTATCGAGGAAAATATTTACGCCGTCGATATTTGTAGGCATATTTGCGCCTTCGCTTACCAGAAAAACTCCGTTCTTAACCAAATTCTGAGCATCATTTCCGTTTATTTCGTTTTGGGTTGCACTTGGAAATGCACAATCTGCTTTATGATTCCACAAAGGATTATAGTTCAAACTTGGATTTACTTCTGTATAAACAGCATTTGGATATTTTTCAACATATTCTGATATTCTGCCTCTTCTAACATTTTTCAATTCAAGAATAAAATCCAATTTTTTTCT
Source organism: Ignavibacteria bacterium (assembly GCA_012719345.1). GTDB lineage: Bacteria > Bacteroidota > Ignavibacteria > Ignavibacteriales > Melioribacteraceae > JAAYAN01. The sequence continues at coordinate 4,458 of JAAYAN010000141.1, read as the reverse complement.
GTCAATTCCTTCTTCATCATAAATATATCCGTTAGAATCTGACAATGTAACCGGTTTTGCACCCATCTGCAATAATTTTTCAACAGTATACTGAGCAACATTACCGCTACCTGAAACAAGGCATTTCTTTCCTTCCAATGTTTCACCTTTTGTTTTCAGCATTTCTGCAGCAAAATAAACACAGCCGTAACCTGTAGCTTCAGGTCTAATTAACGAACCTCCCCAGTTAAGTCCTTTTCCAGTTAATACACCAGTAAATTCGTTTCTAAGTTTTTTATACATTCCGAACAAATAACCGATTTCTCTGCCACCAACACCTATATCACCTGCAGGAACATCAGTATTCGGACCAATGTGACGGAATAATTCTGTCATAAAAGCCTGGCAGAAACGCATAATTTTCAAATCGCTTTTTCCCTTCGGGTCAAAATCCGAACCGCCTTTACCGCCGCCCATTGGCAAAGTTGTTAGACTGTTTTTAAATACTTGTTCGAAAGCTAGAAATTTAAGAATACCCAAATTAACTGAAGGGTGAAATCTTAAACCGCCTTTATATGGACCAATGGCGCTGTTCATTTCAATTCTGAAACCCTTATTGATATGAATTTCACCTTGCTCATCTACCCAAGGAACACGAAAAGTAATAACTCTTTCAGGCTCAATTATTCTTTCTAAAATTTTCGATTTTCTGTACTCGGGGTATCTTTCAAGTACTATTTCTAACGATTCGGCAACTTCCTGCACTGCCTGATGGAATTCCGGTTCAGCCGGATTCTTTGCCTTAACTTCGGTAAGAAGGCTGTTTACAAATTCTGACATTTTTACCTCTACTGTTTATTATTGTTAAATCATTAAACTTCATCACAAAAGCTTCATCACTGCTTTTATAAATCATTTAACACTTATTGTTTGTTCTTATTCATAATACTTATACTTATTTGTTTTGTTTTTTAGTTAATCCTGTATCAGAAGATAATTTTTCGCCTGAAGGAAGCAGAATTATTTTTTTCCAGCATTTTTTACATATAAGTTCGCGGTCAACTTTCAGCAAAACTTTCTGCCAAGGAGTAAAACTGTTGCCGCAACTGGGGCAATGTTGTAAGTAATCTTGCTTTTCTTTTTTTTCAGGCATTATCACTCCGGTTTAATAATTATCCCAGTGTTTTCTCGGTCATTCATTTTTACAATTAATGGTTTTTCCAATCTTAAATGCTTAACATATTTTTGCTTATTCACTATTTTGCAAGTTTTTAACCATTCAAGATCAATAAATTCATTTTTATTATTATTCGATACAGAAAAGTAACCTATCATAAACGATGTGAGATTTTGAAAAAAATGAGTTCCCTGCGAAGGAGTTACAGAAATATCCTTAAAATTCGCTTCAATAATTACCTTTGCTCCTGATATTTCACTCCAAACAACAGGAATACCCAGCCAAGGATCGCGCGAACCCCATCTGCCGTAGCCTATCAAAAGATAATGTCTTCCTTCCATTATCAATTGATTGTTAAAAATGCTTATTTCGGCAGCTGCTTCTCTGCTGCGAGCTCTTTCAAATACATCATAATCCACATAAACAATATCCGTAATATCTGATATTGTACCTTGTCCTAAAACACTGTTGCTTTTGCATAAAAGTTTTTCATCGCTGATATTCGAAAAATTCATCTGTGTAGAATCAAATCTTGTTAGCAATGGTCGCATCTGTAAAAAACCAAACTCTTTAGGCTCCTTTTTCATATTTACAGCAAACTCAATTTCCACCGGAGTTCCCATCCCCCAAGAACCCATTTCTAAAAGGAGTTCTAATATTTTTGGCAACGGAAAAAGGTTGTTTTTTAATATGGGGCTAAATGTTATGACCCGAGGTCCCAGTCGCGAAAGGCCATCATAAATTGCATCACTCTCTGGTACATAAGTAGAAGCCGAATATTTTAATGTACCGTCCTCTTCGGCAGAATTTATTGGGAACTGCTGGATTAAATTATCGGTTGTTACTTTTCCGAAATTGCTTTCAACTTTCATTTTTAAGGCATAAAATTTAGACTGGCTTTCTTTAAGAGTATCCTGAACAGAAGAAAGCTGAATAAGATCTGTTGGAAATGCAGGACAAAATCTTGTGCAAACTCCTATATCTACAACTGTTTTGCCAAGTCCTAAAGCAACTAACGCTATACCGTCAGTTGCTTTTTGCGGAGCCAAAGGATAAAAATTATACGATTTTGCCACACCAGAAAAGTCGGGATAAAACCTTCCCGAATAATTGTGCCCGACTATTTTTTGCACAATTACAGCCATCTTTTCTTCATCACTTCGGAAGTTTGTTACTTTTATGTAACTTTTAGCATTCTGGTAAAATGTTGATGCATAAACGCTTTTAATTGCATTAAGCAATTCATTCAAACGAAGCAAAGGATAACTTTGATTATTGGGAATCATATAAGTCTGGTATACACCCGCAAAAGGATGATACTGTGAATCTTCAAGAAGACTTGAGGAACGCACTGCTAAAGGCTCATGCACAATTTCCAAAAATGAAATAAGATCTGCAATAATATCTTCGGGAAATTTTTCCGCATTAACAAATCTTCTGGTAATTTCTAAATCATCATCGCATTCCAGAGCAAAATTCCTTAAATCATTTTCTTCAAGAAACTGATCGAATACATTTGAAGCTATAACTATGCCCGCTGGAATACCGATGCGTACTCCGTCAAAATAATTCTGAATATCGTAATTATTTATCAAAGTGTTTACAAATCCCAGCCCCCTGGCTTTTCCGCCAATCGAACCTTTTCCGATTCGCGCAAAACTCTTCTCAGGATCGAAAGTGCTTTTATCAAAAACTTCAATAATACCTAAAGATCTTTGCTGCCTATATTCTATAAGCGATTCAATAAGATTTCTTCGTAAAGCTTCAATACTGGGAAATTCGCTTACTTTACGCGGTCTTAACTGGTGAGCAAGCCAAAATTCAGTTCTTGCCTTTAACCAATTCGAAAAATGATTTCTTTCTGCATGAAACTTTACACTTTCAGCTGGAACAATTGCAAGTTTTTCTTCAAGTTCTTTTAAGTTTCTTGCCTGTCCTACTTCAATGCCGTCTTCAGTACGGAAGATAAAATTCCCAAAACTTAAATATCTGTTGAAAAAATTCCGCAGTTTTTCAATTAACAATTGATCGTATTTATGAACAAAAGAAACCCCTAATTTTTCAACTTCCGATTTATATTCCTCACTCTGCGATAAAATAAGAATGGGAGTTTCATCATTTATCTTTTTAATGTTTTTAGTAAGTTGCAATCCGGCAGTATTGTTCAACTTTCCATGCATCGGGAACTCAATATCAGCAATAATACCCAAAATATTTTCTTCATACTTTGTATAATAATCCCATGCCTCTTCGTAAGAAGAACAAAATAATATTTTTGGTCTTGCTCTTTTTCGTAAATGTCTGTGCGAAAGATTAATTCCTTCCGAAATAAGTCTTTGTGTTTGTTTTAGAATTTCTAAATAAATAAGATAATTAAAATATGAATAGTACCGGATATTATCTTCAACGACAATAATACTTTGAACCCCTGCAATTCTTGTATCATGATCAACATTCATTTTATCTTCAAAATACTGAATTATTGCAAGAATTATTCTAAAATCGCCAAGCCATATAAATATTTTATCGAAAACAGAAACATTTTTTGTATGAATAATACTCTGAAGTTCTCGGTTATCATATCCCAGCAATACAATCGGAACATTAATTCCAGCATCTTTAATTTTTTGTGAAAACTCAATTACATCAATATCTTCAATATGCATTGTTGTAATAATCAGATCGAAGCGCTTTTCTTCCTTTGCAATTCTCAAAGCATCATAACCGCTCGATACGCGAGTTATTTCCGGAGCATGAACCAGATTAAGCGCCCTAGTTTCATTACGTATAAGTTCATACAGTTTACCGTCTTCTTCAAAAATGTATAAATCATATAAACTGGATACTATAAGAATTTCCTTAATTCTCTGTCTCATTAAGTTCTGAAAACCTTGAAACCGGTTTCCGTAACCATGCTCTATAAAATGCAAATCGAATTTATCTTCCACATTAACCTGATTTTTAAACGCAGAAAAATACAAAGAATATTTTTGGTGTCAAAAATATATAGGGATTTTTTTATAATATTTCTTAATTAAAAGTCAATAACTAAATATTATGCAGGAAAGATTATTTTTATACATTTTTTTAAAATAAAAAACCCTCAAATGGAAAGACCAAAGAGGGTTGATAAAAAAAAGAACCGGCAACTACCTACTCTCCCACGCACTTGCGTACGCAGTACCATCGGCGTATACGGGCTTAACTTCTCTGTTCGGAATGGGAAGAGGTGTTTCCCCGCAGCTATAATCACCGGTAAAAACTTTTGTTTCAAATTTCATAATGTATGAAAGATAAATGAG
>JAAYAN010000265.1 GCA_012719345.1 Ignavibacteria bacterium | reverse complement strand
TCTTGTTGGGAAATACTATGTTCTCTTTGAGCAGAAATATAAAGCCCAGGTTGAAGAACTAATACGGGAAGGATTTGATGAAAACGAGGCCAGGAACCGGTCTCAACTCATGAAAGAAGCACGCGAAATGCTTCTCAGGTGGGAAGCTGGGGATGAAGAAACTGTTAACCTTTGGAAGAAAATGAACTCCTGGGTTTACGCGGGATTTGATGAAACCTACCGTGCACTGGGAGTTGACTTTGACAGGATCTATTACGAATCGGAAACATACATAACAGGGAAAGAGATTGTTCTGGATGCACTGGAAAAGAATATAGTCTATCGCAACAGCGATAACTCAGTATGGATAGATCTCTCACAGGATGGACTGGACCAGAAGCTTTTTCTGAGGTCGGACGGTACTGCCGTTTATATTACTCAGGATATTGGTACTGCAGTTAAGAGATATGAGGACTATGGATTTGACAAGACAATATATGTTGTTGGAAATGAGCAAAATTATCATTTTCAGGTTCTCAGGTCAATCCTGAAAAAGACGGGTTACCAGTGGGCCGACGGACTGATTCATTTTTCCTATGGGATGGTTGAACTTCCGGAAGGAAAAATGAAATCCAGAGAGGGTACTGTTGTTGATGCTGATGATATTATCAGAGAAATGAAGGATACTGCCAGGGGGTTGTCAGCTGAACTTGGAAAGCTGGATAACTTTCCTGAAGAGGATAAAGAAGAAATATTCAGGAAAATAGGTCTCGGTGCTCTTAAATACTTCATCCTTAAAGTGGATCCCAGGAAAAACATGACTTTCAATCCTGCAGAATCGATAGATTTTAACGGAAATACCGGCCCTTTTATTCAATATACCTATGCCAGAATTAAATCAGTATTCAGGAAGGCTGAGCAGTTGGGAATAATCCCTGAACTTTCCAGGATAAAGAAAGCTGTACCAGGATCAAAAGAGATAGAATTGATCAAACTTGTCAAAAAATTTGCAGTGGTTGTTTCTGAAGCTGCTTCCGGATATAGTCCTGCATTAATTGCAAATTATTGCTATGAATTATCGAAGGAGTACAATCAGTTCTATCATGACTTTACAATACTGGGAGAAACCGATTCTAACCTCAGGGATCTGAGGTTGGAATTGTCAGATTTGATAAGCAGAATCATTTACTCGGCTATGTGGTTGCTTGGCGTGGAAATGCCTGAAAGAATGTAGTTTGGAATTAACTTTATTATTATAATATGTTTGAGAGTTTAAGCGAAAGACTTGATAAATCGTTCAAGATACTGAAGGGGCAGGGAAGAATATCAGAAATAAATATTGCTGAAACACTTAAGGAGGTAAGAAGGGCCCTTCTTGATGCTGACGTAAATTTTAAGATTGCAAAACAGTTCACTGATACTGTAAAAGCCAAGGCATTGGGCCAGGAGGTTCTCAGGTCGGTTAATCCGTCTCAGATGATGATCAAGATCGTGCATGATGAGCTTGTGGAACTCATGGGACGCGAAAAGACCGATATCAGTGTGAGGTTTAATCCATCAGTAATTCTTATTGCAGGCCTGCAAGGTTCAGGAAAGACTACCTTCAGCGGAAAACTCGCC
>JAAYAN010000140.1 GCA_012719345.1 Ignavibacteria bacterium | reverse complement strand
TTTCAGGAAGCGAATATTAGTTAGAATTTTCATCCTGTTGAAGATAGCACGATTAAGCCTTAATTTCAAGGGAAAATGGTGTCAAATGGTGTCGGAAAAATGGTGTCAACTTTGGTTTTTGATCAATTTTTGATCAATAATAGTTTCTTTTCGCACCGCAACCCTTCGCTCCTCAGGATTTCCCGCGCAATTTGATAAGTTCTAGTTTTTTATCGCGCTTCCAACTTTTGATTTCGGCTTCGCGCTTTAGCGCTTCGGATTTTGTGGCAAATTCTTCGGTGTAAACTATTTTTTCAACTTGATGGGAGCTGGTATATCGCCCGCCTTTTTTGTTTTTGTGCTCGGCAAAACGCCTTTCCAGATCGTTGGTGATGCCGGTGTAGATGCTGTTATCGGAGCATTGGAGAAGATAGACAAAATACATAAGTGGGATGAGGCACTGCGCTTCCCTTCGGTCGCTTGCTGACAGTCTGGGACGAAGTTGAAACGGCATTAGACCCCTTATGGAAACAGGTATCCTTGTAACTACTCACTGGGGATTGTATTTTTTATTCCTCCTTTTGTAAAGGAGGTGGCGCGTAATCGCGCCGGAGGATTTTTAAATTCAAAATTTCAAATCCCTCCCCCTAACGGGTACTCCCTTTTCCAAAGGGAGAATAAATGCCCCCAGTGAGTGGTTACGTATCCTTATATTGACTACAACCCGCCAAATATGTAATGTATAATAAAAATGATTTCTTCACACCCAATATTAAGCGTCAAATACATAATAACCAATAAGCAATGGAAGCTATAAAATTATACAAACAATTGGAAAAGGATTTTGATCTCATCCATTGTCAGGATGATTGGCACACTATTGATCTTAATGAATTTATTAGCGCCAATTTCAAAGAAAGATACATGGGATTAATGTTGGACAACGCGCGAATTATTACAAATGTTTTTTCGATTGTTTTTCCATCCGATGAGGTAATCGATAAAATAATTGCTGAAAATAAGAAAGAATGTCTTATATTCTCACATCATCCCGTCAATTGGAACATCAATGCGGATAATCCATTTATAGATATTGACAAGCGCCTGATGAAGCAGCTGAAAGAATGTGGGATCTCGCTCTATGTGCTTCACGCACCGCTTGATAAAAACGGTCGGTATTCTACTTCTATCTCTCTGGCAAAAGCCCTTGACATTACCCCCGAAAAAGATTTTTTGGAATATTACGGGGTTAGTGTGGGAAGTATTGGAAGCAGTAAAGCGAAAGACATTTTCGAATTGGAAAAAATCGCAAAAAAAATTATCGGGCCATGCGTAAAAAAATGGAATTACGGTGATCCCGCCATAAAAAACGGAAAAGTTGCTATTATTGCAGGTGGCGGCAATATTCCCGAGGCAATTGAAGCCATCCATGAAAATGGGATAAACACCTTTCTTACAGGCATAACTCGACCTAGCAAAGATTTCTTGCCCGCCCTCAAGGCTCACGAAATGGCTAGGCGCTACAAAATTAATATAATCGGTGGCACCCACTACGGTACCGAGCGGTTTGCCAGTCAAGCAATGTGCCAATACTTTGACAGTTTAGGGTTACCTTGTATTTTTGTTGCCGGTAAGTGCGATAAAAATGACCTTGATTATTAAAAAAATGATAACAAAAAAAAATTTTGCGTTTGCGATTCTTTTCTGCCTGGTTGCGGTATCAATGTATCTTTTTTATGGCAATTCAAGAACGACAACAACAACGCCTCCCGTCAAAAATCTGGAAAAAGTCAAAGTTCAAGCTGGCTGGATCATAAATGGCGAATTCGCCAATATATGTTCGGCAATCGTTAATGGCTATTATGCCAAGGAAGGCTTGGATGTAGAGCTTATTCCCGGAGGCCCCTCGGGAGCCTCATTCATCGTGTCAACAAATACGGTTGCCCAAGATGAAAGTGTAGATATAGCGATCGATAACGATCTCGTCCCGTTGCTATTAGGCCGGGGCAAAGAAAATCAAGAAGTTTTGAGGGTCAAAGCATTTGGTAGCTTTTGGAACGATAATCCATTGGGATTTATTGTGAATGAAAATTCCGGCCTGGATAGTATAAATGACTTTGCGAAAACCAAACCCAACGGAGAAAAATATAAAATCGGAATAACCGCAGGTGACGTCATCCAAAATGCTATTGCTGAAAATATTGGGGTTCCAGTATCCGAACTGAATCTCGTTACGATAGGATGCGATGCTACGCCGTTTCTATCGAAACAAGTCGATGCATCGATTGCTTATTGGACAACACAGGCATACCAAGTTGAAAAAGCCGGCATCCCCTACAAGTTCTTAAGCGCGAGCGAAATTCCAGGCTTTAGCCAGCCGTCAATGATTGCGATCGCTCGAGAAACGACGATTAAAAACAAGCCCGAGATGTTGGAAAAATGGCTAAAAGCAACGGTTAAAGGAAATCAATTTGTTGCCGCGAATCCCGAAACCGCCGCAAAACAGATGAGAGATCCTCGCTGCGGCGGGCCGTCATTGGACGAAGAGCAAGAGCTGTGGTTAATAAAAAAATCGATTGCTCTATTCGACAAGGAAAAGATCGGGTGGATTTATGAACCTCAAGTCTCGACATTTGCGCAAAAATATTATCATCTCGGGCAAATTTCCCATCTCCCCGAAACGTCTGAACTGGTCGACTATTCGATTCTTGAAAAAATTTATCAGTAATAGGTTTCGTGATCACATTAAATAAGATAACCAAAAAATACAGCTCCGGAGCTAATAAAGTTACCGGGATTGAAAATATAAATTTTAGCGTAAGGAAAAACGAATTCGTATCGATAATCGGCCCAACGGGCACCGGGAAAAGCACTCTATTAAGGATAATAGCAGGATTACTGCCCTACGATTCCGGGACTGTCTATTGTAACAAACAGACGCCTGCCCAAGCAGTGCGGAGTGGCTTAATGGGCTTCGTACCGCAACAACCATTGTTATTGCCGAATAGGACGGTACGGCAAAACATAGAATTACCTCTGGAAATTAAAAAAACGAGAGATAACGACGCGGTCACCGCCATTATCGAGCTCGTAGGCCTTAAAGGCTTTGAGGATTTTTATCCGCACCAATTATCGGGAGGCATGAAACAAAAGGCTGCCATAGCGTGCGCCTTAGTCTACAACCCAAAAATACTGTTAATGGATGAGCCGTTTTCGTCGCTCGACATGATCACCCGCGAAAAAGCTAACTACGACCTGATATCCATTAAACAAAAAATTGGCCAAACTGTCATTTTTGTTACCCATAATATTGAAGAAGCGGTTTTCTTGTCTGATCGCGTCGTATTCATCTCCGGGATACCGGGAAAAATTATAAGTGATATTCCTATCAAGATGGGAAATCGTCGGCACAGAGAAATTATGACTGATGAAAGTTTCTTCAACGAAATAAAAAAAGTTAGGAAAGTAATGGCAATGGCATGAAAAAGATATTAGCTATATTTACGACTCTATCGGTATTCCTTGCCGTGTGGCAAATGACCGAAAATCGGATAAATGTGGATAGGATTAATAATGACGAAACTAGCCTGGAAGCCTTCCTGCCAACACCTTCCACCATTTATACCTCATTTAAGGATAATTTCGGTTTGATCATCTCGGAAACGCTCATTACATTAGAAAGAGCCTTCGCGGGCTTCGTTAGCGGTTTTATTATGGCAGTTGCTATAGTCGCCTTGTTTTCATTTTTCCCAATTTTACGGCATGTTGGGATTCCGATTTCAGTAGCTATCAACTCATTCCCAATTATCGGTTTTTCACCGATCATCATATTATTCTTCGGACAAGGAACTTCTCTTTCCATTGTCTTTATATCAATGCTGATCAGCTATTTCCCAATTTTAATTAATCTCGATAATTTTGTGCGTGGGATACCTGCGGACATCTTTAACATGATGAAAAGTCAGATTACCGCCGCCAGAGGCGGCGGCTTGATGAATGGGGTTCCCTAAAAGGGAATCTCCCTTACTCAAGTCTTGTGTGTTAAATATTTTCTTCGGTATTACTTTTGTTTTTGATACTGCT
>JAAYAN010000139.1 GCA_012719345.1 Ignavibacteria bacterium | reverse complement strand
TTACTACTGCAACGCCTGTTTCAGTTTGAGTTAACGGTAAAATTCCCGTATAAAAAACTACTTTACCGCCGGGCATGCACCAGGCATTTGCTTCATCGCTTTCAACAAGATTAAATTCCCAATTATAACCTTGTAAAGATAAAGACATATTATGCTCGGTAAAATACCTTTCAACTGCTTTCTGTATTTTTAAGCCAACCCTTTTTATCATTGCAGTCTGTTCTTTATTGCTGCTTAACTTATTTGTCTTCAAAAAATCATCGTATTGCGAAAAACTCATCGACAGCATTTGCGATGCAGGAATAATATTAAGTTGGCTTCTGCCTGTTATAGGAACAGTGCTGCAGGAATTTAGAAAAAACACCAAAGCAAAATAAATCAATATGAAATATCTTATATGCTTCATTTTTATCCTCTGATTTTTATTTTTACAAGGAAATATAATACTTGATTAAATTAAGAAAAAATAGAAATTATTTCCCGGAATTATTTATATGCTGCCGTAATTGCTTTTTCTGCCTGATATTGCCGGTAATCATTTGAACTGCTTACATTTCAATCTATTTTTTTAAATCCCAATCGAATGGAATATATTTAATCTGCCAGCTATTGGCTTCTTTAAGTATCTGCTTTTTAAGTTTTTCTTCAAGATAAGAAGATAAAAATCCAAACAATTTTTTATTGGTTCCGCCGAAATCGTTAAAATACCAGTCGAACAATTCCGACAGATGTGCAGTTTTATTTTTTGTATCGAATTTATTTTTTATTTTATCGCACAGAAATTTTTTAATCTGTTTATTAAATTGCATATTTAACTTGCTGCCTTCGTAAGCCTCATCAAGCAGGTCCGGCGAACCTTTTGCCCCGTTGAAGAGCACAAAAATGGCACGGACATCTTTAAATCTGTATCCGATAATTTCATTCCGCAAATAATTAAGCGTAATAGTTTTATTATTTATCTTCACAAAATCTTTATCCCACACCGTTGTTTTAAGTACCGAACCAAGAATCAGTCCGCCAAAATGAAGATCGTTTATACTTTCAACTTGATAATTTTCGGATAACATTTTTAAAGTGTAAGCATTATATGCATTTATGTAAAATGCAATTTTTTCTTCTTTGCTTTGAAATTTGGATGGATTTGTTTTTCCGAGATAATGCAGGTATTTTTCCAGACGCGCATCATTTTTTAACTGCTCATATTGTATGCTACCGTTTACAATATTATCTTTTAATAAGTTTGTAAAAAGAGTGTGTCTGTCTTTTGCCGGAATGGTTTGAATAAAACATAATAAAAGAAATACTTTTAACAATTTCATTGTTACTCTCTCAACCCTTTTAAAAAAAGAAAACGGAATACCGGAGTATTCCGTTTAAATATTACATTGCGCCTGCTGTACCTGTATTTAAGCCCTTGCTTCTTTCGATGGATTGAAGCGCCAGATAGTTATCGCCGAATTTTTTAAGATTATCAAGCTCTGTATCATACTGATTGTAATGTGTCTCTTCTTCAACAACCAGACTTTCGAACAATTGCTTTGAAACAGAATCGGCATTGGCAGAACATTGATTAGCCATTTTATTATAATCTTTGGCGCTGTCTTCTTCCATTTTTGCAGCCATTTCGAGCATTTCGGTAACGTTGTGTATTTTCTTAACTTCAAATGCAGCTTTCAATTCTACTTCGCCTTTAAGAAATAAAATCCTATCCGCTAACCTTTCAATATGAATCATTTCAGCAATTGCGGTTCTCTTAAATAAATTTGCAAGAAGATCAAATCCCTGATCGTCGCAGCGAAAATGGAAATACATATACTGGTGAACAGCAGCAAGCTCATCGGCAACTGCGTTATTTAATAAAACTATACTTTCTTTATGCATATTATCCTCACAATATTTTTATCTGTTTAATACAATATAACATTTTCAAATTTTTAAAAAAACATTAAATACTTAAATTTTTGATATTTTCAGCTTCTCAGGATTTGTTAAGAAAATTTTCAGCTTCCTCTAAAGTCGGGAAATACTTTATAGTTACGTTTTCGTTTTGTACAGTGTTTTTAGCAAACTGCATTAAAGCGGTTTTCGATTGCCCTACAATCCTAACAATTCTGTTTACCTTTCTATCCGATAAAAACTTTCCGACATTTTTAACAAGATGACCAGCAATCTCATCACCGTGGATATATT
>JAAYAN010000138.1 GCA_012719345.1 Ignavibacteria bacterium | reverse complement strand
TCGTATAAACTGCTATACGTTGTATACATATTTACCTCCGGTTAGTCTTTTCCGCTTACTTTGTCTTTTTTCTAAAAGCCAAATTAGCATTTTCTATTAAACTAACCGGAAGTATTTCCTTATTTTAAAAGTATGATTTTTTTGACGGATGAAAATTTTTCCAAATTTAAGTGACAGAAATATACTCCACTTGTCATATTGGATGCATCCCATCTTACTGTATGCTCACCTGCCTCTGTTTCGCTTGTCAATAACTCTGCAACTTCCCTGCCTAAAATGTCAAATATTTTCAGACTTACAAATGCCTTTTTGGGAATCGAAAATTTTATTGCTGTAGATGGATTAAACGGATTTGGGAAAGCTTCGTATAAGCAGTAACTTATCCCAGTTTTTTTTTCAACTCCTACGGAGTTTGATTCCATCATCTCAGCAAGTTCCCTTCTGGCATCTTCGTATTTATATCCTCGATCGGGCCAGGATGCATAAAATGTTTTAGATACCTTCCATTCATCAAATGCGTGAGGAACGATTTTATTAACTATTTCATCCGAATTTATGCCTGCTTGTTTTGCCAGCCATAAATATTCATAGTCCTGCACGCCTCTGCGCCAGGATTTCATTCTTATCGAGGCAATGGGTCCGAACAAACTTTTATCATCTTCGGTATTTGGAAAATCTTTCTGCTCTCCTGGATAAAACAGCCATCCGTCTCCGTTACTAAATCCATCTGGCTTTAAATTAGTATCCGGATCTTTAAATACATTTCTTGCAGTTTTATTTTCATCACTGTAACTCCAATAAGTTGTATACCAATAGAAATATTGATCGACATGATACTTCCACATTATCCAAGCGTTTACACGAAATTCATTTGCCGGAGCATCAATGATAAACCCTGTGCCATAAGAAGGTCTGCATCCGTTGTAAATTCCAACTTTTTCCCCGAGTAATCTGCGTTCTGCTGCCAGTTTTGGTTGATATCCAGACTTACCGCCCGCTTCGTACCAGGGATTTACATTATCAAAATAGCCAGTATGCCCAGCTAATGACCAGTAATCAACATATCCATATAAACTTGGATCCATAATTCCTGTCTTATATAGTTTCAGTCTTTTACCGGGACCCGGATTGTTATGCACCCAATCCGCTCTTTCTTTAATTTTATCATATAATTCTACTTTAGGTTCATCATACAGATACTTGAAATATTCTGTATTTGGTGCATTTTCTTCAAACCAGTTAACCCAGGCATCGGAATGAATATGCCAGCCTTCTTCAGTATCAGGGCTGAATGAACCAGGACACCCATAAGTTTCTATCGAATAGGTTGTTTGATATTGCATTATGCCCGGTCCATCATATTTATTATGATATGAAAAATAATCACCAATTATATATCGTTTATAATGATTATCTATATCTGTTAAACTTGCTTTAAAAGAAAGATCCATTCTGTGTCTGTGCGCCATCTGACAATACCTGCCTTCAAGCAGGTTATAATCCGGGTCATTAAGGGAGTGTTTTGCCCGGTGTTTATAGGTTAATCCTACATGATAATTTCCTGCACAATGAAAAAAGTTATGCAGATGTGTTTCGTCGGGTAAGATAAAATTGTAAACCTTTAATTCTAACGGTATTTCTTTATATAAATTTTCTCCTATTGTTATTGTTGCGGTTCCGGAATATATTCCGCCAGGACAATCCTTCGGGATATAAATATCAATCCATACTCCTTGATTTTTTTCTGTTTGGATATTAAACGGCGCTCCTCCTTTTGAAGGTACCGTTTCGAACGGAATTAACGCATCAGGCATCATTCCTATATAATCTTCATCTGGCATCGGTCTGTCGTTATCCCACCAAATAAACCCTGTTTTTGTTCTTCCTTTAATTTCTTGATAAGCTTCCACAAACATTTCTATCCGTTTGTCCCTGTAGTCGTAGGGATCGCCTTCCGAAATAGATGAATTTGTAATTACATAATTCTCATTTTTAAGTTCCGGCAGAATTACATTTACGCTTTCTGCGCCTTCGCTGCCTGCTTCTATAATTAATTGAAATGCTATTATCTCATTTGCTGCACCGGATAAACATATTTTTTGTCCGTCCCACACTTTGTTTTTTTCATAGTCTTCTGCTAAGATATTCGTTATGTCTTCCTGCTTTATTTTTTCTCCGTCATCTACAGCCCATATCCGGTTTATCTTTTCTTTAGATGAAAGCTGTGCGAATAAAATAGATGATGTTAAACCTGCCACAAATAGTAAAAGTAATTTTTCTCTTTTCAAAACAGTCTCCGATTAAATTATTTAGAAGTTAATAAAAGTAACTTCATAACATTCAAGAATTTGAAAACTACAAGACATTATTTAAAACTTTTATTAAGAAAGAACCATATATATATTTCGTTATAAATATAAATAAATAACATCCTTATACCAAGGATATTAAAGTTTGAAGAATTTTATTTATTTTGAAGTACCAATCCTTTTTCAGCAAAAAAAAATCCCCGCCTTTTGGACGGGGACTGCAACACAACGATAATTTATTATAAACGAGGATTATTTTCCTGAAAGTATTTTATCGGCACCGAGAACAGAAAACATAAAATAGCATGGAGCGGTAATTATATATTCTCTTTCCTGCCAGATAAAAGGCCATTCTTTGTCTTCAGCATAATCCGGACTAACAAGATTTACAGCATTCCAGAAAGTTCCTCCAGGAATGTAGCTCCAATCTGCTCTATTTGTTCCATAGGCTATTGTTGGTGAGTTTACTCCTACTCCCGAAACAAGGCTGTTTGTTGTATTTCCCGGTCTGCAGCCTAGTAAATAATTTACAACATTGTATAAATGTTCAGCTGGATATAATTCGGGCCAGAATTTATTAAGATAATATGCTGAAAAAGCTACGTATTCTGTATTAGACATCGGAGATCCATAAGGCGACTGCGAAAGCATTTTTTCGTAAACCGGTTTATATGCCACAGCAGCAGCTTTAACTGAATCTTCGAAATCTTTACAGTCAACATAGCTCATAACTCTTCCTAAGCTCCAGCCAGCATGAGTAAAACTTTTCCTGACTTCAGAACTCATTGCACATAAATCTTCTTTATATTCTTTTTTTCCTGTAGTTATTATAAGTTCTATAAGAGCTTCAAGTTTTTGATTTCTCATCCAATAATTATCATTATTACGCTTTCCATCTTTAAATCTATTATATAAATCCTCGGCTGCAACAAGACATTCTTTTGCAAGTTCAGGGTTGTAATCTTTAAGAACACGGGCTGATATTGCAAGACTGTTAACACCAATCAATTGCCAATCGGGGTTAGTTTCCATAAAAACAAGTCTGTCATCCAAAGTTGGAACTTCAAGTTCAATTTCTTTAAATGCTAATAACGGATCAAAAATCTTCGAATATCGGTTTGCAACTTTAATATGCCACATTTCTTCAATCTTTGCAGCTTTTTCCAACAGATCTTTTTCTTCGCAGAATTTATTATCGGTGTGGCTTCCGGCATCGCCAAGATGAACATACTGACGCAATGTCGGTACGATTATTCCTCTGTAAAGCATACCCATACTGCGGTAACCTGATAATATTGCAAGCACTCCATGCTCAACCTGCTGAAGAATATCAGCTTTGCCGTCAGGCTGTAATAATTCCACATGTTTATTTTCCTGATCAACATAAGTTACATCATGCTCTACACCGAATTCTTCATAAGCCAATCCAAGAGCAATAACAGTCTGCGCCTGACTTTCAATACGCAAGTCATAATCACCTGCATCGTGCCATCCGCCTACGTTTAAACCCGGCACCGGCTCCAGTGGTTTGAATTTTGAAAGAGTTGAGTTTTCAGCTTCGTTATTATAACCGTCGAAATGGCGGATGTTTAGCGGCATCATCAATGCATCGTCCTGATGACACAACCCATGCCAAACGCGGTATTTCTGGTTTACCCGCATATGGCACATCTGCACAGGAACAAAATATTCAAGAGTAGGCTGCCAAACATTTTTTTTGTAAACATCTTCATTTATACGAAATACATTTGTTGTGAAATCGCCGTATTTAACAACATAAACACCTGATTCTTTGATTTCCGTAAAATTAAATTTTGCATACTGATAACGCAGGTATTGTCCCCAAGCTTCTGGAGCTTGTTCCTTTATTGTTTTATAATTTCCATCAGTTTCCAATTTTAATAAAGAAATTTTGTTCAATAGTTTATCGTTTTTATCAAGTTCGATAAAAGCTGTTTTGGGCTGATTTGGATGATATCCAACCTGACTGATATGAACAATCGGTTTTTCAATCCAATCAGTAATAACATTCGGCGAGATTTTCCATTTAATGGCGCCTTTCGATGCTCCTACCGGAACAACTGAACGAAGTGTAAACCAGCCGTTGTTATGCTGCAGACTTCCGTCAATTAATTGTAAATCAGCATTTGAACTTTCAATTACCATCCGCAGCAAATCGCTTTCGGGAGCAACTACAAGTTTTTTCCCTGTTGCCATAGGTGCTGCTTCAACTACATTATCCTTGTTTAATTGGGTAGGACCGTGCGGCTGACGAGGGAAAACTCCGTTAACATTATCCATAAAATATGTTTTTCCGAATAAATCTCCTGGAAATAATTCAAGAATGTAACCGACTTTATCTGCATATTCAGCCGGAAGCGGTTCATCGAGATCAACTGTAATTGTAAATGATTTCCCTTCTGCTTTTACTGTAACATTATATTTAATATTTATATCAGGATAAACAATAGGATTAAAACCTTTACGCATTCTGCTTTCATCGGGATAACTGAGAGGCATACTAATTGAATTATTATTTTTATCAACTTTCCTGCTTGTTAATTCCCCTTCCAAAGGACTAACACCCCTGGATTCGTAACCTTCAAGTTTTGGAATAGGCTGCCACTGACCGGGAGTTGCGTTTAAACGCAATTCGCCGTTTGTTGCAATGCGGTTTCCATGCTGAATAATTTCAACTCCTCCCTGATGTCCTTCGGGAAAAGTATTATTATAAACAAGTACATTT
Source organism: Ignavibacteria bacterium (assembly GCA_012719345.1). Lineage (GTDB taxonomy): Bacteria > Bacteroidota > Ignavibacteria > Ignavibacteriales > Melioribacteraceae > JAAYAN01. The sequence goes on along the minus strand of JAAYAN010000138.1, from coordinate 23,201 downwards.
AAACCCGGCATTTCGAAATATCCGGCATCGTTTATTATTAATTTGTCAGTTTTATTTTGCGCAAACAATACTGAAGTAAAAAGAATACTAATCGCCAGAGATATTACAGAAAAAACCCCTTTAAATTTTCCTTTCTGCATATTTTATATTCCTTATATTATTATGAATAAATAAACATTTCAATATAATACATTTGGAAGATAAAAAAACCTACTCTGTTTTTTATAGGAGATAATTTGATTTTTTTAAATTGTTACGGTAATAAGTAAAAATGTTGGAACGGGAAACAAAACCCAGATATTTTTTGCCGCTTACTACAGGAATATTCCATAGATTTGATTTTTCGAACTTATTCATCACCGATTCCATATTTTCGTCAATATCAATTGTAACTATTTTTTCGGTTAAATCCTGAATAAGCATTTTGTCGTAAAGATCAGGTTCAAAAAGCAGATCTTTTACATTATAAAGGAAAACTACGCCGATAAAATCTTCTTTTTCATTAACAACGGGAAACACAGTTCTGTTACTTTTAGAAAAAGCTTCAATCAATTGATTCAAATATTTATCTGCTCTTAAAACAATAAAATCTTTTTCAATAACTTCCGAAACATTTAAAAACATTAAAACATTGCTGTCTTTATCACCAGTAAGCAAATGTCCTGTTTCGGCAAGTTTTTTTGTATAAATTGAATGCGGTTCGAAAATACGGGTAATAAAATAAGACAGGGCAACAACAATCATCAGCGGAACAAAAAGCACATAGCCGCCTGTTATTTCTGCTATCAAAAATATAGCAGTAAGCGGTGCATGAACAACCCCGCTTAAAATTCCTGCCATTCCTACAACAATAAAATTGGAAACATTTAATTTATTTATGCCCGTTGTATTTACTAAATGTGCAAGCCCGAAACCGGTAAACGCACCCGTAAACAGCGATGGTGCAAAAATACCTCCGTTTCCGCCCGAACCTATTGTTAACGCAGTTGCAACTACTTTAAGAAATACTATAAAAACCGCAAACATTATTATAAACCAGGGATCGTAACTGAAATTTGAGAACAGACTGTTATCAAGAGTTTCGTAGTAATTTCCGGTAAGCAGAACATCAATTGAGTTATAGCCTTCGCCGAATAACGGTGGAAAAATAAAAATTAATAATCCTGTAAGCACTAAACCAAAAAGAATTCTTTTATTATCTTTTCTATTGTCAAAATATTCTTCTAAAGACAGTGTAACACGCTTCATATATACGGAAATCAGCCCGCAGAGAATTCCCAGAAAAATATAAAATGGTATTGCATTAAAATACCATTCGTTGGAAATAAGATAAAAAAGCTGCCCGCCATAAAGAAGTTTTGATATAATTGTTGCAGAAGCGGTTGAAATAAGCAGCGGAATAAAAGACGGAATGGAAAACTCAGTTAATAGTACTTCCATTGCAAAAATAACCCCGGCAATAGGACTGTTAAAAACAGAAGCTATTCCCGATGCAGCTCCGCAGGCTAATAAAATAGTCCGCTCTTTTTGTCCAAGCATAAACAAATCTGAAATATTTGAACCAATTGCAGAGCCTGTTATGGCAATAGGAGCTTCAAGACCAGCTGAACCTCCTAAACCGATTGTAATTCCGCTTGTAAGAATATGCGAATAGGTTTTCTTGCCCTCCACTTTGGAAGATTTATGCGAAATTGCATATAATATTCCACCAAGCCCTTTATCAGTTTTTTTTTTGTAAAGAAGTTTTAATATTATCGTGGAAATCAAAATTCCGGCAATCGGCAAAACAAAAAGCCAAACATTATAAATGTTGTATTGATGAAATGATTCCGAAACATTGCGCAGGAAATGGACAAAAGTTTTAAGCAGGATTGCTGCAAAAGATGACGCAATGCCTACAATTATAGCAGCAATTATCAAAAAAGTATGGTTGCTTATATACTTTCTGCGCAAATCAAGAATTTTAAATAGAATGGTCTTTTGCATAATTTATAAATCCGATGGAGTAAATATAGCATTATTAAAAAACTTTTTTATAATATTTCTCATAAAACTTAACTGCCCGGCAATATTAGAAATAATATCCGATGCAGAATTTCTTTATATTTGCACTGTTATTTTTAACTTACAAAATCAGGAAAAATGGATATTAAATTATTGAAACAGCAGGCAGCCGAAAAAGCTGTGGAATTTGTTAAACCGGGTATGGTTGTTGGACTTGGGACAGGCAGTACCGCAATATTTGCAATTTACAAAATTGGGCAATTATTAAAAGACGGGAAATTAAAGAATATTATCGGAGTTCCGACTTCTATCGCTTCCGATAATGAAGCCAGAAAATTAGGAATTCCACTTGCTGGGTTGGACGAACAACCTGTAATTGATATTACAATTGACGGAGCCGATGAGGTTGATGACTACTTAAATCTAATAAAAGGCGGCGGCGGCGCACATCTTCGCGAAAAAGTGGTTGCCCAGGCAAGCAAAAAATTAATAATTGTATGCGATGATTCAAAAATTTCGCATAAACTCGGCGAAAAGTTTTACGTCCCAGTAGAAGTTATTCCTTTTGCGGAAAAACCTGTTAAAGATTATCTTTTAAAACTCGGTGCACAAGTAACAGTCCGGAAAAGAGCCGACGGCAGCACTTTTATTTCGGATGAACAAAACCTGATACTCGATGCAACTTTCGGAATTATCGAAAACCCTTTTGAACTTTCGGCAAAATTAAAAGAAAAAGCCGGAATTGTTGAGCACGGACTTTTTACAGGTTTAACAAGTATGGTTATTGTTGCTTCTACGGAAGGCATTAAGACATTAGGAAAATATTAATTCAGAACAAATAGCCCGTATAAACGGGCTATTATTACATTACATATTTCCGGCATCCCGATACTGTAAAAATTTTTAATATCAATACAATAAAAATTATATAATTATATTTTCAGTTTTCAGTTTATTAGAACTTATTTATTCAAAGGTGATTACATTTATTGTAATAAAATCATCTTCTTTGTTTCAACCAATCCGCTGCCTGTTTTTAACTGATAAAAATAAACCCCGCTGCCAACCTGCTGTCCGGCTGAGTTTGTTCCGTTCCATTCAACTGTGTATGTTCCTGCGGGTTTGTGTTCGTTTACAAGGGTTGTAACTTCGCGACCGAGAATATCGAAGATTTTCAACGTTACCAACCCCCCTGTTTCCCCCCTTTGGTAAAGGGGGGAGTTGAGGGGGGTTCTGAATTTTATTGTTGTGCTCGGGTTAAACGGATTCGGATAGTTTTGGGAGAGTGAATATTCTTTCCGATATAAGTTCTCATCCTCACCCATTTTTATATCTGTCACTTTGCTATAGTCATTTCCAAAATGGCCATAAATTTTCAATGAATCTGGTAGAATCGGGATATTATCGGAATCAAATTTCAATTGCATGTATTTACTATTCAAATCCTGTCCGTTACCTTGCCACTGTGACCAACTAAGATTTGGGATACCATAGCTATAACCAGAAACATTAGTACCGTTTGACAACCCGTATACTATGTTGCTATCTACTGACACTTTGCTAAAAAAACCTGATGGATATGCATTGTTTACACCACTAACATAATATGGGAAGGATACCCCTTTTCCTATAATATTTTTATATATATTGATGTTATAGGAGGTTTCACGATCAATCTCATAACCATATAGTTTAATATTGCCAAGTACAGTGTTGTGATGTATAAATACATCGTTTATGTAGCCAGCTTGCATCCCAACGATAATCGGAACACCAGTTTGGCCATATATGTGATTATAGCATACTTCAATATTAGATTGCCCGCCCTGAGTCATTAAAACAATTCCGTGCTGGCAATTATAAATCAAGTTTCCACGAAACGTGTTCATGTACCCCATATCCTTATCACTTACACCATTACCAGGTCCATTTGGAATATCATGAACTATGTTGTTTTCGAATAACATGTTTTTTACATCGAAAGACACAATGCTAGACCCGTTTAGATCATAAAAAATGTTGTCTTGTACCACAATTTTATCATAACTATTTCCTCCTGTAATTGGGTTACCAGAACCATTCCAAAAAAACATACCAGCAGGATTTTCTGAACCACCATCACCAACATTATGTATCGTATTGTTACGCCAAATTAAGTTTTTTGCATAACCATCCACCGAAAACAACCACCTGAGCCCGTTACCGTCAAAATTAAACCCTTGAAAAAGTCTTTTACTTCCACCACTAATATTTATTGTATTTCTTTGTGATGACGTGCTATTAACGACTACTGTATCGCCGGGATAGGCCATAAATCTACCGCAATTCTTTGATGCGATAGTAAATGCAGATTCACTATATTTACCCTTTTTAAAATACACATAACTTGAGCTATCCGCTGTGGCAGATGCATACGCCATAGTTGCCCACGGTGACGCCTCACTACCATTGTTCGAGTTATTACCATTTTTTGCGACAAAGTAGAAGTTTTTCTTTGTTACATCGACTACAAACGTATCTTTTAGGATGTTATTTTTCAAGTCTTTAATATGAGTGATGATCTGATTCTTCGAGGTTGTATCTGTCAAAGCAGGAGTCCAGGTAATCTCGCCTGTTTTGCTATCAATTGTCATACCTGACGGGCCCTTTATTAAATTAAATGTATATGGATACTCTCCACCTCTAATTGCTAAACGATAATTGTACTCTATTCCTGGATATGCTTTGTCAATATCCCAGCTTAATTTTTCCAATGACCAACCAGAATGCCTTGGTCCTGCTGCCAATAAAAATAAACATTGCAAATAAACAATTGTGGATATAACTATTTTTTTCATTACATACTCCTGCTTTATTTAATTAACATCCCCGATTTTCTTCATCGGGATATACAATAATTCTTAATTTTTAATTCTTAATTCTTAATTACCTTAATAGCAACATCTTCTTAGTTTCTACAAAACCGCTTCCTGTTTTTAACTGATAAAAATAAATTCCGCTGCCAACTTTCTGCCCGGCTGAGTTTGTGCCGTTCCATTCAACTGTATAGTTTCCGGCAGGTTTGTGTTCGTTTACAAGGGTTATAACTTCGCGACCGAGAATATCGAAGATTTTTAAGACGACCCGCCGGGTCGCCTCTACACCGTTATTTGGAATGTTGAATTTTATTGTTGTGCTCGGGTTAAACGGGTTTGGATAGTTTTGGGAAAGTGAATATTCTTTCCCATACGGGTTCTCATTCTCACTCAATTTAATATCTGTAATTTTATTGTAATTACCGCCATAACAGCCATAAATTTTCAATGAATCTGGTAGAATCGGGATATTATCGGAATCAAATTTCAACTGCATTGCTTTGCTATTAACATCGAATCCACTATCCTGCCATTGCGCCCAATTTAACTGTTTGGCAGTTCCTACAACTCTAGTCAAGTCTGATAATCCGTACACTATATTGCTATCTATTGCTACTTTATCTGTAAACCCGTTAGGCCAACCTCCCAAAGAGTACGGATATTGTGTCCCGTTACCTATTATATTTTTATATATATTAATATTGTTGCTATTAGCACCGGCTATAACAAGATTCGCCAATATAATGGGGTTTAAACATGTATTATGATGTACAAATATGTTTGCTACATAGCTACCATTAGAGCCAATTTGTATCCCTTGTGTGCAATTATAAATAAGATTATAACAAATTTCTGTTGAATCTGAAGACGGATTACTATTTAAACGAATCGCCTGATACATGCGTATATCATTAAATATATTATTGCGAAATGTGTTGCGTTTTCCACCAACCTTTTCATCTACACCATCACCGTCTATATCGTATGCGTGGTTGTCTTCATATAGTGAGTTTACAACTGCATAATATGTAACACTTGCACCGTGATACGCTACAGGGTCACTCAAATCATGGAAGATATTATTCTGTATAACCATATTGGTATACCGACTTTCTTGATTCCAAAAAAATATAAAACAAGGATTCGCTCTTGTCGTATCAAATACATTTCGCATTTCGTTCTTACGCCAGATTACATTGTTTACAGAACCAGCCACCGAAAATATCCACCTTAAACCTCTGCCATCAAAAACAAAACCCTGAAAAATTCTATTTTTTCCAACTACACTGAAAGAGGCAGTTCCAGTACCAGCACCTATCACAACTACAGAATCACCCGGATATGCAAAAAAACGTCCACATTTATTCACAACCATAGTAAATGTTTCACTATATGTACCTTTTTTAACATACACATAACTTGCACTGTCAGCTGTAGCAGATGCATATGCCATCGTTTTCCAGGGCGAAGCCTCAGACCCATTGTTTGAATTATTACCTTTAGCCCCGTCAACAAAATAAAATCCTGTTTTTGTTGATGTAATGTCAAACCGATGCATCAATGAATTACCACTTTTATCAGAAATTTTAATAACAACGGTATCAGTCAGCAATGATACAGGTTTCCATAATATTTCGCCTGAGTTTTTATTAATAGTCATACCTGATGGTCCATCAACAAGCGTAAATTCATAAGGATATTCACCGCCCTTAACCGCCAAACGATAATTGTATTCGATACCCGGATAAGCTTTATCGATATCCCAGCTTAATACTTCTAATGGCCACCCAGAATGATTTGGTTTTCCTGCCAATAAAAATAGACATTGCAAATAAACAACTGCGAGTGATATAACTAGCTTTCTCATTTAATATTCCTTTTTATTTTAAAATCATCCCCCGATTATAAACATCGGGATAAACAATAATTCTTAATTCTAAATTTTTAATTCTTAATTACCTTAACATCAACATTTTCTTTGTTTCTACAAATCCGCTGCTGGTTTTTAACTGATAAAAATAAATACCGCTGCCCACCATCTGTCCTGCTGAGTTTGTTCCGTTCCATTCAACTGTATAGTTTCCGGCTGGTTTGTGTTCGTTTACTAATGTTGCAACTTCGCGTCCGAGTATATCGAAGATTTTCAACGTTACCAACCCCCCTGTTTCCCCCCTTTGGTAAAGGGGGGAGTTGAGGGCAATGCTGTCAGGTTAAGCATTAAATTACCTTCCTTCTCTTTAGAAAAAACCTGTTTCCTATCTTGAGTTTTCTTTCAAAACTTCTCCCTGGTATAATTGGGATTTTATGTTTTTTAATTGTTTTTACCATTACTTGATACATCTTTTCGGAAATATCTTTTGGGGCAAGCAACATCTCAATTACTTCATCTTTTAGTATTCCTATTGCCACTGATTTATTGATTTTATATTTCGCATACTTTTGATTTGGTTTTCCCGATGTTTCCTTGTCAATTTCTTCCTGCGCTTCTTCTATTATTAACGAGCTGATATTGCCTGATAATACCCGGGCATAATAATCCTGCCTTATGGTCTCGGGGGTTCTTCCGCTAAAGTTTTCTACTTCTATTATATTTTTCAAGCAATTGAAGTATACTTCTTCATTCCATCTCAAATGATATATTTCCTTAAAATCTTCAACTGTTATTGCTTTATCCAATACGGATGTAATTATATATTCGGTTGTCCCTGTTTCTAATATTATCCTGACTAACCGTAGTTTTATGCTTTTAATCCCGCCCGTTCCGGTAAGTTCTTGTATTCCCTGTTTATATTTCCATCTTTCTGCGGTTAAATCAATTTCTATTATACTGTCTGTCATATTGTTTTTTTCTACTTCTTTTACTTCATTCAGAAAGCCTGAAGCGTTGCATCGTACCACAAAATCAAAGCCATTAACTATCATTTTTGCGAATAAATACATCGACGGATATCCTCTATCCATTATCAAGATATCTTTTGTTTCATCTCCGGTCAGTCCTTTTATTTTTGAAATGTGTCTTTCTGCCAGTTCCCGCTCTGATGTTTCATATCTTTCCAAATAACTGTTTATTGCTATATTGTTTAATACATCGTATGCCGTTGAACTCATTGCCATCGGAACACTCTTCCCTTTGTTTTCTGCAAGTCCGAATTCCCTTACCAATTCTTCTTTATTTGGCAACCCTATTCTTGATCCGTCTATTGCTATCAGTCTGTATCCCTTGTACTTTTTATAAACATCCCCAGTATAATATTCCCTTACCAGGTCTTCATTAAGTTCTATATATGCTTCGTGTTTCATTTTCATTCTCGCTTCCGAGTACGACTGTTTTGTATAACTGTTTTCTTCTATATTATAGTCAATCCGGTTAAAAAATCTTGTCAGTTCTACTGTTAAACTTTTTGTGGTCAGATTTATCTGGAATAATACTAATCTTGGAAAGCTGAACACCCGTGATCTTGTAAAATATTTATCACTTGTTTTATTCCTTTCGCAAAATCCTTTACTGAAAATTTTGCTCCTTAGCTTTTCGATTATTTGGAGTTTTTTTCATATTTACCTCATTTTATTCTGGTAAACACTTTTTACGATTTTTAAATTCAATATTTGTCACTTTTTTTCTTAACCTGACAGCATTGCCCCTGTTTCCCCCCTTTGGTAAAGGGGGGAGTTGAGGGGGGTTCTGAATTTTATTGTTGTGCTCGGATTAAACGGATTCGGGTAGTTTTGGGAAAGTGAATACATTTTTAGATTATTACTTTCCGTTATTTTTACGTCAGTAAGCTTGTCCCACTTTGTTCCGACTTGATAAATATTGCAGCCAATATCAGTTCCGTCATTTGCGTTATTAATTAAATCTCCTCCTGCAATTTCAAAATCCTCGATAATGCTTAAAGTTCCAGAGATGTTTTTAAACATCGGTTTTTCCTGAATTGAATGCACATCTCTTTCATTATATTTCAACTTCCATTTGGCAAGGCTATAATTCCTGTTATAAAACTCATTTATTGCATTAGATTTTCTTGAATAATAACAGTTGTAATCTGAAACTGTACCGTGATAAGCATTAGTATCTTGCACATAAGACCAAATTGAAAGAGGTACATCCGTAGAACTGTCGCTGTCTATAATACAGTTGTACAAAGTATCGTGCATTGCTCCTTTATCGCCTGTTATCGAAAGCTGACCTCCATACGAAATTCCTACAGCCCAACGGCTGCCAAAAATTGTGTTATGCTCTAACCGGGAGTAACCGCCTCCTGTCCCTCCAGCATCTTCCCATATTGTAATGCCGGATCCGCTGCTTAATTCCCCTTTGTTATTATTTACGACTAAATTATTCTTAATTAAGGCTCTGTCTGAAGAAAGCCAAATACCCCGTGTTAAATTGTTGTGGATAAAATTATTTAATATTTTTATCTGTTTTGTTCCATTACTGCGATGTTTATAGAATATTCCTGTGCCAACATTACTTATATCACAATTTGATACTTCAACACTGCCGTCACTGCTAAACATTATTACACCGGTATAATTTTGATTTGAGTTGCCATTGCCATAAATACGGCAATTATTGATTTTTACATTTTTATATCCATTTTTTAGATGAACCGCCCCTGTGTTATCTTCCTGATGATAATTTGTAAATAAACAACTGTCTATTATAATATCCGATGTGGTAAAATTTTCGCCAATTACAATACAAGACCCGTCAGCATTTGTGAACTGCAAACCGTAAAATTTGATATATGAATTACCATGTCCAAATCTACCAAGGTCAAATATTACATCTGCCGAATCACCATCAATAATAACCTCTTCATTTGGATATCCCATTATTACAATATTCTGTAATTCAGTTCCGCTGTTTTTTATTGTAATAGAATGTTCATGATATACCCCTTTTCTTATAAAGAGTGTGTCGCCTGCAGAAATAATATTTGAGTTTTCAGCAGAACATTGGCACCCGTAATCTCCTCCGCAAAGAGCAAATGTAATCGTCCTCCAAGGGTTTTCAATTGAACCGACTCCAGTTAAATCACTGCCTGTATTTGATACATATTTTGACCCTGCATATACTGTATTTAAGATTAGTACAACTATTGCCAATTGAACAACCGTTTTTATTTTTTCTAATTTCATTTATTCCTCCGATCGTATTTTTATTTTAAAAGTATTCCCGATAAGTAACATCGGGATTTCTGATTAAGTAACAAGGTTACTTAATCATCAACATTTTCTTAGTTTCAACCAATCCGCTGCCTGTTTTTAACTGATAAAAATAAATTCCGCTGCCCACTTGCAGAGTTTATCCTGTAAGATTGAGCCTTACGTGTGTTTTATAATAATAGCTGCACTTTCATATTTGTGGTAAGCTGAGTGATAAATAATTAAAATAACGTCCAGCAAAATATTATAATATTTTCATTAATTAATAAGATTGTTTTTATTTATAAAGTTACAAAGTTTTATTTTAATTTTATAAAAAAAGAATTGAAAACCGGTTAACAAATGGTTAACATCTCCTGTATTTCTAAAAATAAAATGAGGATTATTTTTTTACTATTTTCCTTAATGCTATCAACTCCATTATTACCATGTATTTTCTTATAATAAGATATTTTTTTATATTTAATTTCAGAATTATTAAAATTCCTTTTCTTTACGGGGTTTTCAGTGATAAAAATCATACAATATAAGAGTTCATTTTACATTTTATTTTATTTCTTATCGGTTTTTAGTTTTATATATCCTCAGAATGGGGATAAAAATATTTCTTTGCTGAAAACTAAACTTAGTTCTGCAGCAAATGATTCTGAAAAAATAAGTGTGCTGAAAGAAATAACTGAATATTATGTTTATTATGATCTTGATTCTGCATTTATTTATGCCAAAGAGGCATATAATCTATCAAAAAAAACAAATTATAAAAAAGCTGAAATCACTTATACTTTGGGAATCGTGTATTCATATTATAATGAGCTTTCTCGTTCTCAGGAATATTTTTACGAGGCTTTTAAGATTGCAAAGCAAAATAATAATACAGAATTGTTATATACTTTATATGCAGCTATTGGTATTAACTATTCGTATATGGAAGAGTATGGCAAATCATTAGAATATTTGAATAAATCCATTGTTTACTTGGATAAGTATGATGATAATAATAAAATTTCTCTGCTGATAAGCATAGGACAAGCATATTCAAATCTTGGAAAATTTAATGAATCGGAAGAATATCTTTACAAAGCGCTTGAAATTTCAAAAAAAATAAATTCGAAAATTGCTGATGTTTATATTGTATTAGGAGATTCATATCTTAGGAAAAAAGATTTCCAGAAGAGTATTGAATTTTATGATAAAACTATAAAATCAGGTGTTTCAAATGAAAGCCTTTACTATATAAGCGCTCTTGACGGTCTTTTCCAAAACAATTTAGAGTTAAAAAAATATGACGAGGCTGTTAAACAAGCTTTAGTAATCGACACTTTATCCGGAAAACTAATGAGCTATGACGTGCAAATCAAAAATCTACTTTCTTTATCGGAGTTATATGATTACGAAGGGGATTATAAATCTGCTCTTCATTATGCAAACAGATACATTAATTTACGCGATACCCTTCAAGCTAAACAAAAAAATGAACAACTGAACTTTTTAAATATTGAATTTGAAACTTCTCTTAAAGAACAAAAAATTGCTGCTATGGAGAAAGAAGATAAATATAAAGTTATTTTATTCAGTATAATCTTTATTTCTCTTATTTTAGTTATTTCAATTATGTTTTTCATTTTAAAGCAAATAAAACAAAAAAATAAAATATTATTGCTGGAAAAACAAAAAATTCAATACGAAAAAGAACTTGAAACCTTAGAAAAACAAAAATTACGTTTCCAAGTATATGAGAAAGACAGAGAAATTCTTACGCATATCCTGCAAATTAACCAGCAAAAAGAAATCCTTACAAATGTTAAAGAAGAAGTAACCGGATTTATAAATTACGATAATATGGAAGAAGTATATAATTCTGTAAAAAAACTTAATTCGGATATACTTAATAAAATAAAACTTTGTGACGACTGGGAACAAATAAAAATGCACTTCGAAAAAGTTCATCCATCTTTCTTCAGTAATCTAAGAGAAAAGCATCAGCATCTTACCATTAATGAACTTAAAATGTGCTCGTATATTAAATTGAAGTTTAGTATTAAAGAAATAAGCCGGTTATTGAATATTACACCCGAAAGCGTAAAAGTATCTCGTTCCCGGCTTAAAAAGAAACTGCAAATTCCAGATGAGGTAAACATAGATGAATATTTGGAAATTCAATAGTCCTATTCGGTAAATTAATTATTTTAAAAACATCCCCGATAAAAAACATCGGGATATACAATAATTCTAAATTTTTAATTCTAAATTCTTAATTACCTTAATAACATCCCCTATAATAAACATCGGGATTTCTGATTAAGCAACAAGGTTATTTAATCATCAACATCTTCTTTGTTTCTACAAATCCACCGCTGGTTTTTAACTGATAAAAATAAACGCCGCTTCCAACCTGCTGCCCGGCTGAATTTGTGCCGTTCCATTCAACTGTGTATGTTCCTGCGGGTTTGTGTTCGTTTACAAGGGTTGCAACTTCGCGTCCGAGGATATCATAAATTTTCAAAGTGACATTACTGTTCATTGATAACTGGTAATTGATCATTGTAGAAGGATTAAAAGGATTCGGGTAGTTTTGTTCCAAGCTGAAATGATTGATTCTGTTACTTATATCTTCCTCTACATTTATAACACTATTTATCCTTGGAGTAAACTCCCACTTGGGATCTTTTAATAACGAATTCCGAGAATATGATGATGCATTAACAATACTGTCGCATACTGAAAATAAAAAATTGTATGCAGCCTGGTTTCCTTCAATCTGATAATTTTTTAATGAATTTATGCAGCCCCTAGAAATATTAAGATAGCTGTCAGCATACAAATCATCTTCTGTAAAATCATTTTTATTTCTTACCTCAGGAATAAATGAGTTAAGAACATCTCTCCATGATTCATAAGGAAAATATGGTTGTAGTTCATTAGCTGTTTCTGTAAAATGTGTTGGGATGTGATACGAATTTCCCAAGAAAGGATTAAAAGAAGTATTTGTATACCTGTCAATTAGATATTTTCCTAAATAACTGACAAGATTTTGCGTTGGGTAGCCTAATTCATTGAGATGAATAAAACTCATCAGCAAAAAGTCTTCCATCCAGGGAGAACTGAAATAACGTACTTTTGGATCTAAATTATTATCAGGCCTTCCTCCGTCGTCGCCTCTATTGCTAACTGTGCCCCATATATTCATCACCGGATGAAATGTGTTTGAAATGTATTCTTCTTCAAAAAAACTAATGTTGTTCTGTATCTTTTCATTCAAATAGTTTTTTTCGATAAAACCATCGGGTATTATTACTGCCGCATCAGCCATATTGCGTAAAGCCCAAGCAACTCCCCTTACCTGATCTTCTATTATACCCTGCGATTCTTTTCGTCCCCAATCCATATCGTAATTACGCGAGGAAAGGTTTCTTCCCGCCCAAAAAATCAGTTCCTCTAAAAAATAGTGTTCGCCTGTTATTAAATAAGGGACATAAACCAGAGACGGTTGATGTGCGCAATCGGTATGCCAGTCATCATTTCTTACTTCACTTAAAAATGGTGGCAGTTTATCGTTATCCCTGGTATATTTGAAATCAACCCTGTCTGTTATAATTGTAGGCCTGTCGTCTATACTTACAATATGCTTATAAAAACTCTTAGTGTTTTCCCCTTCGCGATAGTGGGTTGGAATTGAACCAGACATAAATGCATTTGTGAGCATAATATCCCGCAAACGCCAGTCATTTAAAACAAGATATTTTGCTGTCCAGGAGGGAAACAAGCCTATATCGTCCCTACCGCCAGTGGTTGGGAAATACTTTGTTATACTGCCACTCCCGAGAATATCTATATCTTTATTAAGAAATCGATCGTAAGTTTCCTGAATATTATCTTTAAATGAATAGGAAATATCCAAATTATAATTTGGGAGCATTCCTGTGTCAAAAAGGTATTGTATGTTATAAATTATATTTATTCTTGAAGGTTTTTCTCCTATCCAAAATTCTTTGCCCCATCTGGCGCTTGCGGTATGGTCAACATTTTGTTTACTGTATAGAACATTGGGTAAAGCCTGCCCGTCAGTTACAGAAACATCGTATACTACATTTCCAATAAGGTTTGCCCAACAGTTTTCAACTGTTAAAAACACCCTGACACCATTCCATCCGCTGAATTTTCGGATATTGTAAATTACCCTTATTTGATCCTGAGGAGCTACGCTTAAAGACTGATTGGCGTATGTTCGCTGTATCGGTTCCCTTAAATCATCAGCAATGTATTCTGTACAAATATTTCCTTTCAACCACAGTGTTTCATCATAATTGGCATTGTTTAATATTTCTTTTGAAGAATATGATGCCGTATTACCATTAAAAGAAAAAGAAGTAATACAATCTGTATTTGCTCCAAAAATTTGATCTTTTTCTATTTTACTTGTGCTATTATTTGTTCCACCGTTTATCAAGGTAACCGGCAACAAACTATTTGCATCTAGATTAGGAATTAAAAAAGAAACTAATGCATGACGCACACTTCCGTCGTCCCATCTTACTTTAACATCTGTTTGGGTTGGTATATTGTTTCCCGAAATTACGGCAGTAACATTTTCCGGTACATCTCCTTTTCTGAAAATATGCGATACCATTATCGGATAATTCTGAGTTGAAATTCCATCAAGCTCTTCAACGGTAAAGCTGACTATTTCTTGGGAAAAGATATCACTAATTACTAATAAAGCAACAAATATTAATTGTTTTTTCATATTTATAATCCTTTGGTCAAGTATTCTAAAAAAACATCTTTAATAACTACTCATTTTATAATCATCATTTTCTTAGTTTCAACCAATCCGCTGCCGGTTTTAAGCTGATAAAAATAAATTCCGCTGCCAACCTGCTGCCCGGCTGAATTTGTGCCGTTCCATTCAACTGTGTAGGTTCCGGCTGGTTTTTGTTCGTTTACTAGGGTTGCAACTTCGCGTCCGATGATATCGAAGATTTTCAACGTTACCAACCCCCCTGTTTCCCCCCTTTGGTAAAGGGGGGAGTTGAGGGGGGTTCTGAATTTTATCATTGTAGCCGGGTTAAACGGATTCGGGTAGTTTTGAGATAAGTTGAAATCCTCAGCTTTTTGCTCTAATTCCGAAACTCCTGTTACCGGTTGCCATCCGGCTAACCTTGCCCACATCCACCAAGCAGCATATGCTTTTTGATTAGCATTTAATACATCGCTATGTTGTGCTCCGCAATAATACCAATCTACATTTTCAGTATGTGCTTCACGCCATTCTTCAGCCCAATTGCCTAATTTTTCGCCCTCTGAATTATAATAATCGCAATTATCATGCGCATATTCAAAGAAAACTCCATCAGGGTTATAGCTTTCAATATCTGCAAAATCAAAAAGAATTTTTCCATTATTACGGCAATAGCTTCTTATTGAATCATTTGCAGCTTTATTGTTTGCATCATCCCAATGATCAAGATGTCCAGTCATATATATAAATCTAACATCAGGATAATCTTCTTCCAATTGAGTCATCGGTTGAATATATTGTGAAAATAAAGTACCATTTTCATACTTACCGCTTACTTGTCCGCACCAACTCCACATAATTACGTTAACATCAGAATTAGTTGTATCATCCAAATATTCTCTTGTATTATTTACCCAGTCAGGATAATATCCAACATCACCGCCCATTGCATAATCGTGCAGATCTAATGCTCCGTTTTCGCCTCCATTATTCCATGCAAACATATCTTCCGGAAAACTTAAACCCTTACCGCCTCCGTTTGCAAATTCAACCAATCCCAACATTCCTTCAGTTATCTGACTTCCGTGTGAAGTATGCCCGTAAGCAATATGAAGTTTTGATTTTGCGCTGTCAATCCATTCCAGCGGTATTTCAGATAATGTTGTACAGTTATGATCAATTATAATATTTTGTGCTTTTACTGGGGATATAATTATTAAAACCAGGCCGAATAATACCTTTGGCAAATATTTACACATAGAAACTCCTTTTTTTGTTAAAATATCATTTGCAACAATAATTGTGCCCTGCATCACATTTAACTTGGATAAAAATTATATAAAAAATAATAATATTGTCGCATAAAACAATATCATTATTCATAGTCTTTTTAAAAGACAATATTTTTTACAGGTAAAGATGTAAATAATACATCTTTTTAAATTCCATATAAAGAACTTTATGGCGGAGCGGTTCTATTTTTCCCTTGCGTTAAAATGAAGTTTAGGGATTTGAGATTTTTCATTCTCGGAAGAAAAAAATGAAGCATTAATTGCTCCCAACGGACGGATTAGCAAACCTTTTGTTTTTCCATCAAGCAGACGCTGCATAACAGGTTTTGAAATTGTAATAAAAGTTTTCCCGTTGGGTTCTTCGTTAACATCCGTATCAAAAGTCATCTGCTCGTTAAAAACTTCGGATAGTTTTTTCCCTTGAGTTAAGTTATTAAAAGTTACTTCCTCCTGATCCCAGTCAGCATCACCGCCAATAATTTCAAATACTCTTATTTTTCCGAACTCAATTCCTAAATCATCGCCAAAAGCTTTAACATAGTTGCCGCCCTTTGCAACTGATTGTGTTGTAAGTTCAAGCAGCCCGGAGCCGTCAATTTTCAGATTCATAAATTTCTCAAAATCCCATTTTAAAATTGCCCACTGATTACCGTTTACGGTAAGTACCTTTTTGTCGCCATCTTTATCTTTAATTTTCCAGTCATTAAAATTCACTTCCGTGAAATCAGAATTAATAACGCAATCGTCACTAACAGCATAATGATTTATAAAAGTACTTATTTCCGGAATCGGAGGATGGTAAGGAGTTAGCACACCTTTATCGGATTCGGCAATTTTAATATTTACAATTTCCGCTTTGTAATAATCTAAATCGACAATATACTTACCAATTCCCCAATCGGTTGCGCAGAATTGCACATAAACTGTATCTCCGGGCAACGCATCAAAATTATGAGTAGTGTAACTTATTATATGCCACTCATTCGTATCCGGAATATCAAACTCCATTAAATCTTTATGGAAATCTGTTGTCCGCTGAGTGTTTATCATAAAATTCACCCGGCGGGGAGCTTCGTGAACACGTACCCGAGCTTCGACCCTTAATTCATAAGCAGCATCTTTGAATTTGCTCAAATCGAGAAATTCTGTTATATCGCGCTTGATTAAAGTCCAGTAAACATTATATTTATCATTAGTGGCATCTATAAAAATTCGGGCAAAACCGTCCGTCTGAACAAAGTCCATTTCAGCATTGCCGTCGCCTGTAAAAAAGAACCATCCGTCAATCTTATTTTTATCAAATTCATCAAGAAACTGAGCTTCGCTAAAACTCGACAATAAAGTTGCAAAAATGATAACCGTAATACATTTTTCTAATCTATTAAACATTTGCTCTCCGATGTTAAATTTTTTATTGGATAAAATCTCTTAAAGTAAACTAACTTGATCTTGTTATTTTTATCCTAAAATATTTCTGTTGCTCATCCAAACTGAACAGGTAAGTGCCGTTGCAAATGACACCCATAAGATATATGGTAAAAGTAATATTCCGGCAATCGGTCTTATTTTCCAAAAAAGAATAATTGTTATTAAAATAAGTACCCACAACAAGCTAATTTCAAAAAATGCCAAAGCTCCGCTTTGCAGAACAAAAAACAGCCATGTCCACAAAGAATTTAACAATAGTTGAAACAAGTAGAAACCAAGGGCATATTTTGCATATTTGAAACCTTTTTGCTTCCAAACTATCCACGCGGAAATTCCCATAAGTATATAAAGAGCTGTCCATACGGGAGCAAAAAGCCACCCAGGCGGAGCCCATAACGGACGGGTAAGCTCCTGATAAAAACCCCTTGACTGTGCTCCTGCAAAAGAAGCAGTAAATGTGATTGACAGCCAAAGCAGCAGCCCTATTACTTTTTTTATTTTCGAAAATTCTGCCATAGTAACTCCTTTTTTAACTGTTTGAGTTTCATCAAAATTATACTGATTTAATATAAATATTTAATCCAATTATTCAATGTTCAAATTAATTATTTAATAGAAATATCAATTCAGCAAACAATCCTTAATCTGTCCGATTATTCTTTTCTATCTGCGGGCAAATCTTTATTTTTTGTATTCTTTTTTATAAATAATCAGGAGCTTACTTGGAATTTTTAACATACCTGCTGGATTTGTTTTTACATTTGGATAAACACTTGAATGAAATTATTATTTCATACAAATCCTGGACCTATTTAATTCTATTTTTGATAATATTCTGTGAAACAGGTTTAGTATTCACACCTTTTCTTCCGGGAGATTCGCTTCTGTTTGCTGCCGGAGCTATAGCAGCGCTGGGATCGCTGAATCCTATGCTGTTATTTTTTTTATTGGCAGTTGCAGCAATTTTAGGCGATACAGCAAATTATTGGATAGGCGAATTTATCGGCGAAAAACTTTTTGATTCGAAGAAGTTAAAATTTCTTAAGCGGGAACATCTCGATAAAACACATCAATTTTATGAGAAACATGGAGGAAAAACAATTATAATAGCTAGGTTTGTTCCTATAATCCGCACTTTTGCGCCTTTTGTTGCAGGAATTGGAAGTATGACATACCCAAAATTTTTAAGTTACAATATTATAGGCGGAATTCTTTGGGTAGGACTTTTCACTTTCGGCGGATATTATTTTGGAAATCTTCCGTTTGTAAAAAGTAATTTTTCTATAGTAATTATTGCCATTATTATAATATCGGTACTTCCGGGTGTATTTGAATTTTTGAGAAACAGAAAAGTTAAAACAGAAGTTTAATTAGTTGATTTTATTAAGCAAATTATAAGAAAAAGCCCGGCATAACCGGGCTTTAATTTTTATAATAAATGAAATGCAACTGTTAAGCCCGACATAACAATGGCAACCATACTCATAAGTTTAATAAGAATATTCAAGCTCGGTCCAGAAGTATCCTTAAAAGGGTCTCCAACAGTATCGCCTATTACGGCAGCTTTATGATTTGCAGAACCTTTTCCGCCTAATTGTCCGGTTTCAATATATTTTTTGGCATTATCCCAAGCGCCGCCAGAGTTAGCCATAAATACGGCTAAAACAAAGCCTGTACTTAAACCACCGACTAATAAACCCATTGTTCCGGAAACACCTAAAACAAGTCCGGTTATAACAGGAACAGCTATAGCAAGAAGTGATGGTAAAACCATTTCGTGCTGTGCGCCTTTAGTTGAAATAGCAACGCAATTTGCATAATCGGGTTCAGCTTTTCCTTCAAGAATACCAGGTATTTCTTTGAACTGTCTTCTTACTTCATCAACCATTCTTTGTGCAGCTCTTCCAACAGCATTCATTGTAAGTCCGCAGAATAGAAATGCCATCATCGAACCAATAAAAACACCAACCAAAACAATTGGATTTATTAATGTTACATTAAAATAATCCATGAAATCTGTTAAAGAAATAGCATTTAATTCCTCAAGACTTTTTATTACTGTTCCATTAGGAAAAATATATTCGCTTGGTTTATCAAGTATCAACTTTATACCCATTTTTATTTCTTCAATATATGAAGCAAGAAGCGCGAGTGCGGTTAACGCTGCCGAACCAATAGCAAAACCTTTACCGGTTGCAGCAGTAGTATTTCCTAAAGAATCGAGTGCATCTGTTCTTTTCCTGACTTCTTTACCCAATCCTGCCATTTCTGCATTACCGCCTGCATTATCGGCAATTGGACCGTAAGCGTCAGTTGCCAATGTAATACCAAGTGTAGAAAGCATACCAACAGCAGCTATTCCTATTCCGTAAAGTCCCATTCCAATATTATTCAAATCGCCGCCCGAAGCAGATAAAAAAGCGCCAATAATACCGATTGCAACAGCAAATACAGGAATCACTGTAGAAACCATTCCAGCGCCTAAACCTGCAATAATTACAGTTGCAGGACCTGTCTGAGAACTTTCAGCAATTTTCTTTGTTGGTTTATATTCTTCCGAAGTAAAATATTCGGTAGCTTTTCCAATAACAATTCCAACAATCAAACCGATTATTATTGCTCCCCAAATACCTATTGGATTTGCAATCTCCAAATAGTTAAGAACCAGATAAGACCCAATAATAATTAAAACTGAGCTTATATTAACACCACGGCCAAGAGAATTTAATAAATCCTTTTGGGTTGCGCCTTCTTTTGTCCGGACGATAAAAATACCGATAATAGAAAGAACTATACCAACAGCCGCAATTAACATTGGAGCAAGAACAGCTTTTAACTGCATTTCAGGATCGCTTAAAAATGCAGCAGCACCTAAAGCGGCAGTTGCCAAAATTGATCCGCAATATGATTCATAAAGATCAGCTCCCATTCCTGCAACGTCGCCAACATTGTCGCCAACGTTGTCAGCTATTGTAGCAGGATTTCTCGGGTCATCTTCAGGAATTCCGGCTTCAACCTTACCGACTAAATCGGCTCCAACATCGGCTGCTTTTGTAAATATCCCGCCGCCAACTCTTGCAAATAATGCTTGAGTAGAAGCTCCCATTCCAAATGTTAACATTGTTGTTGTTATTACCATCAACTTATGCCCGCCGTCATCAATAATAAAATGATTCAAAATTAAAAACCAGATTGAAATATCGAGTAAACCAAGTCCTACAACCACAAGTCCCATTACAGCACCGCTTCGGAAAGCAACCCTCAGACCGTGGTTCAATGAATTCTTTGCAGCATTTGCAGTTCTTGCAGAGGCGTAAGTAGCGGTTTTCATACCAAAGAAACCAGCCAGACCTGAAAAAAATCCCCCTGTAATAAATGCAAACGGAACCCATTCATTTTGTACTTTAAGAACATAGGCCAAAAAAGCGAATAAAAGAGTTAATACAATAAAGAAAAATCCTACAACTTTATACTGCTGTTTTAAATATGCCATTGCACCAACCCTGACGTGTTTTGCAATTTTAGCCATTAATTCAGTTCCTTCGCTTTCTTTCATCACCTGTTTAAAGAAAAACCAGGCAAAAGTTAAAGCTAGGATAGAACCGAAGGGAACAAACCAGAAAAGACCGCTTACCATATATATCTCCAGTTACTTTTAATAATAGGTTATTTATTAGGACACTTGATTAGTTAGATTATTTATGAAAATAAGCAACTAATAATAATGTAAATACTCGGCACAACATACTAATCTATTTTTATAATTTCAAGAAAAATGAATCCTTGATAACCATTACCATATTGCTGAACGGAGATTTTGAAAAATGAGGGGAAAATGATATGAATAAAGTAAAAGAAGACAGGCGAACCTGTCTTCTTTTTAATAATTAACCAAGTCTTTCTGCTAATTTTGAAAGCTGTGTTTTCAATCTTTCAGGAAGTCTGTCGCCAAATTGAGCGAAATGTTTATCGATATCCGGCAATTCATTTTTGTAAGCGTTAACATCAACACGGAACAATTCTTTCATGTCAGCTTCTTCAATTTTCAATCCCGTTGTATCGAACTCTTTAATTTCCGGCAAACGCCCTATTGCAGTATCAACAGCACTAACCTTGCCTTCAACTCTTTCAGTCATCCATTTAAGAACTCTTGCATTTTCACCGAATCCTGGCCATAACCATCTTCCTTTTTCATCTTTACGGAACCAGTTTACATAAAATACTTTCGGTGCATTTTTACCAAGTCTGTCACCCATTTCGAGCCAGTGAGCAAAGTAGTCACCCATATTGTAACCGCAGAATGGTTTCATAGCCATTGGATCTCTTCTTAAATTTCCAACCGAACCAATGTTTGCAGCTGTTGTTTCGGAAGCAACTGTAGCACCCATAAATACGCCGTGATCCCAATCGTAAGCTTCTGTAACCAAAGGAACAACCGAAGCTCTTCTTCCGCCGAAAATGAATATATCAATAGGTACTCCGTTTGGATCTTCCCAATCAGGGCAAATAACAGGACACTGACCGGCAGGAGCTGTAAAACGAGCATTTGGATGAGCAGCATCTGTACCGCTGGCAGGTGTCCAATCTTTACCTTTCCAATCGATAGTGTGAGCGGGTTTATCACCGTCCATACCTTCCCACCAAATATCACCGTCATCAGTAAGAGCACAGTTAGTATAAATAACATTTTCTTTAATTGTATCCATTGCCATAGGATTTGAATAATAAGCTGTACCTGGTGCAACACCGAAAAACCCAGCTTCTGGATTTATTGCATACAACCGTCCGTCCGGACCTATTTTCATCCAAGAAATATCATCGCCAATGCATTCAGCTTTCCAGCCAGGAATTGTAGGCATAACCATTGCTAAATTTGTTTTTCCGCAAGCAGATGGGAAAGCGGCAGCAATGTGGAATTTCTTTCCTTCTGGATTTGTAAGACGAAGAATGAGCATATGTTCAGCCATCCATCCTTCTCTTTTAGCCATTGCAGAAGCAATTCTTAAAGCAAGGCATTTTTTTCCTAACAATGCATTTCCGCCATATCCAGAACCGAATGACCAAATCAAATCTTCTTCAGGGAAATGGCTTATATATTTCTTTTCGATTGGAGCGCAAGGCCATGGAGTGTCTTTCTGACCGGCTTCAAGCGGAGCGCCTATTGAATGCATACAAGGAATAAATTCACCGTCTGTTCCTAAAACATCAAGCACTTTTGTACCAACACGGGTCATTATGTGCATATTGCAAACAACATAAGGGCTGTCTGTAAGTTCAATACCTATTTTTGCAATAGGAGAGCCGACAGGACCCATCGAAAAAGGAATTACATATAAAGTTCTTCCTTTCATACAGCCAGCGTAAAGTCCTTTCATTGTTTCTTTTAATTCTGCAGGAGCTATCCAATTATTGGTCGGACCTGCATCAATCTTATTTGTTGTACTGATATAAGTTCTGTCTTCAACACGAGCAACGTCGCTTGGGTCGGATCTGAACAGAAAACTGTTTGGTCTTTTTTTCAAAGGAATAGCACTTCCGTTATCAACAGCGTGCTGCATCATACTATTGTATTCCTGTTTTGAACCGTCGCAAACATAGATGTTTTCCGGCTGAACCATAGCAGCCATTTCATCTATCCATTTTTTAAGTCTCGCGTGTTTAATTTCCACAGACATTTTAAACCTCCTCTGGTTTTATATTATTTATTTTGATTTT
>JAAYAN010000137.1 GCA_012719345.1 Ignavibacteria bacterium | reverse complement strand
TCGTATAAACTGCTATACGTTGTATACATATTTACCTCCGGTTAGTCTTTTCCGCTTACTTTGTCTTTTTTCTAAAAGCCAAATTAGCATTTTCTATTAAACTAACCGGAAGTATTTCCTTATTTTAGTAGTAACATTTTATACGAAGCGTTAAAATCACCGGCTAGCAATCTGTAAACGTAAACTCCTGATGAAAGATTGGAAGCATCAAACTTCACTTCGTAATTTCCCGCTGGTTTTTGTTCGTTTACCAAAGTTGTAATTTCCTGACCTAACATATTATATACTTTTAAAGTAACAAAGCTGTTCATTGGTAATTGATAACTGATCATTGTAGATGGGTTAAACGGGTTCGGGTAGTTTTGCTCTAATCTAAATTCTGATGCTTTTTCACTGGAATTTACTTTTACTTCATTTGAATAAGTGAAAGAACCGTCAAGATCGATTTGTTTTAATCTATAAGAGTATGAGTAAGAAGTAAGAGTAAGATTATCTGTAAACGAATATTCCTTTGGGCTGTTCGAATTTCCCGCGCCTTGAACAAAGCTAATCTTTTCCCAACCTTTACACTCTACGCTTTGCGCATAGCGTTCAACTTCAAATCCGTAATTGTTTACTTCTGTTGCAGTCTGCCAACTAAGAACTACATTATTACCCGAAACATCAGCTCTAAATGATGTAAGCTCGACAGGCAAATCCCCATCCCATCCAGACATTCTTGCAAGCATCCACCACATCGCTTTTGCCAGCCTTAAAACACCAGCCTCTCCAATATGCCCTATGTTACCGCTGCCTAAATTTGTGGCGGTTATATGCGGATAATTGTTCCCATTCCAGGAAATAGTTGTAGGCGTTCCATCATCATCGTAACATAAAATATCCGCGTAATCAAAAAGTACCCAATCAGCATGAGCATTTACAGAATCCCTTATTTCTTCATATCCTAAATGTTTGATATAACCGCTTTCTCCGGTATACCCATCAACTGTTCCCGTTGTAAAAAAAACTTTTGTATTAATGCTGTCAGCGCAATATTTGATATAAGAACTTGTTGCATTTATATAATCATTAAAGTTAATTCCCGGATCCCAGCACCACCCGAATCCAATAGCTCCAAGTTTCAAATTATTTTTTTTGCAATAGGAAATGCCGCTTTTTGTTCTGCTGATAGCTGTTGCACTGGTAAACCAATCTTCTTCTCCATAACCATATCTCCAACCTGTTGCATTACTTACATCACCCCACGTAGCGCGGCTGGCTCGTAAATAGGAAGCAGTGGCTGCTTCAGGAGTACCAGATTCTAAAACGTTGACTGCATAAATTGGGTTTAAAGTTTCAAGGTTGTTTAATCCTGTACGATATCCTGCAGAGTGAGATTCACCGGCAACCACAAGCCACATTTTCTTTACACTATCGATATATTGCTGCGGAATGTCGTCATACTTATCAACTACAGTATGGTTTGCAATTATCTGACTGTAGATTGAAGTAACACAAAAAATACAGGAAAATATAAATATTGTAAGATATTTTTTCATCTTAGTTCTCTTTATCTTATTATTAAAAGTTTTTTTGTAGCCTTAAATGAAGCAGCAGAAAGAGTATAAAAATAAACACCGCTGCCAACCTGTTGCCCGGCTGAGTTTGTACCGTCCCAATTAGCTGAATATGAACCGGCTGATTTTTGCTCATTTACAAGTGTTGTAACTTCGCGACCGAGAATGTCGAATATTTTCAACGTTACCAACCCCCCTGTTTCCCCCCTTTGGTAAAGGGGGGAGTTGAGGGGGGTTCCGAATTTTATTGTTGTTGTGGGATTAAACGGATTGGGGTAGTTCTGACTAAGGTAAAATTCTGAAACAGTATTTTCTTTTTCAACTTCTAAAACAGCATTTTCAATTTCATAAATATGTACATCATAAGGTTTGAATTCATCGGTCAGCTTGCTGCCAATTATATTTAAACTTCGGCTCTCATCATATACTTTAACATCCCCGCTCAATATTTCAGAAAATGAAAAGGTTGCCGTAACAGCATAATTTTGTTCCGGATCGGGATATCCATCCGGATTTCTGCTGCTATCGGCATATTCAGCATTTGGCTTGTCGTCAAGTTCGCTAACCCTAACAGCAAACAAATACATTTTGTTGCTATGTTCCCGTAACATAAAGTCAATTCTTGCTTCGGCATCCGTTTCAACAGAAATATTTGGCTCAATCTCCGGACCCAAAACAACAGGCGTCAAATCTGTTATCTGCTCAACAAATTCCCTCATAACCGGATAATTTACCGCCGGGGTTCCGCTGTGGTAAGGAAACCAGCTTAAAGCTTTAACACCGTGAACAACATTTATCCAGATCAGCATTTTCAACATTTCCGGTGAAGGATCCCAGTTTGTAGGATCGAACTTTGTTGCAGCATCATTTTCCCTGATATTGCAAGTTTCAACAAATGATGAGTATGGTACCAGACCGTAAGTTTTATATTTAATTTTATCAAGAATACTGGTAAGTACAGACATCTTTGCCCCCCGGGAATGCGGAGCTGCCCAATCAACCGGATAGTAATCCATCGAATAAAAATCAACTACAAATGTTTTCTTGCCAAATACGTTTTCATTATAACGCGGGAAAAATCCATTGCTTACATCGGCATTGTAACTGTTATCGTCATAGTTTATATACGGTCCTACAAGATTTAACAGCACCGGTCTCTCCGAATCATATTTATGGGTGCGATTTGTCCATGCTCTTATAGTTTGCGGTGACAATGATATATCTTTTCCACCCAATTCCGGTTCATCTATCCAAGTATATGCCAGCATATTATTACTGGTAACACTCACATTAATTTGTGCAGCAAGTTCATTCTCCCCAATATTTCTAGCAGGAATTCCATTTGTGAAGTTTCCGCCAGGTCCTATTATTTTTAGATTAGCATTTTCTCCAAGACCAATATATTCACCCCATCCGGCAGGTGTATAATTCTGAGGCCAAAATCCCTGACCGAAAAGACAATTAATATAACCGCTGCTGCCCCAACCTGCCACATTTTCGTTATTTAAATGAAAGGGTGTTACTGGGAAGAATAATTCCCCGTTTAATCTTACCGCATTATTTTCATCAATACCTACTTTAGGAATTCCATCATAATCTTTTTCGAAAGTCTCAGTAATTTCATCAAGAACTTCTCCCTCTCCATTTCTGATTTGTACTGTTAAAATGTAAGTATCAGCCGGCAGTTCAAAATTTTTCAGCAGAAATGTTTCTTCATTATCCAAGTTGTTTTTATCTATCAAAACATTACTATATCCTTTATTCCCATTAATTTCTGCATACAGTCTGTTCTCAGAATTCCCGGAAATATCAGGCGGAATTATTGTAATTATTTTTTGTGAATACCTGCTATGAAAATCCGCGTGGATGATTTCAAACCGGGAAGTTAATTCCTGTTCCGAAAGCGCACGATTATAAATTTTTAATTCATCAATTAACCCCTCAAAATTATACGAGCCCGACGAAGATGCTCCAATAAACAAATCGCCTGAAACATTTCTGATATTTCCGGAAAAAGCAGCCGGGCATTTCGTTTCTCCTTTGATTTCAGAGCCATCAAGAAAAAGTCTGATGAAACTGCCATCATAAACAAGCATATAATGATGCCAGCTTGTATTCTTTATATTTTTATACCACGTATCAGCCTGCCCGCTTGATGTTTCGTTGAATACAAAACCCTGATAAGAATCGCCGTTCGACCTGAACCAAACCCTGAATGATTCCGCTTTATCAATCAGATAAATCCTATCACCGCCATTTATATTTTTCCTTTTTGCCCAAAAGGAAAGAGTAAATTCACCTGCTCCGTTTAAAGAATTAAAAGATGGAATTTTAATAAAATTATTCTTCGAAACATCAATGCAATTACCGCTGATGCCTTGCAGATATTCAACAGATGTTCCGCCTGTTACTGCATTGTTGTTTTCTCCTGAAATATCATTCAGCGAATTATCAAATGGCAGATAAGATATAAGTCCATTTTCTACTCTTGGAATAAGTTTTCCCGGACTTCCGCCTACCACTAAAGAGACTGAATCTGCAGTTACATCATTAACAATAAGTTTAACGTTATATTCTCCAGGAAATTTGTAACAATGCACATAAGTCCTGCCTCCATAATTACCGGTTTCAAAACCGTCGCCAAAATCCCAGCTTACAGCATCATTCTGTAAATCAATATTATATGCTTCAAAATAAATCTCATTACCAGCCTTAATTTCTTGATCCGGTTCATAATAAATTTCAGGCTGAGCTTTAAGGATCAAACTGAGAATAAATAGCAAAAGAATTATTGAATACTTCATATTTTACTTATCAGCGCTAAAGATTATAAATAACAGAATGACAATATTTTAATTTTTATAAGTATAATCCTAAATTATAAACAATGCAAATTAATTTTTACTTTAATAAAATCATCTTCATTGTTTTATTAAAGGAACCGGCTTGCAGTTTATAGAGATATACGCCCGAAGAGATGTTAGAAGCATCGAACTTCACTTCATAATTTCCGGCAGGTTTTTGTTCGTTAACCAGGGTAGTAACTTCCTGACCGAGAAGGTTGTAAACGACAAGTGACACAGTGACAGGTGACAAAGTAACAGGAACTGAATATTTAATCATTGTACTTGGGTTGAATGGATTCGGGTAATTTTGCGAAAGTACAAATTCTGTTGGAAGAGATGTTGTTGCGTCAACTGTAATTTCTTTTGAATAAGTAAAAGAACCGTCGAGATCGATTTGTTTTAGTCTGTAAGAAAGAGTAAGATTATGAGTAAGAGTAAGATTATTGTCAGTGAACGAATATTCTTTTGGACTGTTTGAATTTCCTGCGCCTTCTACAAATCCAACCTTTAACCATTCACCCTTGACCGTTGACCGTTCTACCTCAAACCCATAATTATTCACTTCAGTTGCAGTCTGCCAATTTATCGTAACAATTCCGCTATTTGATTCAGCAGATAAATTAATAAGTTCAACAGGCAAAGGTGAACCAATTCCCTCTGCAATCATAAAATTGACCGAATTAAGAACATCAAGTTTTCCGTAACCGAAAGTTGGATTATTCTCGTTTCCGGTAAACTCATCTTTTGTTGCGCTGTTTCGTAATATTTCGTAAATATCACCCGATGATAAATTATTGCTTTTACTTATAATTAATGCGGCGGCTGCAGCGCAGACAGGACTTGCCATACTTGTTCCCTGCATAACAATATAATCGCTTTCGCCGTTTTCTATACCGTCGTTATCAATCCAGTTTGAACTTAGCTGACTATAAACATCCCTGTCGCGCAAGGAAATAATAGCCGATCCGGGAGCGGCTATGTCCGGTTTCTGAAGTCCGTCAATTCGAGGTCCCCTTGAAGAGAATGACGAAATATCACCTTCATCGCCTGAAATAATATTCATCTCATTAAAAGCAGAATTAATATAATTGCTGCGTAAATTATAGGAACCTACTGCGAATGCATAATCGGCGACTGCCGGAGAAATAATTGTATAGCCGGGGTCAGCATTCCTGAATTTTACTTTCCCGTTTGCATAATGTTCGTAAAGATGAAATTTGTTTGTTAATGAAGATTTATTTATAACTTTGAGATAATAAACACTGTTTCCCCCCGGAACTGGCAAATAACAGAAAGAAATTTTTGATTCTGTTCCTCTAGGACTTTCCGTAGCTGCATAAGTAATCAATTCTTTTACAGGATTAAGCGAAGCATTGTAATATTTCAAAAACATATCGCTCCTTTCGGAACCATCCTGCCATACCATATTAAAACCCAGATAAACTTCATTTGCAGCAGCATTAGTAATGTTTAGTTCGATAAAATCACTTGAATCGTTTGCGGAAACAATTCCTGAAAAATGTCTTCCCGATGCACCCTCGTTGCCCGCAGCAACAAAAACAGAAACACCATTTTCATAGCACCAGTCAATTTTTTGATCTTTCGGCGAACTTCCATCGTGATATGTATCCCAGCTTCCGTAACTAAGATTTATAATATCGGCTTCATATATATTTACTGCCGCATCAAGCGCTCCTACAATTGAATTTGTTGTTGCTCCGCCGTTATTGTCATTTCCTATTTTAAGTAGAATCAGTTCCGAGAAAGATGATATTCCCTCATATTTTCCTCCTCCGTTAATTGTGTTTCCTTCCGAAGAATAACCAGAGGCTCCGATAATTCCTGCCACATGCGTTCCGTGTCCGCTGACTCTGTTTTCCACATCATCATCAATTGAAACCGGATAATTTGAGTAATCCTTTTTTACAATCTTTGAAGAAAAGTTTGAATTAAACGGCTCAGTATCAAAACCGCTGTCCAGCACGGCAATTTTCACTCCTTCTCCCGTATAACCCTGGGATTTTGCCTCCAGACTGTTTATTGCCTGCGATGTTAAATTTGTTAGGGGATAACTCATCCCTGTTTCCAAACCGATTTTTACAACTGCATTGCATTCCGCCATTGCATTTACAGAAGAACCGGGAGCAGCTGCCAGCATAAATCCCAACGGATGTTTCATTACAGGCGGAGTCCAAGTATTTTTATATACTGTAATACCCGAAACTTCCAGCTCTTCAATTTCTTGTTCCGATGGGAAATCTTTGAAATACAAGATAAAACTTTGCATTTCTTCGATGCTGTTTGTTTTGCTTAATTTGTTTTGCTCTTTATTTGCAACAAAACGGTATAATTCGCCAGAAAGAAATTTATCATTAACTGCTGCCGGAACTTCAGTAATTTGCTGCGAAAAACAAATCGCGGTAAAGTAGATTAAAAAGAAAAAAAATATATTCGGGTATTTCTGCACAAAGCACCATAATGAATTCAGTATGCAGATTCATTTATGATGCCACATTTTTTTTTATAAATTTTATTTAATTCTTTGTTTTTAAGCGGATTTCGAAGGTTTTTAAAGCTGCAAATAATCACCAGGGAAAACATACCGCAAATATTGTTGACAAACACTCCAAATATTTACAATTATGTAAATTATAATAAATTCAGCGAGGGAATAATTTATGGGATGCAGAAAATTCTGCATCCCGCAATTTTTATTTATAAATTATATCGCAGCCGATTGTACCGGTTAGACCCTTAAGATAATTTTGCGATTTTACAGTTTCCAGCATTTTTTCTGCTGAGGCAAGTCTTTCTTTGATATGAAGAGATTCAGCTTCGTCGAGATGACTCGATTTTCTTAAAAATTCTTTCAAGTACATAATATTCTTCTGCCATTGCGAAATATCATTCAGTTGTTTTGCCAGCAGTCTGTCGCGGTACCAGTCGCTTTCTAAAAGGTATTTCCGCGAAAACATTTCCCTGAACTCAGTCGAATCTTCTGTAAGTCCCTCGTATTCGCCGCAAACCATAATATGCAGAATGGCTTTTAAAGGCGGGATTGCTGCTGTTATGCTTCCATCATCAAAATACGACTGGGCTACCCGTTTCTGGGCTTCTGTAATATTGTTTATTCCGTCAACAAAAACTTCTATATCCTGAATTTCGGGTTTAAGCATTTCGTAATTGAAAACGGCTGTCGGATTTTCGAATATTCTGCCCATAAAAGTATGTGCGAATTTACTTGTCATCCTGTATCCAAGCCGGCTTGCAAGCACTTTTTTCCCATTATGCTCAAAATCATTCAGCTTTTCAAAATGGTCTTCCTTAATCAGAAATTCCGGATCTCTTTCATCTTCCGATAACCGGCACCAAAGTTCGGGTATAAGCAGACTGATATCGTGATCTACTTTATACTTTGGACCGATATACCCGGCTGCTGAAGTAAATCCATTATAACCAGTAAGCATAAAAGAAACTAACGCATTGTTTAAGTCGGTTACCGGACAAAGCGCATTGAATGGAGCTTTTGTAAGCGCGCCTTCGGAACCAGCGCCTGTTGTTGAAGGTGATTTACCTGTTAAGCTGCTTATAAAATCCATAAACAGCTCGGGCAATTCTTGATAATGAATTGGATTGTATACCGCCAGAGGACGTATTCCGGGTTCGGGAGGATTATTTCTTCTTCCAGGCAAAACAGAATTCACAGGAAAATATACGGGTTTTTCGGCAGGAATTTTTCTTTGCAGACGAACTGAAACTTCCGCAATATATTTATTTTTTGGATTTATAACATCGGGACGCGATTGCAGATATCGCATATTTTTAGAAGGTTTCCCTTCGAATATCCGCGGATGGGAAGATGATACGAAATAACTGCAATCCTTCTTTTCGGCAACACTTTTAATCAGGTTTTGCATAGGCTTTGTGTACTGATCAAACCCGATTGCATCCTGAATTAAATTTTTCGCATCTTCAACCGTGAGCGGTTCAAAATTCGAGATAAATGTATCGGGGGAAGCTATATCCATTTCCGCTTGTTTATCATATCCTCTGTTTACAGCTTCATCGGGTCTTTGAAAAAATCTGTATTCGCAGTTATGAACAAATTTCACACTTTGATTTTTGTATTCAGGATTTAAGTATTCCAATTTATCTGAAGGAACTACAGTTGAAGCTGTTATATCATCTTCAAATTGAATTTTATCCGCAGCCACAAAATCCTGACGGAGTTTATATGTCCGCCAGTTCCCGTTGTTTTCCACACCTACTCGTAAATATCCGGCTATCAATTTTCTGTTATCAAATTTTAATTCGTTACCCGGATTTCCGTCAATTATATCAACGCTGAAATGGCTTTTCCAATCGTTCCCCCATTCCGGCTGATAAAACCTTTTTATTACATAGGCAAGTCCTTTTACGTGAGGTGGAATGCTCATCAGCCAATCGTTATATTCTTCGGTATATTCCATCGGTGAAGGGGTAAGAAGTTTTATTGCCGATCCGAGCGATCTGTTTGGAGAAAGCAGCGAACGCGGAGACTGCTTTGAATAATCCGCGGGAACAATAAATCTATGGGTGTAATCTTTATCCATAATTTCTTCAACAAGTTTCATATCTTCGGTGAAGTCTGCTACATAAAACGGACGGTAAATTATTGCATCCGAAATTGATTTGGATATTTCCGATTTTCCGCCGCCCGAAACTGTTGAAGGTTTATGGCATAGTGTACCTTCGGAATTTGTTCCAACAAGCCGCCAGCTCGATCCGGATGGCACCTTCTGGAGTTTTACCCTGTAACCGAAAGGATAAATGTAAGTTTTTCCGTTTAATAATTTTATCGATTGTTCCTTCCCTTCACAATTCCATTTAACACAATTTTCGTTAATCGATAAAATCGTATCTTCCGGAATATAAATAATATCCGGATAATTTTTATCTATTCCGTAACCTTCGGGCTGAAGTTCAATAAACGAAGAATATTTTTTAATAATATCCGAAAAAGCCTGCTCGTTCCGTTTAATAAGCGACGAAACAATAAATTCATTTCCAAGTGAATAACTCGGAAAAGCTATGGCTCCTCCGGCATGCTCTTCTTCGCAGTTTCCGTAAAGATTTGCCGAAAAACTAACCTGGGTTTTTATTTCTTTTTTTGAATATCCGAAATAATTATCGGCAATAACAGTTACAATAACTCCTTTTTCATTCCGGCAGGTAATTTTGAATGCCTGTCCGCCGTTATAAAGCTCATCTTCGTTTTCCCAGCACATACCGTCGCGTATTTGCCTTTCTGTCGCGTTTTTTATATTAGGCAAACCAAGTTCTTTTTTCTTAGTATATATAAGATGCGGAGCAAGTATCACGCAGCCTGTATGACCTGTCCAATGGTCGCAATCAAGCGCAGCATCATTCCGCGAAAGATACGGGTCGCCGGCATTCCCGAAAATCGATTCAACAAAATCGAGGTTGCTTACAAGATTTCCAGGGGCAAAAAAACGAATTTCCATCGATTTACATGTGTTGAAGCCTTTTACTTCGGGCATAACCGCAGGTCGTAGCAGCAGGCTTACAAAACTTCTTGCTTTTTCAGTCTGCGATGACGTAAACGGAAGTTCCATCAGTTCTTTTGGAGGGTTAAGTGCTTTAGTAAGCAGATTTGCAAAAACTATTTTTGGTACTGCTTTTTTATCATCGGGAATGGGAAGTCCGCCTTCGGCAATATGAAACACTCCCTGCGTTGTTCTTCTGTCGCTCTTGGGATTATGCAATATTCCTTGTTTCAATCTGTAACTGCTTATAATATCCGACACAAATTCGTCTTTATCCGGAGGAATAGATAACACTCTTGCAATTCCGTGCCTGTCGAGCACAAAAGAATTTGTAGGAAGCGAAAATTCCGGAACATCATCCAAATCTTCAAAATAAGATTTTAAGAAATTCTGAATACGTAAATCTGCCGGACAAAGATAATTGGAAAGCAGCCTGTTTTTTTCTTTATGATTTTCTATCAAATCTTTTGCTATATCCAAAAACTTATTATCCGATGCTCCTTGGAATGCCGGCTGACTGATTGCCACAAGTTTTAAGTTGATATATTGAATCAGTTTTTTCGTATCCGATCGTTTTATACCCGATGCCGTAAAACCCAATGCTCTTTTATAATCCATATTTTCCCTCGTTATTATTTTTCAATTATTGGAATCTAATATAAAAGGTTATTTTTTAAAAGTTAAGTTTTTTTTAATACTAATCTGAATTTTTGAATAAAATATTTAAGAAATTGTTAAGATTTTTCTTCATTATTAAAATTCTGCAAAATCCCACTTGAACTTTATAATAGAATTTAACTTTGAATTAAAGTATTTTTAAGCGTTCAATTTTTATATTTAACTTGAAAGTAAATATGTCCAAAACTCCGTTGATGTCTCAATATTTTTCTATAAAAGAAAGTAATCCGGATACGGTTCTTCTTTTCAGAGTGGGCGATTTTTTTGAAACTTTTGAAGATGACGCAAAAACCGCTTCTAAAGTTCTTGGAATTACTTTAACGAAAAGATCAAACGGAGCTGCAGGAGACGTACCTTTAGCCGGATTTCCGCATCATGCGATAGATACATATCTCCCTAAACTTGTTAGGGCAGGTTACCGCGTGGCTGTATGCGAGCAGATGGAAGACCCTAAACTTGCCAAAGGTATTGTTAAACGAGAAGTAATTGAAGTTGTTACTCCGGGAGTTGCTTTATCCGATAAAATTCTCGATCACAAAAGAAATAATTATCTCCTTTCGGTTTTTCTTGAAGAAAATGCGGCAGGAATTTCTTTTTGCGATATTTCCACAGCCGAATTTTTTACTTACGAATGCAGCATTATGGAAATTCAGCAGCAGATTGAACTTGTGAGTCCTGCCGAAATTATTGTGTGCAAAAATCAAAAGACAGAAATTGAGCAGATTTTAAAAAGATTAAACCGCGAAATACGTATTACACGTCTGGACGATTGGGTTTACGCTTACGATTATTCCCGCGAAATACTTATAAACCACTTTAAAACCGTAAACCTTAAAGGTTTCGGAATTGATTATTTTCATTCGGGCATAATTGCCGCTGGAAGCGTTTTGCATTATCTTCAGGAAACGCAAAAAGTCAATCTTCTTCACTTGAATAAAATAGCCGCTTACAATCCGTCCGATTATATGCTTCTCGATTTTTCCACAAAAAGGAATCTCGAAATTACTTTTTCTATGAATGACGGCGGACGAGAAGGATCGCTAATTTCAATTCTGGATAAAACCCAGACACCTATGGGTGGAAGGATGCTGAAAAAATGGATTTCTGCCCCGTTAAGGAAATTAAACCCGATTTTAAAAAGGCAGCAAAGTGTAGAAGAACTGGTAAAAAGCAAAGTGTTGCGCAACAATCTTCAGAATGAATTAAAAGAAATTGGCGACCTCGAAAGATTAATTTCGCGGGTTTGTACCGGAAGAGTAACTCCGCGCGAACTAATTTCCGTAAAAACTTCACTTAAAAAAGTTCCTATGCTGAAACAGCTTTTGGATAACACAGTTTCGGAAGCGCTGCACCAGATTAACGAAAAACTTGATGAATTGGACTCGCTTACAGAGCTGATGGAAATTTCGCTGAGTGATAATCCGCCGGCGGCAATTTCGGACGGCGCGGTTATAAGGCAAGGCTTTAATGCCGAGCTTGATGAGATACGCGATATTTCGCAAAATGCAAAAAGCTGGATTGCAAATTTTCAGAAAACCGAACGCGAAGTTTCGGGAATTCCGTCATTAAAAGTTAATTTCAACAAGGTTTTCGGATATTACATTGAAATTAGCAATGCGCATAAAAATAAAATCCCCGAAAATTACCTGCGCAAACAGACTTTAGTAAACGGCGAAAGATATATAACCCCCGAGCTTAAAGCTTACGAAGATAAAATACTTAACGCCGAAGATAAAATTATTCAGCTCGAAACCCGGCTTTTTAACGAAATAAGGATGAAAACAGCCGCCGAAACCGAAACAATTCAGCAGAACGCAAATCTTATTGCAATGCTCGATTGTTTTGCCTCGCTTGCAGAATGCGCTGAGATTTATAAATATGTAAAACCCGAAGTAAATAATTCCGAAAGAATTGAAATTACGGAAGGGCGGCATCCTGTTGTGGAAAGAATTTTACAGCCGGGCGAAAAATATACTTCCAACAGCTGTATTCTTGATAATAATGAATGCCAGATAATTATTCTTACAGGTCCTAATATGGCAGGCAAATCTGTTTATCTCCGGCAAATCGGCTTAATTGTTCTTCTTGCTCAAATCGGTTCTTTTGTGCCGGCACAAAGCGCAAAAATTGGATTGGTAGATAAAATCTATACGCGCGTTGGAGCAAGCGATAACATTTCAGCCGGTGAAAGCACTTTTCTTGTTGAAATGCAGGAAGCCGCCAATATTTTAAATAACGCTACAAATAAAAGTCTTATTCTTCTTGATGAAATAGGACGAGGAACCAGCACTTTCGACGGGATTTCGATAGCTTGGGCAATTACGGAATACCTTCACGAAAATCCTGATGTTTCGGCAAAAACTTTATTTGCCACACATTATCACGAATTGAACGAAATGGCTTCTATTTTTCCTAAGATTAAAAACTTTAAAGTTGAAGTGCGCGAATACGGCGATAAAGTTATTTTTCTTCATAAAGTATCTTCCGGCGGAGCCGACCACAGCTACGGAATTCAGGTTGCGCAAATGGCAGGATTGCCTGAACCGGTTACAAACCGGGCTAAAGAGATTTTAGGAAATCTGGAAAGCAAAGAGTTAACTCCTTACGAAATTAAAAAAGCCAAATTGGAAAAATTCTCAAAGAAAGATGATTACCAGATTTCACTTTTCGAAATGAAAGACGATGAACTCCGCAAAGAAATTTCCGAAATATCGGTTGATAACCTTACCCCGTTGGAAGCTTTAAACAGATTAAATGAACTGAAGAAAAAAGTAATAAAATAATTTTAGGCTATAAACTTTATTCTTAATATTTTTTACATTATAATAAAACCCCGGAAAACCAGTAAAAATTCAAACCTCCAAGGTTTTAAAAACCTGTTATGTTAAAAGTCAAGTAAAAGGGCAAAGAAAATCTTTATTGAGTTTTTCAATGGCTTGAGTGGAGTAAATATATAACTCAAACGAAGGTCATTGAAAAACTCAAAACCTTAATCCG
>JAAYAN010000136.1 GCA_012719345.1 Ignavibacteria bacterium | reverse complement strand
ATGCGCGATGAGTATGGAAATATTCCATTCAAAATGTCAGAAAAACATCCAGGCGTTGCAGATTTTGAAAGAATAATTCCGGAATATTTTAAAAGTCTGGATAAAAAGATGCAATATCTTTCCGAACAAGGATTTGTTCCACTTCTCGAAACTGTTAGAAGAGATATGTGTCCCACTTGGAAAGCTTATTTCGATTTCAATGAATCGTATTCAAGATTTGTACAGTATTTAAGTTCGCGTTACGGCGCATATAATTTTATTTACAGCAAAATTCACCTTGACTGGATTCCTCAATTATACAGCATAACTGCCGATGAATTTAACGAAGCGCTTATTTATCACTTAAATAAATACGGACATATGCCTTTTGGTCAGCCTGTTACGACTTTAATAAGCAACTCAACTTATATGCAGTTCGGTCACGCTGACGATTGCCCTTGGCTTACTATGCACAGCGTGGGAAATAAACCCCGCGATCACCGTGTGGCTGATTCGCTGGAGCAGATTTTCAACTTGAATCCTCCATATCCTGCAATTAATTTTGAACCATATTACACCGGTTGGGATCACGAAATAAATATGCCTAACGGAGAAAGACCGCCGGCAAATTCGGAACGTGATAATTACTTTGCAAGAGCGCAGATGTACGGATCGGTTCTTTCTGGCGGACTTTCGGGGCACGTTCACGGAACCGCAGCATACGATGTTACAACAACCGGGGAACCGGCAGGAATGCGCCCGCATATCTGGGACGCATTAAAATACGAATCAGCAAATTATATGAAGCATTTGCAAAAATTTGTTTTATCCGAAAAGGATAAATATATAAATCTTGTACCTGCACGGAGTGATGTTAACCCGCATAAAGCTCCTAAAAGTCCTGAAAAAGGACTTGACGGATGGTCTTATATGCTTACAAATTCTGAACGTGACCTTGCTCTTTTATATTTCGAAAATCAATCGGTTATTCCAGTTCTTCAAAATTTCAAGAAAAAATCAGAATATCAACTTTACTGGTTTGATACAATAACCGGAGAGTGGAAAGAAGCGGTAACAGTTAAATCCGACAGAAGCGGAAAAATAAAGCTTCCTCCTTTTCCGGGTAAAAAGAAAAAATCGGATAGAGACTGGGCGGCAAAGATAAAATTGATAAGCGAAAACTAATATTAAATTATGAAGAGGGGAATTTGGCAAAATTCCCCTCTTATTTTACCAACCAAAATATTTATAAGGGATGAAGCAAGAAAATATTGTCAATTTAGTAAAAATATAACGATATTACTTTAGTTCATTTATATTGATTCAGTTCATATTGGGTAAACAGTAAATTCAAATAAAATTACTACAAATTAAACTAAGAAACAGGAGTTGTTATGTATTTACGTCTTACAGCGTTTTTATTAAGCGCTTTTTTCGTCCTGACATCAATTCAAGCACAAATTGGAACCCACTTTTCAACAACTGGCGGAGTATCTTTCCCGCAGGCAGAGGATAGTGATTTATGGAATACGGGATATACAGTAAAGACAGATGGATTTTTTAAAGTTGCCGATAATTGCTATTTGGGATTCCGTATTGGTTATACTTGGAGTACAGTTAACGAAGAAAAATTTATGGATGAAGTTGTGCCGAGTTTTGACGGCAATGTTGAACTAAGCGGATATCTTCAGCATGGCGAAATAATGCCTTCTTTCCGGTATATTTTTAATGATTCTGAGTCATCAAGTATTAAATTTTATGGTCAGGCAGGCGCAGGATTTTATTATACCCGCCGTAATTGGTCGTATAGCGGAGAGTATCATAGCGGTATGAGTCGCAGTTATATTTGGAAGGCAGATGCTATGAATGAATCTTCCGCGGGTATCGATTTAAGCGCCGGTGTTATGTTTGAAGTTTTTGACGGTTTTGGAGTAGTGGTTTATCCAATGTATCACGTAATATTCAACGATTCTGAGGATAAAATGCTCTCGCTGAATTTGGGAATTGTGTACTAAAAAGAGTATGAGTAAGAGGTAAGAGTAAGGGAAATTCAGTTACCCTTACTCTGCTCATAAATCTTACTCTTGTACACTCTCAAGCCAGCGTTCTGCATCAATTGCAGCCATTGCTCCTGTTCCAGATGCTGTAATTGCCTGACGGTAAGTTTTGTCGGCAACGTCTCCGGCAGCAAATACACCTTCAATATTTGTATAAGTCGACCCTGGTTTTACAATTAAATAACCGGTTTCATCCATATTAAGCTGACCTTTAAACAATTCGGTATTAGGTTTATGACCTATTGCCATAAAAATACCGTCAACGGGGACTACTTCAGTCGAGCCATCTTTTGTGTTTTTTAATCGTGCAGAAGTAACCATCTTTCTTCCGTTTTCATCAACACCTAATATTTCATCAATAACTGTATTAAGCATAAATTTTATTTTAGGATTTTTCTGCGCGCGTTCGAGCATTATTTTTGAGGCGCGGAATTCTTCGCGTCGATGAATTACAGTTACCTCGGAAGCAAAACGGGTTAAATAATTTGCTTCTTCCATCGCACTGTCTCCGCCTCCAACAACAAATATCTTTAAGTTGCGGAAGAAAAAACCATCGCAGGTAGCGCATGCCGAAACACCGTAACCCATATATTTGCTTTCCGATGGAATACCCATAAGTTTTGCAGTTGCTCCTGTAGAGACAATTATTGCATCGGCGGTATAAGTTTCATCTTCAGTTTTAACAGTAAAAGGGCGTTTTGAAAAATCTACTGAAGTTACAACTTTGAACAGACTTTTTGCTCCGAAGCGCTGAGCTTGTTTACGCATAATATCCATTAACTCAGGACCCTGAATTCCCTGTTCAAATCCCGGGAAGTTTTCCACTTCGGTTGTAATTGTAAGCTGTCCGCCCGGTTGTATTCCTTCAAAAATTATGGGATTTAAATTTGCTCTCGAAGCATAAACTGCTGCTGTTAATCCGGCGGGACCGGAACCGATGATTATAACTTTGTGATGATTTTTTCCTGACATATATTCTCCGTTAATTCAATTAATCCACTGAAGATAAGATTCATAAAACGATTTAGAGATTCAGAAAGCATTCAGTCTATCCGTCAATAAAAACATCTTTAAATCTCTGCATAACTTTTTCGGGGGAAAAATCCTGCGAAAAAGCATCGTAATTATATTTATTATTTGGTTTAAAACTTAATAAAATATTAAAAAGCTGTTCGTCATCAAAATAGTAAATTCCTTTTTCCTTAAGATGCCAAAAGTGCGCCTGTTCGGGGGAACGCGCAAATGTAATAACTGGTTTATTTTTAATTGAGAACTCGCCTACCGCAATACCGAAGGTTTCACCGCGTAAACGAGCGTGCAGCATCGCATCGCAGGTATTGATGAATACAACTTTAACTTTATCGTCTGCAGTGCCTGCAACAAATTTAATGTTTTCAAAATACTCGCCATCCAGAAAATTTTCGGTATTCATAAAAATGAAATAAATATTCTTCCTTTCGCGGGCAATTGTTTTAACTGTTTCTTTTACAAAATCTATATCAAAAGTGTCAGTGCCGCCGTATCTTCCAAAAACAACCGCGTCCGTAGGAATTTTAAGATATTCCCGAAAATGAAGTTTCACATCGGGAAGATTTAATATATGCGGAACATAATCACATTTTCCGCCGGTTACCACTTTACTCATCCATTCCGAAATAACGGCATAAACATCGCCGTGCGGTTCAATTTCTCGGAATACGCAATGAATACAGTTTTTCGCCCCGTCCACAAGAATTCCATCACGGTTTCCGTGTTTTATCGCATAAAAAATATCCGATTTAGTTTCGGAAATTATCTTGTTCAATTCTTTTAAATCGTTATACCAAAAGATATTGCCGAATCTTTTCTCAAACTTTTTCACAGCCTCGGGATGATTATTTTGATTGTTCCTATTAGCTGCAATAATTGATTTGTTTCCTAAAATTTCTTCGTTGAAATGCGCGTAATCGAATAAGGCAACTTCTGTCCCTCGCACGGAAATGGCGTTTGAGTGAAACAATATTCTCATAATATTTTTTGATTTATTAGTTATAAAAATAAAAAAAAGAAGACAAATATTTAACACTGATTAGTTATTTTGAAAGAAATTCGCCATTTCTTTTTAGTCCTTTAAGTTTGGCTCTCATTATCGGACTTTCAAAAAACTTTTCCTTGAATTCAGAATTTGTCATTGTCATAATTTGGTTTAAATCTATTTCTTTGTTTTGAATTTTTGAAAAATCAGGGCTTTTAGTTTCAACTGCAAACTTAATATTCCAAGGGCAAACATCTTGGCAAATATCGCATCCGAAAATCCAATTATCAAATTTATTTTTAAATTTTTCCGAAATGTCATTTTTGTTTTCGATAGTAAGATATGAAATACAGCGGTTGGAATCGATTATGTAAGGTTCGGTAATTGCTCCAGTGGGACAAGCATCCATACAGGCGGTGCATTTCCCGCAAAAATCAGTTTCCGGAATGCTGTAATCAAAAGTTCTATTGCATAAAATATTTGCGATAAAAAACCAACTGCCAATTTCTTTCGAAATGATGTTTGTATTTTTCCCTTGCCAGCCGAGTCCCGATTTTACCGCCCACATTTTATCCATCACAGGTCCGGTATCCACATAACTAACAGCTTTAAATTCAGCATCAATTTTTTTGAGATTTTGAATCAGTTCATCGATTTTTTCCCATATTACAAAATGATAATCTTTACCCCAGGCATATCGCGAAACCTTTCCTTTATTTTTTAATCCGGAAAATTTATCGTCTTTGTAATAATTAATTCCAAGCGAAATAACACTTCTTACTTCAGGAAGAATAAGCGATATATCAGCCTTCTTATCTAAATTATTCTCCATATATTTCATTCCTGCATGATAATCCTTCTGAAGCCATTTTTTCAGATTTTCTATTTCTCCGGCTAACATGCAGAATTCGGAAAATCCTATTAGATCAAATCCAACTTTTCGGGCAGCATCAATTACAGTTTGATTATTCAGGATACTCACAATTACCAGGAATATTTTTTTTCAGTAATATTTATAAATACATTTCCATTTTCAATTTTAACATCATAACTTTTCACACCGTTTTTCCCGCCTTTAATAAAACCATCGGCGAGATTAAACTGCCATCCGTGCAACGGACAGGTTATAAATCCATCTTCAATAAATCCCTTGTAAAGAACCGACGAAAGCTGATGAGGGCAGAAATTATTTAATGCATAAATTTTATTATTGTATTTAAAAACTGCAATTTCAATGTCGTTAAAAATAAATCTTTTGCCTTTATTTTCAACTAAATCAGATTCCTTGCAGATGTTAAAATATCCGTCATTTTCAATCATCTGACAAACCCGAAAATCTTTCTTTTATTCCGAAACCTTTATCATTTAAATGAAGAGTTGCCACGGCAGTTTTACAATCATGTTCAAAAATAATTTTCCAATCTTCTTCAACAGCTTTGGTTAAAATTGATTTTTTTTCGAGCAAAGTTATAAGCGGCTGAAGGTCGTATGCCATAATATATGGGAGCGGAATATGAGAAGAAGTGGCAAGGAAATCGGCTGCAAAAAGTACAATATTCTTTGAGTCGGAAAATTTTATCATCTGCATAGCAAAAGTATGACCGTTAACAACCTGTACAGAAATTTCATCATCAAACTGAAAACCGCCTTCAGTAAAATTTAATAATCCTGAATTGAAAACAGGTATAAATCTATCAGCATAATAACTGGCGTTGTCTCTTTCGCAGGGATTCAGCGCCCACTCGAACTGTTTTTTCTGAACGTGATATTTTGCATTAGGGAAGGCAGGATGCAATTTGCCGTTATTCCAGACTACCGCACCTCCGCAATGATCGAAATGTAGATGTGTAAGAAAAACATCTGTAATTTCATCAGCAGTTATACCCAG
Source organism: Ignavibacteria bacterium (assembly GCA_012719345.1). Lineage (GTDB taxonomy): Bacteria > Bacteroidota > Ignavibacteria > Ignavibacteriales > Melioribacteraceae > JAAYAN01. Next base: position 39,471 of record JAAYAN010000136.1, on the reverse strand, counting down.
ATTGTTAAGAGATTGCTGTAAAATATCATCTCCGGTTTGGTAAATTTTGCGGAAATTTTCATCCCAGCCGGATCCGATTCCGGTATCAATAAGAATTTTTTTATTTTCAGAAGTCGCCAGCAAACAACGAGCGGTTAGTTTTATCCGGTTGTTTTCATCAGAAGCAAAATCTTTTTTCCAAAAATATTTTGGGACTACACCGAATATTGCGCCTCCGTCAAGCATCATTGTTCCGGCTTCAACCAAATTTAATTTATATTTGCCGATTCTCATTCTTAATCATCAAACATTAAAAAAAGGCTTTTTAAAAGAAGTATTCTTTTAAAAAGCCCGAATAAAACTATTATAATTTATCTTCCAAGCGAGTCGAGATGTTCTTTGCGGGCTAGCAAAGTAGCTTCATCTTCAACATGGTTTGGATCAGGCACACAACAATCAACAGGACATACTGCTGCGCATTGCGGCTCATCGTGAAATCCTTTGCATTCAGTACATTTATCAGGAACAATATAGAAATGATCATTCGAAAAAAATCCGTTAGTGCCCGAAGGAGCAGCATCTCCATCGCCATACGATTTTCCGCCAAGTTCCCAATTTGCACCGCCTTCGTAGATGGCTGTATTAGGGCATTCGGGCTCGCAGGCTCCGCAGTTTATGCATTCGTCGGTTATCATTATTGCCATATTTACTCCGTTTTTAAGTTTTAAAATAAAGCGATTATATCAATTTTATTAAATATTAAAAGATACCTTTAGTATATTATCGAAAATATTGGATTTATGCAATTCAATAATAATATTTAAAGCAAACGAGGGAAAAAGAAAATAAAAAAACCCCGGAAATCCGGGGTCTGTGAAAAAAGGGGTGCATTTCAAATTATTATATATCGTAATACAGTTGGAATTCAAAAGGATGAGGTCTTAAAGCCATAGCTTTAACTTCATTTGTCATTTTATAACTGATCCAAGCATTAATTACGTCTTCTGTAAATACATTTCCTTTCAGCAGATATTCGTGATCTTCTTTAAGAGCTTTTAATGCTTCTTCGAGACTTCCAGGAGTATTAGGCACATTTGCCAATTCTTCGGGAGCCATATCATAAATATCTTTATCCAAAGGTTCGCCGGGATCAATTCTGTTTTGAATTCCGTCGAGTCCTGCCATCATAATTGCTGTGAAAGCAAGATATGGATTTGACGAAGCGTCCGGGCAGCGGAATTCAACACGTTTAGCTTTTGGACTGTTACTGTACATTGGTATTCTAACAGATGCACTTCTGTTTCTTTGCGAATAAGCAAGGTTTACAGGAGCTTCAAAACCTGGGACAAGTCTTTTATAAGAATTTGTTGTAGGATTTGTAAAAGCACATAGAGAAGCAGCGTGTTTAAGAATTCCTCCGATATAGTGTAAAGCAGTTTCACTAAGACCAGCATAACCGTCGCCGTAAAATAAAGGTTTGTTCTCTTTCCATAAGCTTAAGTGAATATGCATACCGCTTCCATTGTCGCCGAAAATTGGTTTTGGCATATATGTTACAGTTTTTCCGTTTTGGAAAGCTGTATTTTTAACAACATACTTAAAAAGCAATAATGTATCCGCCATTTTAAGCATCGGAAGGAATCTCAAACCAATTTCACACTGTCCGCCGCTGGCTACTTCGTGATGTGCAACTTCAACCGAAATACCCATATTTATAAGATTTGTACACATTTCATTTCTTAAATCAAGAAGTGAATCTGTTGGAGGAACAGGAAAGTAACCGCCTTTGTATCTTGGTTTGTAACCTAAATTCGGACTTTCTTCGCGACCGGTATTCCACGAGCCTTCAACAGAGTCGACTTGATAAAAAGTTCCGTTTTGGTAATTGTCATATCTTACATCATCAAATATAAAAAACTCTGCTTCGGGACCGTAGTAAGCAGTATCGGCAATTCCGGTTGATTTCAAATATGCTTCTGCTTTTTGAACTATGTTTCTCGGGCATCTTTCGTATTTTTCCTTTGTTATAGGGTCAATTACATCGCAAACAAGCGAAATAGTTGGTGCTTTAATAAAAGGATCAAGAAACATAGTGGTCGGATCGGGTACAATTATCATATCGCTTTCATTAATTGCTTTCCATCCTCTTATTGAAGAAGCATCGAATCCTACACCGCTTGTAAATATATCTTCGTCAAATTCGCCAATCGGTTTGGTTGTATGCTGCCACTGACCCGGGAAATCCATAAATTTAAAATCAACAAATTTAATGTTATTGTCTTTTACAAACTTCATAACATCTTTTGGGGTTTTAATAGAGCCATCCATAAATACTCCGTTTAATTATAATTATTAAATATTTAACTTAGTTGTTTCTTTTAGTGTTGATAGTACAAAACTGGTTAATGTTCTGTTAACTCCGGGCCAGGATTGTATTTTGCGTAAAAGAGCTTCCAAAGAAGAAGTATCTTTTACAATTGCTTTAAGAATATGAGAGCCGTCTCCTAAAATTGCATGGCATTCAAGTATTTCGGGAGTTTCAGCAACCCGGTTTGCAAGTTCCTCATAGCTTTGGGAAGTACCCATAACAAGTGTTATAAAAGCCATAATATCGTAACCGAACATTTTCCTGTTGAGCTTGGAAAAATAACCGTCAATAACATTTTTTTTTTCCAGTTTTCGTAATCTCTCGCTTAGCGAGGGTAATGATAAACCAACGGCTTCTGCCAATTCATTCCGTTTTGTTCTGCCTTTTTCCTGAAGGATATTCAGGATTTTAATGTCTACTGTGTCTAACATAATCACCTTAATAAATTAGGACATATATTTATTATGGCTCAAAATATAAGGCAAAGTATTTTGATATGCAACAAAAAATTTATGAAAAATGAAGATTCTAATTATAAATTAACCGAATGCCCATAAAAATGAAGTTTTATTTTTTTAATTATCAGATGCTGCATTATTATATGAAACAAATAAAAATCAGTTTGAGGAAATAATAGAAGTGACTTTTTCGGCTGCATCATGAAGAGTTGAAGCTACCGAAAAATTAAGTCCGGAATTTTTAAGCAAAATTTTAGCTTCTTCGGCATTTGTCCCTTCCAGACGTATAACAACGGGAACATTAATATGTACTTCGTTAATAGCATCAATAATTCCCTGGGCAACGCGGTCGCACCTTACAATTCCGCCGAAAATGTTTATTAACATTGCTTCAACATTCGGGTCCGATAAAATGATTTTAAAACCGTTAGCAACTGTTGTTTTATTAGCTCCGCCGCCTACATCCAAAAAATTAGCGGGTTCTCCGCCAGAAAGTTTTATTATATCCATGCTTGCCATTGCCAAACCGGCTCCGTTAACCATACATCCAACATTGCCGTCAAGTTTAATGTAATTCAGCTTATTTTTCGAAGCTTCTATTTCAAGAGGTTCTTCTTCATTAAAATCACGCAGTTTGTAAATTTCAGGATGTCTGAAAATGGCATTGTCGTCAAAATTTATTTTAGCATCCAAAGCAAGTATTTCTCCTTCTTTTGTTAAAACAAGGGGATTTATTTCAGCAATTGAAGCATCGGTTTTTATATAGACTTCGTAAAGCCGCATTAAAAAATCAGAAGCACCTTTAACTTGATTTCCGGTTAGTCCCATTGCAAAAGCAACTTTGCGCGACTGAAACTCTCGAAGTCCTAAGGAAGGTTCAATAATTTCTTTAATTATCAATTCAGGTGTTTCGGATGCAACCTTTTCTATTTCAACGCCGCCCTCAGTTGAAGCCATCAATACATTTTTGGAAACAGATCTGTCGAGGGTTATTCCCACATAAAATTCTTTTTCAATGTTTAATCCTTGTTCAATTAGGATAGTTTTTACTTTTCTTCCTTCGGCTCCTGTTTGGAGTGTAACAAGAGTTGAACCCAGCATTGAAGATGCAAACTTTTCTACTTCGGATAAAGATTTTGCTATTTTTACGCCTCCTGCTTTACCCCGTCCTCCGGCATGAATTTGAGCTTTAACCACCCAAACATTCCCGCCTATTTTTTCGGCGGATTTTACAGAACCTTTAACAGATTTAGCGAAGTATCCTTTTGGAGAAGGGACGTTAAATTCTTTTAATATTCTTTTTGCCTGATATTCGTGAATTTTCATAGGACCCTCATCCTTTAGATTATAATCTGTTTAATATAAATAAAACACAGTCACTGAAAATGAAGTTCGATTTATCATCTATTTTCGGTTGTTTTTTTACCGAATTGAGCATCAAAGTTTAAAAAATTTGCCAGAATAAATGACGGAACTGTAGCAATTACTACCCAAATAAAAAATAATTTATATCCTATCATTTCCTGAATCCATCCGCTTATGCTGCCCGGAAGCATCATACCTAAAGCCATAAATCCTGTTGCAATTGCGTAATTAACCGTTTTATATTTTCCTTCTGCTATCATCATCATATACATCATAATTGCAGTAAACCCAAATCCATAGCCAAATTGTTCGATAGCAACACACGAACTAATAATAAAAAAAGATGAACTTAACGAAAACGAAAGATAAACATAAACCAGATTTGGTAAATTTATTGCAACAAGCATCCACCAAATCCAGTATTTCAAACCTTTTTTTGCAACTGCAATTCCTCCGAGTATCCCGCCGGCTGAAAGAGCAATCATACCAATTGTACCGTATATCAATCCTACATCACCGGTATTAAGCGCTAAACCGCCTTTGCTTTTTGCATCAAGAAGAAAGGGTGCGGCAAGTTTTACGAGCTGCGATTCTCCGAGGCGGTAAATTAAAACAAATGCTATTCCCAGCCATATATTTTCTTTTTCAAAAAAAAGCAGGAAGGTTTTGAAAAAATCGGATATAATTTCAGAAAAATTCTTTTTGTCGGAAGATTTATCCAGTAGATTTACTGGAATGAAAAAATAATGATAAAGCGCAAGAGATAGTAGGAACAAGCTTAAAATTAGAAAAGTAACCAGCCAGGCAAATTTTATCTGAGGAATTTCAAAATTTAATTTTTCCAACAGATAAGAATGCTGTTCAAGATATCCGGCAAAAATAACCAATGCACCTTGGCAAAATATCATCCCGAGACGATAAAAAGTACTTCTTATTCCTACAAAATAAGCCTGATCCCCTGATGATAATTCAATTAAATAAAACCCGTCGGCAGCAATATCGTGGGTAGCCGAATTGAATGCAACAAGCCACATAAGCGCAAGCGAGTATCTGAAAAAATCATCAGAAACGAGCGAAAAAGCAATCCCTGCAAAAGCAGCACCCATTATAAGCTGAGTTATAAGAATCCAATGCCGTTTTGTTTTGAAAATGTCAATAAAAGGACTCCATAAAGGTTTTATCACCCACGGAAGATAAAGGAGAGCGGTATATAATGCTATTTCGGTATTCGATACATCAAGTCGTTTATACATAATTGTTGAAATTACAATTACAACTGTATAGGGTACACTTTCTGCAATATACAGCGATGGTATCCACGACCAAGGAGAGCGTTTTTTTAATTTCATAAAGGTTTTGATTTTAGTCCGTAAACAATAGCTCCTATTTCCGGAGGGAATGCTGGTTCGATAATAACTATTTCGGGGTTCAATAATTTTATTTTCTGCCGAAAAATTTTTGAAAAATAATTATTTGTATTTAAAATGCTTCCCGAAAGGCATAATTTCATTGACGGTGCTGCAATTCTGCTTTTAACTGTACGGATATGTGAAAGCAGTTCGTCAACTTCATCGTTCAGAATTTGAAGGCAGAGGCGGTCTTTTTTTTCGGCAGATTCAATAACCAGAGGGGCTGCAGAAGACAAATCATAATTACTTGAATAAACCAGATTTATCAGATCCTCGGATGAAGATATTTTTAATTTCAGGGAAAAAATATCGAAAAGAATAGTTTTAGGGTGCCTCCCGTCAATTTGTTTCGAAAATTCATTTATGCCTTTACTTCCTATACTGAAACCGCTTCCTTCATCTCCTATGTTTCTGCCGAAACCACCTACCCGTATTATAATTCCGTTAGGATCTTTGCCATAGGCTATTGATCCTGTTCCCGAAATCAGAATACAACCCGGTCCTCCATTGAAAGCTCCTTCAAGAGCAGCTTCAGCATCGCTGATTATAAAAAGATTACTGAAATTAATATTTTTTTCTTCCAATTTTTCGCTTAAAATATTCTGGAATTCGTTAGCATCCGACTTTCGGCCCGCACCGGCTGCTCCCACTGTTATGCACTCAATTTCCGGGTTGGTAATTTTTGCAATTTTTAAGGATTTCAAAATTAAATTGCAAATAGTCTCGGCAGACTTTTCCTTACCTTGCTTTAGAATATTTGCAGCTCCGCCTTTCGTTTCAATAATCTTTTTAAGAGAATCATTTGTCATCACAAGTTTCGATTTGCTTGCGCCGGCATCAATTCCTATGTGATATTTCATTCCTGTCCTGATAAAATAATAATGCAAAAGTATGAAAAATTTGGAAATATTGTTGCAGATGGGCAATTAAAAAGATTTATCCGGCTTTTAACGGATCCGCCATTATTTTGTTTTCTAATGGCGGATTTGAGTTTATGGTATATTTTAAGAGCATAACAAGTATATATATAAGGGAGAATAATTTTTACACTTATAATTAATAATTTTTGTCGAACAAGAAAGATATACCTGCGTCCCAATCTGCAAACAAAATATTTTTCATTAAAAAAAGGGGTGTTACAATGAAAGCAACAATAATAATTTCTTTATTTGCGGTTATTTTTAACATATCAGCTTTTGCAGGTTTTAATCCTGTTGATGCAGGGGAAATAGAAACTGTAATAAAAGAATACGTGGGTAATACTGACACAAAAAATGCCAAAGGACTTGAAGCCATTATTTATGATGACGCTTCAATTGTATGTGTTAATAAAATTACCAATAAGGTAATCTCAAGTGATAAAGATATTTTTATTGACCAAGTCAAATCCGGTAAAATTGGCGGATGGAAAAGAGATTACAAAATTGAGAGCATTGATATTAATGACGAAACAGCAATGGCAAAAATTACTATAACAGACTCGAAATTAAAACAGACTGAGTACCTTTCGTTTGCAAAGGTAGAGGGCGAATGGAAAATTGTTTCGAGAACTTATACTATTGAGCTCAAAAAATAAAGATTTAAACAAAAAATATAACTTAACAGCCGGTGTAAAAAATTACATCGGCCGTTTAATAATTAAATATGTAAATAATTACACTTATAACTTACTACTAATCGAATACACTCTCCTAATCCATTGATTATTAATTTGTAAATTCATACTTTGTTTTCTGAAAGACCCGTAATTCGGAAACGGATTGGAAGTTTTTACCGGACTAAAGGGCCAGATTAATTAATAAATTAACTGGAGGTAAATATGCCGGCTACAAGATTAAAAGAATATCTAAACCTTAACAAGGTTAAATATTTAACTATAACTCATTCCCCTGCTTATACAGCTCAGGAAATAGCAGCATATTCCCATATAAAAGGCAGAAAAATTGCAAAAACAGTAATAGTGAAAGTTGACGGAAGGCTTGCGATGACTGTTTTACCCGCAACCTATAAAGTAGATTTCACATTGCTTAAAGATGCTCTTGGCGCCGAAAGAGTAAGACTGGCAAACGAACAGGAATTTAAAGATGCATTTCCCGGCTGCGAAGTGGGAGCAATGCCTCCTTTCGGAAATCTTTACGGAATTGATACTTTTGTTGCCGCTTCTCTTGTAGATGACGAGGAAATTGCATTTAATGCAGGAACTCATATTGAATTGATTAAAATGAACTATTTAGATTACGAAAGTCTTGTTAAGCCCAAAATTATAAGATTTTCATCAAAAGTTTTGGTGTGAATTGTTTTCGTTCACAAAAGTTAAAGCCCCGTTCTCAAAGGTTCGGGGCTTTTTTGTTTTAGTGAGATGAAAAGAAAAAAATGTAATGTACTTAAAATAAATTTCCTTTTGTCATGATTAAAATTATATTTGCCAATAGTTAATAGAGCAAATAAATAAATTATTGAGGTTAAGATGAAAATTGCAGAAAGAATTAGTAAAATAACCGAATCACCAACTATGAAAGTTGCAGCAAAAGCAAAACAAATGAAATCGGAAGGTGCAGACGTTATTGATTTAAGCGTGGGAGAACCCGATTTCCCTACACCGCAGCATATAAAAGACGCCGGAATAAAAGCGATAAATGAAAACAAGACAATATACACAATAAATTCCGGTTCAATTGAAATAAGAAAAGCAATAGCTGCCAAACTTAAAAAAGATAATAATCTTGATTTTGGAATAAACGAAATAATTGTATCGAACGGTGCAAAACAAAGTGTTTACAATACTGTTCTTACAATTTGCGATAAAGATGACGAAGTAATTATTCCCGCTCCATACTGGGTTTCATATCCCGAAATGGTTAATATGGCAGAAGGAAAAAATGTTTATGTAAATACAAAACTGGAAAATAATTTTAAGATTACACCGGCCGAACTTGAGGCGGCTATAACAGACAGAACTGTTGCTTTAATTTTATGTAATCCTTCAAATCCAACCGGAAGCGCTTATACAAAGAAAGAACTTGAATCTCTTGCCGAAGTTGTTTTAAAACATAATTTTTATGTAATTGCCGATGAAATATACGAGAAACTTGTATATGATAATTTCGAATTTGTAAGTTTTGCATCTCTTAGCGAAGAAATTAAAAAAAGAACAATTGTTATTAACGGAGTTTCAAAATCTTATTCGATGACCGGCTGGAGAGTAGGTTATACTGCCGGTTCTGCCGATGTTATAAACGGAATTAATAAAATTCAAAGCCATAGCACTTCAAATGCTTGTTCAATATCGCAGTATGCCACAGTTGAAGCTTTAAATGCAGATCAAAGCGAAGTTGAAAAAATGCGTGTGGAATTTGAAAAAAGAAGAGATTTCTTTCATAAAGAATTAAGTTCGATAGAAGGAATAAAATGTAACAAACCTGAAGGTGCGTTTTATCTTTTCCCAGATGTTTCGGGACTTATCGGAAAATCCTTCGGAACCGAAAAGATTAAAAATTCATACGATTTTGCGATGTTTATCCTTAACGAAGCAAAGATTGCTGCAGTTCCAGGCAGTGCATTCGGAGCTGAAAACTGCATTAGATTTTCGTATGCAACATCAATGAAAAATCTTGTGGAAGCTGTAAAAAGACTGAAAGAAGTCGTCTTAAAATTAAAATAAATAAAAAAAGCCGGATCAGGTATCCGGCTTATATTTTCTGATCGTTCTGAAGATTTGCAAGCAGGGTATGGTAAACCGGATCGACGGGCATTTTATTTCCCGTCCATATTTCATAAGAACGGGCGCCTTGTTCAACAAACATTCTTAAGCCGTTTAATATTATTGCTCCGTTTTTTTCGGCAGTCTGCAAAAATTTGGTTTTAATGGGTGTGTAAATAATATCAAATACAATTTGTCTTTCATTAAAAGACTCGCCTATTGTTGTAGGAGTATCGTCAATATTTGGAAACATCCCAATTGAAGTTGTATTTACAATTAGTTTGCTGTTCCCCAAAACTTTAACAATATCAGGCGGCATAAGCTCGTAAGTAGAAAAACTTTCATAGTGCATTTTAGCGGAAAAATATTCTTTCAGCGATTCAGCTTTTTGAAATGTGCGATTAATAATATTAATTTTCGAAACTTTAAATGTTCTTATCAAAGCATAGATAACAGCCCGGGCTGCTCCGCCTGCTCCAATAACGCTTATTTCCGAATCTGCTAATTCATCTTTAAATGGAAGCAAAGTTTCCGTAATGCCGTTAACATCAGTATTATATCCGTGAAGTTTGCCGTTTTCGTTAGCAATAGTGTTTACTGCTCCTATTACAGAAGCTTCTTCCGATATATCGTTCATAAACTCTATGATTTTTTCTTTATGAGGAATGGTAACATTAAAACCAACAAAACCGAATGCAATCATACCTTTTAAGGCAGCTTTAAGGTTTGAAGTATGAACATCAAAAGGCAGGTAAATGTAATTTAATCCGTCAAGAACGAAAGCAGTATTGTGCATAAGGGGCGAATACGAATGTTTAATAGGGTGACCTATAACTCCAATTACCTGTGTAGCGTTGTCAAGCCGCTTTTGTATATCCATTTTTAATCCTGGTTAAATCAATTGCTGAAAATAAGTTCGTTAAACAAGCGCGATGAAAGAATATCAGGAAATTCTTTTTCAAATATTTTTTTTAATTCCTGATCTATAAGGAAGGCATTCCCGAAATTATATACTGACTCGCTGATTCTTCCGTCGTATAATTCGCTCTTTGCTTTGCCGTAAAGTGCTTTTGCGTTTTTATTATTTAGCTTAAGAGCTTTATTGAAAGATTCGATGCTTTCATTCAACTGTCCTGCATCAAAATGTGCTTCACCAAGTTCAGCCCATAGTTCTGCACTTTTAAGATTCTTTTTTATAGAGTTTTGAATAAGAGAAACTCTTAATTTTTTTTCTTTATCCGTTTGTAATTCGAAATCATTATAATCTGAATTAATGAGAATAAGAGCATCGTATAAATCTTTAAATGCCATCTTTTTATTTTTCATCATCAGATGGCAATAACCTCTTTCCAAAAGCGCTTCAAAATATTCTTCATCTAGTTTTATTGCATTATTAAAGCAAGCAAGCGCATTTTTATAATCTTTCAACTCAAGATAAACTTCGGCAAGATTGTACCAGATGGATTCATCTTCGTCATCCAATTGAGCTGCTTTGTTAAATGCTGATTTTGCCTGCTCAAAATTTCCTGTGTTGGCATAACAGATTCCGCAATTGAACCAGGCGCTTGTAAAATCTTCTTTAATAGCTAAGGATAGTTCAAAGCTTTTTATCGCTTCGCGGAAATCTGCCATCCGGATAAGGACAATACCTCGGTTATACCAGCCGGCAGAGTTATATGCCTCAAATTCAAGAAACTTATCGTATGCATGCAGGGCTTCATCAAATCTTTCAATGTTTTCGTAGCAAAAACCAAGTTCAAACCAAGCTTCCGTATATTCGGGATCAATTTCTACAGCACGTGTAAAATCGTTAACAGCTTCTCGATAATTATTTTGTCTTATTTTGATTATTCCCAAATTATAGATTGCTTCTTCATTGTTGGGCTCAAGCTCAAGGGCTTTTCTCAGAGATTCCTTTGCCTCCTCGGTTATTCCAAGGTTGTCTTCTGTAATTGATTTGTTTATTAAAGATTCAACATCGCTGGGGTTTAGCGATAAAGCTCTGTTAAAGCAATAATATGCTTCTTCAAATTCGAAAATATTATTAAGCAAAATACCTTTATACTGCCAGAATTCGCTGTTGTAAGGGGCAATTTCTAAAACTGCATCAACAAGATAAATTCCATCCGAATTGTAATCGTACTCCATGCACATCTGTATTGTTTCTTCAATATTATCCAGATAAGCATAAATTTGCCCGGCTGAAACGTATTCCTTGCAAATATCTACTTTCGACTGCAAATCTTCGCTATCGGAAGCCGGATTTGGGCTATCATCGTAATACTCTTCAGAAAAACTCAAGTTATTACTCCGTAATTTGATTGAAAATCTAATATTAAACGCTGCCAATTTCAAGTTGATTTTGAATTGATAAATTATATACAGATTTTAAAATCCGCTAAGTGATTAAAATTTAGTGTTTTTTAACAGGCAAGCGTAAAATATTTATTTACTATTTTGATTTTTATCACATTCAAATAAAAGCAAAAATTGGTTAAGAATTTTGATAAAAAAATGTAATTAAGGATTAATTATAATGATTTGTTAAATTTACACCTTACATTTAAAATTTTATTGATTTAATATGACTAAAATAAAAATATTCAAGGTTATCTTTTTGTTTGCAATTTATGTTTCTATGTTTAGCGGAATTGTATCATCTCAGCAAATATATTTTTGTTATAATGTAACAGATAAAGGCGATCCGGTAAATCCGATTGAGGAAATAACTTTACGACAAGGTCCGGAGTATTTTCATATTCTTTTAAAAAATCAAAAAGAGTTAAGAGAATTAGTTTATCTGTATATTGAGATAAAGGATGGGAACAAATATGAACCTCTTGAAAGCAAGGTTTTGCGAAATATTAATGAATTGAACTTCGTAAAATACAATTACAGATTTATTAATTCCGGCGAATACCGAATTACTTTCAAAACTCCTGAAAGGAGAAAAATTGCGGAAGCTAAAATAAACGTAAAGCAAGCTGCTTTTGAGAAAGGAAATGAAGTTGAAGTTAGCAGTACATATTATGAAGACACTCAAATTATAATATGCGAAAGAATTATTGATGAAAAACCTATTGATTTTATAAAATATGCCCGTCTTTCTCGAAACGATGGTTTTATTTATGTTTACATTAAAGCGGATAAACCTTTGAATACAAAATATATTCTGTCTGATATTTGGCAAAAAAAAGATAACACAAGCGAATTTACCGAGTTTGTTTCATCAAAGAAATTAAAAACAAATAAAGAATGGGAATATACTTTTTTTAAGGTAAAATTACCGCAAAAAGGCGAGTATAAAATCACGTTATATAACGATAATAAAAAAATAATTAATTCAGCATACATAATAGCAACCGATTGAGGAAAAATGAAAGGAATAATTCTTGCAGGCGGCGCCGGAACACGCTTATATCCGATAACTAAAGTTTACAGTAAACAGCTGACTGTAATATACGATAAGCCATTGATTTATTATCCGTTATCTATTTTGATGCTTGGCGGAATAAAAGATATACTTATTATTTCTAACAGTGAAACCATTCCGTTATATAAGCTGTTATTCGGAGACGGCAATCAAATAGGACTTAATATTGAGTACGCTCTTCAGGAAGAACCAAGGGGAATTGCAGAAGCTTTTATAATAGGTGAAAAATTTATTGGGAACGACAGCGTAACCTTAATATTAGGTGATAATATTTTCTACGGCAAACTCAATTTCTTTTACGATGCATTGCAGAAATCGGATGGAGCTACGATTTTTGCATATCGTGTTAAAGATCCCCAGAGATATGGAATTGTAGAATTCAATTCCGAAGGCAAAGCTTTATCTATTGAAGAAAAACCAGACAGTCCCAAGTCGGAATTTGCTGTTCCGGGACTTTATGTTTACGATAATACCGTTTTAGAAATATCTAAAAATCTTAAACCTTCCGGAAGAAACGAGCTTGAGATTACAGATGTAAATAAAGTATTCTTAAATAAAGGCAGATTAAATGTTAATTTAATAGGACGCGGAGTTGCATGGCTTGATACAGGTACGCCCGAATCTTTGCTGCAGGCAAGTAATTTTTTCGGTGTTATTGAAGACCGGCAGGGTTTAAAAGTAGCTTGCATCGAAGAAATAGCATTAAAAAAAGGATTTATAAGCACAGAACAGTTCAACGAATTGCTTAAATCGATTCCGAGATCATTATATAAAGACTATCTGACAGCAGTATTGAAAAATCTTTAACCCAAAAAAGTCATTAGAATAAATAATATTATGGTTGAGTTTTTTTTATTGGCTATTTTGGGTAATCCAGATTTTATCGGGATGTTTTTCAGGAATGTGTAGATTTTGTTAGTAAATTTATCCGGTTTTTGACGGATCCGCTATTATTATGTTATTTAATGGCGGATTTAGATTTAATAAAGTTTTACTAATTATTTTAGGAAAACACTGTATTCTAAATTATAATGTTAGGCTTGCTTTTGTAGAAATATTAAAATATATTGCTTTCAATTAAATAATAATTTTAAGGAATGCAATATGGAACAAGTTTATGAGGATAATCTGATTAAATTAACAGATGACGATATCTTGTTTAAAAAATATTATATTCCAACTTTTGCTTCAAAAATGATTAAATTAAGCCGCATCGAGAAAATCCAGGTCATAAAAAAAACATTTTCTAATCAGGAAAGTAAGCTGATGGGAACAGATGATTTTAAAACTTGGTATCCTTTCGACAGCCTCAGGTCCAAGCGTAAATTTTTATATCTCCTTTTTGAAAAGAATAAAAGAAGAAGAATTGCTTTTACTGTAGAGGACGATGAAAAATTCCGTAATCTTATTCGCGGCAGAGGCATTTCTTTCCAAAATTAATTTTATACAAAATCTCCGTTTTACGCTTTCTAAAAGAAATAAATAGTTAATATTTAAAAATTTTCTATTTTAAACTCCAAAAAAATATACGAATATAATTATAATTTTTTATATTAAGCAAGATTATAAAAAAATATAGGAGTGTTGGAAAATGGGACTTCTTTCAAGGTCGAAACCAGGAAAAGAATTTGAAATTCTTCAGCAGGAAAACGAAGAACTTAAAAATGAAATAAATAGATTAAAATCGGTTGAGAATTTCGAAACAAAACTAACTGAACTCCGCAAAGAAATTGCTCAGTTATCCCGTGAAGAAAAAGAATTAAAACTTGAGATAAAAAATGCTCAGGAAGAAAAACAAAAATTGTTTTCAGGGTTGGATAATATCAGCCAGATAAACCATGATGAAAATTCCAGTTACAGTAATAACGGACTAATAGAAGAATCGGACGATATTGAGCAAAAACTTGCAGGACAAAGAGAAGAACAAAAAAATCTTGCCGAAGAAGTCAGCCGATTAAGAATTTTGTTCGGCTCGTTAAATAAGCAAATTAAAGAAGCAGAAGCAAAATTGGCTGCTAAAAATGAATACGAACAAAACGAAATAAACAGTCAAATCGAAGAATTAAAAAAAGATATTGAAGAGAAAAAAGGTTCTTTTGAAAACCTGCAAATAAAAGAAGCTGAGCTTTTGGAAGAAAACAGCTCTTTGAAAAATACAATTGAGGATTTGAACAGACAGATAGAGAATTTAAATTTTCAGCAGACTTTAGAAACTGAAAGTACTGCAAGCGGACTTCAACTGCAGATTGAAGAAGCAAACATCAGGATAGATGAATTAAAAAATCAGGAAGCCGACTTGGTTGAGCGTGTTGAAAAACTTAAAAAAGAAATGGAAAACTTGAACAATGAAAAAATTTCGAAATCCATTACTTTTGATGAAATGGATGAATTTAAAATTGAAAGTAAAGAAAAAGAATCTTTATCAAACGAATTAGAAAATCTCCGCGAAAGTATAATTCAAGAAGAAGAAAAAATCGAAAATCTTAAGACTGAAAGTGAAGAACTTGCAAAAGAAATAAGTGAATTAAGCGAAAAGAAAACCGGATTGCAGAGCGAAATTGAAAATTTAACCGAAACTATTGAATTTGGTAAAGTGAATTCTGATATACTTGACGAAGGGCTAAAGGAAAAGAAAGATTTTCTTGAGGAAAGTGTAACAGAACTTGAAATATCGCTTGCAGAATTACGGCAGGAAGAGAATAAATTAGATCTTGAAATTGATAAGAAAAAAGAAATTTTGAACGAATTGGAAGAAAAAATTAAATTCCAAAAAGAAAATTCTACTGTATTTTCCGGTGAAACGAAAGGTTTAGATAAAATAATTGAGAGACTTAAAGAAGAAGAAAAAAATCTTAATGATAGGATAGAAAATCTTAAAAATGAAGAAAACAGAAAGTCCGATGAAATTAAAAGACTTTCGGAAAAAATTACAGTAAATGAAGATATTAAAAGCAACATCGAAAAAGAAATTGCTGCTCTGATATCTCAAATAGGCGAAAAGGATTCGCAGTTTGCAGAGCTGACAAATAAAAAAGAACTTCTGCTTGAAGAAATATTTAATCTAAGGAACGAAAAATCGGAAATTGAAGCAGATTTGGTTTTCAGCAGAAAGGAAAATGAAAGTAACAAGCTTGAAATTGAATCTTTAAAAAACGAAAAAGCAAAGATTGAAAACGACCTAAATGAATTTCAGGTAAGCGGAGCTAAAAACATAAGTGAAAACGATATTTCTGCCAGAATAAATTTTTTATCTGAAGATGCTGAAAAACTGGAAAAACGAAAATCGGAGCTTGAAGATTTAGTTAAAAATCTTGAGTCAAGCATATCGGGGCAGGTTAATAATTTGAACGAGCTGATATCGGGCAAGACAAATGAAATTAAGATGTTGGAAGAAAAATTAAACGAAAGCCGCGGCAATTATGAAGAAAATCAGCAGAAACTGAACGAGCTGAATTCGAATGTGAGTCATCTTGCCGGACAGTTGAATTTAATGAATAAAGAGATTTACAATACCGAAAGAGCAATAATTGATCTCAAAAAAGAGAAAGAAGATATAAATATCGAAATTGACAAACTGGGAGAAAAAGAAATAAAAGCCCGTAAAATACTTGCTGATTTGAAAAGTGATGCTGATCAACTTGAAAATAAAAAAGGTGTATTTGAATCGGAATTAAAGCAAATTTCGGAAAAGATTAAAATGACATATCATGATGCGGAAGAAAACAGAAATACCATCGGAAAGGAAATTAGGGAAATGGAGTCGACATTGGATTCTTTACGCACAGAGATAAAAAAATCGGAAAAACGGTTGAAAGAATTGAAAAGCGAAACTGCCAACTACGAAATGCAGAAAGAAAGTCTGCAGCTGAAAGTTTCGCAATTGCTTTCAAGTGAAAAAACAATACAGACAAAAAATAAGAAGAGCGAAAAGGAATCGAAATAATGCTGAACGAAAACTCCCGGACATACAGATTTCCGCTTTATGTAATTTTACTTACAGTTTTAATGCTTTTCTCAATTTCAAATATTCCGGAAGATGCCGAAGTGTTTGGAATGAGTATTAAAGAATTTAATCTTTTTTCAGATTTTCCTGATGCTGAAACTGAGAGCAATAGGATTGTTAATCCCGATAATGCGGAAAATCCCGTTATTTTAAAAGCAGGAATAATGCCTGAGGTTGATCTAAATAAGAATTATATCACTTATCAAAATATTAACGGACTTGTAAGGCAGGTTAAAATAGAAGGGAATACTGAGCAGCTGAAATACTTTTTGGATGCACTTAAAAATTCAGGTTCATCTGGTGTTCGGATTGCACATATAGGTGATTCTATAATAGAAGGTGATTACATTACAGCCGAATTTCGCAGAATACTTCAGCAAAAATTCGGTGGCAAGGGTGTAGGATTTATGTCTGTTACCTCAATGGATACAAAGTTCCGTTTAACCAGCAATCATAAATTTTCGGATGATTGGCAGACATATTCTTTATTCGGCAAGAAAAGCAAAAAATACGTTTACAGTCTTAACGGCGAAGTTTTTATTCCTGCTGAAGGAAGCAGTGTAAGTTATGAGCTGCGTAAAGATTATAAAAGCAGCAGCGAATTCAGTGTTGCAAAAATATTATTCAGCGGAAGCGGAAAATCGAAAGTAACAATTACAATTAATGATAAAAATAAAGAAGATATAAATCTGACAGAAGCTTCCGGAATTACCGAGGCTGTTAAAAATCTGGATAAAAGCGCTGTTAAAGCCGAATTTAAATTTAAGCCATCCGAGTCGCTTACGGTTACAGGAATTTCTTTAGAATCGAATTCCGGAATTATTATTGACAATTATCCATATCGCGGAAACACCGGAGCAGCTCTTTCGGAGCTTTCGGAAAATAGTTTGAAAGAATTGAATAAATTACAGAACTACAAGCTTATTGTTCTTCAATTCGGACTTAATGCAGTTGCAATGAAAAAATCGGATTACAGTGATTTTAAGAAAAAGTTTTCCGAAGGAATAAAATTGTTAAAAAAATCATTCCCCGAAACAAGCATAATTATGATGGGTATAAGCGATAAAAGTGCAAAAAAAGGCAGTGCATTTGTAACAGATCCTGTAATTAAGGATTTGATTGATATGCAGAAAGAAATATCAAAGGAAACAAATATCGCTTTCTGGAATACATTTGAAGCAATGGGCGGACAAAATTCGATGGTAAAATGGGTTAAAAACAAACCGGCTTATGCGCACAGCGATTTTACACACTTTAATAAAACCGGCGCCGATAAAATAGGCGAGATGTTTGCTAAAACCCTTATTGAAAAATATGCTGAATATACCAAGTGAATTATTTTCTTTAGAAAAATGGAAAGCTGTTCTTTCGTATAATCCTTTTGAACCTTTAATATTTAACAGCGGTTTTTTCCTTTTTTTCTTTTTGGTTTGTCTTTTATTTTACCAATTTCTTGTCGGTAACAAAAAAGCGCGTACTTTTTATCTGCTTTGTTTTTCGCTGTTTTTTTATTACAAGTCCAGCGGCATTTATCTTTATCTTATGATAATTAGCGCAATGATAGACTTTTATGCCGGAAGATATATTACTGTTTCTTCTTCGGCAATTAAAAGAAAGCTGCTTCTCATTTTAAGTTTAACTGCAAATCTTTCCATCCTCGGCTACTTTAAATACACAAACTTTTTTATTGAGCAGATTAATACAATTTCGGGTTCGCAAATAAACGCACTCGATCTTTTCCTTCCGGTAGGAATTTCATTCTTCACATTTCAGTCTATGAGTTATACTATTGATATTTACCGGAATCATCTGAAACCGGAAGAAAAGTTTATTGATTTTCTGTTTTATGTTTCCTTTTTCCCACAGCTTGTTGCAGGACCGATAGTACGAGCAGCCGATTTTCTTCCTCAGATACCGTCAGAAAAAAAACTTATACGGCAGGATATAGGGAAAGCTTTTTATCTTATTATTCTCGGATTAATTAAAAAAGCAATAATTGCAGATTACATCAGCGTAAATTTTGTTGACCGTATTTTTGAACTGCCCGCAAGGTATACGGGACTCGAAAATCTTTTTGCTGTTTATGGCTACGCGCTTCAGATATTTTGCGATTTTTCGGGTTATTCGGATATGGCAATTGGGTTGGCAATGCTTATGGGATTCCGGCTTACAGATAATTTTAATGCACCGTACAAAGCGGCTTCCATAACCGAGTTCTGGAGGCGCTGGCATATTTCGCTTTCTACATGGCTGCGCGATTATTTATACATTTCGCTAGGGGGCAACCGCTGCAGTAAAATTAAAAGATATTTTAATCTTATGGTTACAATGCTGCTTGGCGGACTTTGGCACGGGGCGTCGTGGAAGTTTGTTTTTTGGGGCGGAATACACGGATTGTTTCTTGTAATTGAAAAGTATTTTAATATCCCCGAAAAAATTGCAGGCAATAAAATGTTACGCCTTGCCGGGATAATAATTACATTTCACCTTGTAAGTTTTTGCTGGATTTTTTTCCGTGCTGAGTCTTTCTCAACAGCAATAGAAGTGCTTGATCAAATATTTAATTATTTCCATCCCGAAGTTTTAAGTCAATTTGCTGAAGGATATACAACAGTTTTAATACTTATGGTGATCGGTTTGTTTTTTCATTTCACTCCCGAAAAAATTGAAAACAAGATATCCACGTTATTCAGTAAAGTAAATCTTTTTACATTGTCGCTGATTCTTACAATTGTTATTTGGCTTGTAATTCAATTTAAATCTGCAGATATTCAGCCGTTCATTTATTTTCAGTTTTAAGAACTATGGCTTTATCTAAAATATTACTGCTGGGTACAATATTATTTCTAAGAGTTTTTAATCCGATCGACGATTTTTTCAGCCGTCTTTCCGAAGCAGCAATAGAACTTACAAAACAGAATGTTACATACGATCCGCGGTATTTTTCAATTTTCTATCCTAACGGAGATATTCCGGCAGATAAAGGCGTTTGTACAGATGTTGTTATACGCGCTTACCGTAAACTCGGCATCGATTTACAAAAAGAAATCCACGAGGATATGAAATCATATTTTAATCTTTATCCTAAAATATGGGGTTTGAAAAAACCTGATAAAAACATCGACCATCGCCGCGTTCCCAATATGATGGTTTTTTTCAAAAGATTCGGAGAAGTGAAAATAATTACGAGTAACCCCAAAGATTATCTTCCGGGTGATTTGGTATGCTGGAATTTAAGCAGCAATGTTCCGCATATAGGAATTGTTGTAAATAAAAAATCTGCCGATGGGAAAAGATACCTTATTGTTCACAACATAGGGGCAGGTCAGGTTCTTGAGGACTGCCTTTTCGATTTTGAAATTACAGGGCATTTCAGGTATGGA
This sequence comes from Ignavibacteria bacterium, assembly GCA_012719345.1. Taxonomy (GTDB): domain Bacteria; phylum Bacteroidota; class Ignavibacteria; order Ignavibacteriales; family Melioribacteraceae; genus JAAYAN01. The sequence goes on along the minus strand of JAAYAN010000136.1, from coordinate 19,373 downwards.
AAATAAAACTACATTTAATCCATCCTATTAAATCTTTAGGTATATACCTTCCCTTTATAAAAATATTTATCTTTTAGAACGATTTATTGTAACCTGCCCGTTATTTTTTATGTCAAAAGTTCATAAAAAATCTGGAAATATTTATGAAGAAAAATGCTTTTAAATTAAAAATCGTTTGTTTTGTTTTTTATTGTAAACGATGTTTTTAACCAGTTAATTGTTTAAGGAATCTGTGAGAATTGGAAAAACAATATTTCTAAGGTTAAAACGAAATCTAAGTTTCTAAAAAATACTTTTAAATCTTAAATGCAATTTTAATAAAACAACTTAAATTCATTAAATATAAAGGAAGAAAAATGACAAAAAAAAATATCTTAATTCTGCAGATTTTACTCTTAAATGTTTGCTTTGCACAGCAATATTTTGATACAGAGAAGCTTAACAAATATTTTGATGCACTGGAAGTGAACAATAAGTTTATGGGCAGCATAGCTGTTTCTAAAAATGGTGAAATTGTTTATACCAAAACTATTGGTTTCGCTGATGCAGAGAATAATATTAAGGCAAGCGAAAACTCGAAATACCGTATTGGCTCAATTTCGAAGATGTTTACCAGCGCTTTGGTCTTTTTAGCAATTGAAATGGAGAAAATTGTTCCGAATCAAACAATTAATAAATACTTCCCAGCTATTATAAATTCTGATAAAATTACAATAAATCAATTACTAAGCCACAGAAGCGGAATACACGATTTTACAGAAGATAAGGATTATTCAACTTGGAATACTAAAGCAAAGACTGAAAACGAAATGATAGAAATTATTGCAAAAGCAGGAAGCGATTTTGAACCTGATAGCAAAGCTGAGTATAGTAACTCAAATTTTATCTTGCTTACTTATATTCTTGAAAAGACATTTAATAAACCATATTCCGAAATAATACTTGAATATATAGCTAAACCTATAGGACTAAATAATACTTCTTTAGGCGGAAGAATCAATACAAAAAATAGCGAATGTAATTCGTACAGTTTTACAGGTAACTGGGAAATAGAATCGGAAACTGATATCTCAATCCCTTTAGGAGCAGGAGGTATTATCTCAACTCCCACCGATTTAGTGAAATTCAGCGAAGCTTTGTTTAGCGAAAAAATAATTACAAAGGGAAGTCTTGATAAAATGACAACTATTAAGGATAATTTTGGAATGGGACTTTTCCAAATTCCATTCTATGATAAAACCGCTTTTGGCCATACCGGCGGAATTGACGGCTTTTCTTCTGTACTTTGTTATTTTCCTGATGATAAAGTTTCCTACGCTTTGGTTTCTAACGGAGCGAATTACACTTCCAATAATATATCAATTGCAGTACTTAGCGCAATATTTAGTAAACCTTACGATATTCCTGTCTTTACAACTTTTGAAGTAAGTCCCGAAGACTTAGAAAAATATTTGGGAATTTATTCTTCTTCTCAAATTCCTTTAAAAATTTCGATAAGTAAGCAAAACAAATCATTGTTTGCTAAAGCAACAGGTCAAGCTGCATTTCTTCTTGAACCTTTTGAAAAAGATAAGTTTAAATATGATATTGCAGGAATTGAGATAGAGTTTATTCCAAATGATAAAAAAATGATCTTAAAACAAGGCGGCGGAACATATAACTTTACAAAAGAAGAACAATAAAAACCCGCTTTATCAGCATAATTAAGAAAGTTAAATAGAAATCAATAAGTTGGACTTATTGATTTCTATTTTTAATTTATAATAGTTATAAAATTATATGAATGTAGAAAAGAATATTGATAGAAAAAGTTTCTCCGGCAAAGGTGTTTTCCCGGCAAAATACGCTTTTACGCTGCTATTACCAATAAGAAATATTGTGTTTTCGCCCAAAAAACTTATCAGTTTGCTTAATCTTAGAAGCGATACCAAAGTTCTTGAAATCGGTTCGGGACCTGGATATTTCAGTATAAAAGTGGCGGAAAAGATAAAAAATGAGAAATTGTATTTATTCGATATTCAAAAGGAAATGCTAGATTATGCAAAGAAAAGAATTGAGAAAAAAGGTTTAAAAAATGTTGAGTATTATATCGCCGACGGGAAGACTTTCCCGTTTGAAAGCAATTTTTTCGATATTGTTTATATGGTAACAGTGTTTAGTGAAATTGAAGAAAAACAAACATATATTAAAGAAATACACAGGATTCTTAAACCCGCGGGACTTGTTTCAATTTCGGAAACTGCAGGCGATCCTGATAAAATGAGTTTGGAAGAGATTAAAAAACTTTTTTCCGATTTTGGTTTTAAAGAAGATAATGAATCCGGCAGTCTCTTTTATTATTCTGTGAACTTTAAAAAATTGTAAATCGTTAGTAAATTTGATTTAATATTAATTGTCATATAATTAAATCAGGCAAAATTGTTTATGAACAGACTTTTTCCTATTTCAACTCAACAGGATGTACCGGAAGAATATAAAAACACACCTATTGGAAATCTTCTCGAATATCACAATCTTGGAAAAGCTTTTTCCAATTACGAAAAAGCACAGCTACTGATAGGGATGTGTATGGATAACCGGAAACATCTTCATATTCCCGAAAACTTCGCGTATATCATCCGTTCGGGCGGGGCAAATCTGAGGCACAGCGAATTCAAAGTTTCCTACGCAATTGCTGTAGGCGAAGTGAAACACATAGCACTGCTCGCTCATAATCATTGCGGAATGGTAAATCTGCATTCAAAAAAAGAACAATTTATTGATGGATTAACAGAAAAAGCCGGTTGGAACCGAGAATTTGCCGAAGAACATTTCAACCAGTTTTCACCTTTGTTTGAAATTGGAAACGAAATTGATTTTGTATTAAGCGAAGCAAAACGACTTCGCTCACGTTATCCTAAAATTAAAATCGTGCCGATGATGTACCTTGTTGAAGACAATAAATTGTATTTGGTTAAGGAGTGATTTCAATTGTTCTTGATGATTTTTAAACTATCCGCCGGGTTTATATGAAAAGCTGCCCGGCTCTTGCATAAAAGCCCGCCGGGTTTTAAAAAATCATCACCGGCTTTTTTAAAAAGCCCGCCGGGCTTTTTATATGGGCTCCATTTTCGCTTAGAATAACGCTTCGGGCAGATTCAAATTCAATCAAATTGCTTTGTATTTATAACTGCTTCCAAGTCTGAAATTTCAATAATTCGTTAAACTTCCATAGTCTTCATTTATGCCCCAAGCTTTTCAATTCATAACTCTTAATTTGTAATTCATAATTGATAATTGCTTTCCCTATATTTGTTTTTACGAAAATACTTTTAATAGGAATAACCTGATGTTTGAATATTTAGAGAAGAAAACTTACTTTGCGCAGGTTCCGGGAATGATGGAGGAACTTTGCGAGCAAGAACTGATTGAACTTGGAGCGCAAAACACAAAAATTGCTTATCGCGGAATTTACTTTGAAGCCGACCAAATAACTATTTACAGGATTAATTACACTTCGCGGACGATTTCGCGTATTCTTGCCCCTCTGAAAACATTTCACTGCCGCAATGCCGAAGCAATAATGAAAATGGCTTCTAAAATTGAATGGGATAAAATTTTCAAGGTTGACCAGACTTTTTCCATAAATTCTTCGATAAATAAAAGCGCGTTCACAAATTCTCTATATGCTTCGCAGGTTTTGAAAGACGGAATCGCCGATTATTTCCGCGCGAAATACGGCAAACGCCCGGATGTAAATACTGTTACTCCTAACGTGCGGTTCAATCTTTTTATCGAAAAAGACGAAGCGGTATTAAGTCTTGATACATCGGGAGAATCGCTGCATAAGCGTGGTTACCGGCTTGCAGCAGGTGAAGCGCCGATGCAGGAAACGCTTGCCGCTGCAATAATCCGCTTAAGCAAGTGGGACGGCGAAAAGCCTTTGCTGGATTGTATGTGCGGTTCGGGAACAATTTTGTGCGAGGCGCTGATGCATTATTGCCGTATTCCTGCGCAATATTTAAGGAAAAACTTCGGTTTCTTTTATCTCCCCGATTTTGATATAAAGCTGTGGGAAAAGTTTAAGAAAGAGGAGGACAGCAAAATGCGTCCGCTTCCCAAAGGTATTATTTCCGGCAGCGATAAAGTACAGGCAATTCTTAAAACCGTCCGCGAGAACCTTTCCCGTCTGCCTTTCTCGGAAACTGTGGCTTTAACCGCTCAGCCTTTTCAGCATATTCCAAAGTTCGAAAACGGCGTTTTGGTGGTTAATCCTCCTTATGGAATAAGAATGGGCGAAAGAGCGCAGGTTGAAGATTTATATAAGGAACTGGGCGATTTCCTGAAGACCAAGTGCACGGGCACATCCGCGTTTATTTATACGGGCGAACCCTCTTTGCGCAAACATATCGGATTAAGAACTTCGAGGAGAATTCCGCTTGTAAACGGCAAACTCGAGGGAGTTCTTTTGCAGATTGACAGTTACGAAGGCAGTAAAAAGCGTAAATACAGGGATGATGAGACCGAATAGATTTCAGTAATTAATAAAAGGCAAGTATGAAAATTCAAAAATTTATCTTTGCAGTTTTATTAGGCAGTCTTCTTTCACATAATATTTATTCGCAGCTTCTTCCGAAAACTTATTACGAAGCGCAAAACGGGAAGCTGAAGTTCGGAGTATTTTATCCTGCAAAAATAGACAGCGCAAAATTCTATCCGCTTATAATGTATTTGCACGGATTCGGGAGCAACTATCCGGTTTATCTGAATTGGTACGACACCGAAGTTCAATCTGTTAATCCCTGTTTTGTTTATTCACCAAGAACCCCGAAAGACTGGGGAGATTGGAGCGGCTGGTGGGAAAACTTAACCGAGCCGATGACTGTTGCTATTCACGTTTTGGATAGCCTGGTTAAAAGTTACCCGATTGACACAAACAGAATTTATGTTTACGGAATTTCGATGGGCGGCGAAGGGACATTTGATTTGCTCCATAAATTTTCCGGTAAGTTTGCAGCGGCTATGTCTGTCTGCGGCGGCGGACAGGCGCACTGGGCAGAAAATATTTCACACACTCCTTTTTGGATGTTCCACGGAGAATTGGATGAAATAAATACACCCGATTTAACCGAAAGGGTTTATGAGGAATTGGTTTATATCGGCGCGAAGAAAATGAGATACAAAAGCTACCCAGGTTACGGACACGAAATTTGGGATGTTGCTCAGGGCGAACCCGCGTGGAAGGACTGGATGTTTGCATTTTCTAAAAACGATACGGTTTATGAGAAGCCGACCGGGATTATCGAACTTACCGGATCAGTTGCCGATAATCGGGTTAAGCTAACCTGGAATGATATAAGAATTGACAATCAAATTGCCGATAAAATATGGTATTACAAAATATATAACAAAAGCGGATTGATTAGCACTACCGAATTTGACAAAACAATTTTTGAATTTCCGCTTACCAGTTATTCCGATACTTTCAAAGTGACTGGCGTTAATTATCAGTTTCAGGAAAGCGAAGCATCCAATCAAGTTATTCTGGATAACGGAGTTATTTTGGATGTTGAAGAAAGCACCGACTACACAAAATACGAATTCGGCATCGAAAGTATTTACCCGAATCCTTTCAATCCCTCAACAATAATTAAATACAAAACCCCACCTCAGTCCTCCCCTTTAGTAAAGGGGAGGAAGCAGGAGGGGTTCGTTACCCTCAAGGTTTTCAACCTCCTCGGTCAGGAAGTTGCAACACTTGTAAATGAAACGCAAGATGCCGGAAAGCACGAAGTAAAATTCACAGCTAACGACCTTTCGAGCGGAATCTATTTAGTTAAAATAAGCGCAGGCAGTTTCAATCAGGTTAAAAAAATAATGCTCGCGAAATAGAAGATATGACAAAACTAATTGAATGCGTTCCTAACTTTTCGGAAGGGCGCGATAAAAATAAAATTGATAAAATAGCAAATTCAATAACATCCATTCCGGACGTTAAACTGCTTCATATCGATACCGGATTTGATGCAAACCGGACAGTTATCACGTTTGCCGGCTCGCCCGAAGGAGTTGAAAAAGCAGCTTACGAATCGATCAAAACAGCTGCACAAGAAATTGATATGCGCAAACACAGAGGAACTCATCCGCGCATCGGGGCAACAGATGTATTCCCTTTAATTCCTTTGCACGGAATTAATGAGCAAGAATGTGTTGATATTTCAATGAGAATTGCCCAAAAAGTCGGGAATGAACTTTCTATTCCGGTTTATCTTTACGAGAATTCTGCGGCGAATCCGCAAAGAAAAAACTTAGCCGAAATAAGAAAAGGAAATTACGAAGGCTTTGCCGATAAAATGAAACTGCAGGAATGGAAACCGGATTTCGGTCCCGATGTTTTTAATCCTAAAACCGGGGCTACAGTTATCGGTGTAAGGAATTTCCTGATAGCTTATAACATAAATCTGAACTCGACCGACACAAAAGCCGCCTCGACTATTGCCGGAATACTGCGTGAAAAACGTTTTGTTAAAAATTCGGATGGAAGTGTAAACGAAGTTCAAGGAAGATTTAAAAACTGCAAAGCAATCGGCTGGTTTGTGCCGGAATACAATTGCGCGCAAGTTTCGTTTAATCTTATAAATTATAAAATCACTTCTGTGCATCACGTATATGAAGAAACAAAAAGGCTTGCTGCCGAATTGGGTATTTCTGTTACGGGAAGTGAAATTATCGGTCTGATACCTGAAGAAGCGATAAAAGAAGCAGGAAATTTTTATCTGAGCAGGAACGACAACAGCGGTTCATTTTCGGATAATGAAATAATACAATCCGCTGTTTTTAATCTTGGACTTAACGATAAAGTTCTTTTCGATCCGGAGAAGAAAATACTGAAAAGTTATTACGATTTAACCAGCAGTTCATCCGGCGGATACTGATAATCGAACTTTTTCCCTGTAAACTTTTCGATTGCTGGAATTGCAAACGAATCATCCTCACCTGCTAAACTTACCGAAATGCCTTTCTCGCCCGCTCTTCCGGTTCTTCCGATGCGATGAACATAATCTTCGGGGTCATCGGGCAGCGAGTAATTGAAAACATATTTAACATTGTCAACGTGAATTCCTCTTCCGGCAATATCGGTAGCAACAAGTATCCGGATATCTTCGTTTTTGAATTTTTCTAAAGTTGCCAGCCTTTTTCGCTGCTCAACATCACCCGAAAGAATTTCGCACTTAATCCCAGCTTTGTTAAGATAATCACCAACAACTCTGGTTTCGTCTTTTCGGTTGCAGAATACAATTGATTTTTGAATGTTTCGCGATTTGATAAGATTTGCGATAATAAGCATTTTTTCACTTCGTTCAACAAGATAAAAATATTGTTCGACCGAATCGACAGTAACCTGCTCGGGGTCAATTGAAACGAAGGAAGGATTGTTTGTCCAGCTATGTGCAAGCCTTTTAACTCTATCGGAAATTGTCGCGCTGAAAAATAAAGTCTGTCTTGTTCCGCGCTGAGGAGTTTTTTTTATAATTTCCCTAACATCAGGAATAAAACCCATATCAAGCATTCTGTCTGCTTCATCAAGCACTAGTATTTCAACTTTATTAAGATGAATAACCTTTGTTTTGCAGAAATCCAAAAGTCTGCCGGGGGTTGCTACAACAATATCAAATATTTCGTTTTCGAGCAAAGATTTTTGCTTTTTGTAGTGCATTCCGCCATAAACGGAAATTATTTTTATTTTTGCATACTTCGATAAAACAGAAGCTTCTTTTGCAATTTGAATAACAAGTTCGCGTGTAGGGGCAAGAATTAAAGCCCGGGGGGTTCCGGGTTTCGGTTTTTGCTGAAGTTTGTTTTTAATAATCCGGGTTAAAATTGAGATGAGAAAAGCTGCAGTTTTTCCAGTACCTGTCTGCGCCTGTCCGAAAGCGTCTTTTCCATTCAGTGTATCAGTTAAAAGTTCGGCTTGAATCGGGGTGCAATATTTGTAACCTAAATCTGATATTGCATGTATTATATTTAACGGCAGATCGAAATCGTGAAATCGTTTTTTCCCTTCGGCATTTTCTACTTTATATTGGGAAATATCCCAACCCGGTTCAGGTTTTTCGGTTTTCGTTTGAGTTTTACGGGGAGAGTAGACCGGTTTTTTATTTTCCTTAACTTTTTCTGGTGCCGGTTTTTCAACTTTTAAAACTGGTGTTTCTGAAGTTTCCGTTTTAACAGGTTTTATAGATTCTTCTTTTTCTTCTTTACCGATACCGATAATGCGTAATATTCTCTTGAACAAATAAATCTCCGTTTGATAAAATTTCAATTATCAAATATACGCAAATAAATATTATGGATATAGTTTGTGAAAGATTTGTCAATCAATTATAAAGGTGGCTTTTCTTTGTATTTGAATAGTGAAAAAGCGTTTTTATCGGACTAATAAGTTTAGCGGCGTTATATTCGGTATATTCTTCAAACATTTTTTTACCGTATTTTTCCGAAACTCCTTTGAGCGCTTTAACAATAACCTCGCTAAGGTTGTTTTCTTCTTCAAATATTTCGGCAGGAAGCATAAAAACTAAATCGAAGGCAGCAACTTCAGCAAGATTGTTGAAATCGTGATTATCAAGGTCAGTTATCTGCAGACCGGGGTAATTGCCTTTTCGCACGCGTATATCAAATTCCCCCTGCATTCTTTCCATCAGAAGTAATATTGCGGCATTCAATGGTATGTTAAGTTCAATCATTTCCGGTCTCTTTTCTTTTTTCAGTTTCAATCAGATTTTGTTTAATTCTCTGAATCGCTAATGCTACTATCGTAACAATGAAGAATATATTTAGGGGGGATTAAATTTAGCATTACGCTTTTGATCTAGAAATATTGTAAAAGAATAGAATGTCTCAATTTCGTGCGGATCGAGGTTATACCTTACAATATCGTAAGCATTTTCGAGCCAGCGAAGATTAAGTTTTCGTATTGCAAGCGAAAGATCATCTGCATAATCATTCTGATTGTCCATTAAAATATCACCGAGTTGTATTGCTGCTTTAACGCTTGTAAGATAGGGTACAGCATTACTATTTGCAATATCTATAAGCCTGTCGAGATGTTTCCGATGCGTGCAGCATAGGTTTATCGCCATTTGTCCTGCTATTTTAGCAAGCTCTGTCTGTCCCATATTTTTTAAAGTTTTATCGCCTGCAATTGCTATAAGATTATCAATTGCTTCCTCGGCTCCAATCCGTGAAGATTCCGATTTTTGTCTTTCTCGTTCAATTGCATTGTTAATGGCTACGGAAATGTTTTTTCCTGCCCGTTCAATAATTTCTTTAGATTGACTTATGTCACGCGATATTGCAAGAAGACGTGTATAATCGCCGTTTTTAATAAAAGAATCAATCTGTGCCATACTCTTCTGCGAGGTATTCGATTTCAATTCTTTAAGCGCTGTCCAATCAACAGATTTTGCATCGGAAGATTTATTTGATATAGCCTCAGCTCTATCCGCAATTTCCTTTTGTTCTTTTTCCAGAAAAAGGATTTTAATCTTATTAAAAGTGAATTTTTCAACAAAAAGGTTAAAATAGCCGGCATCAACTTTAAAGCTGATGATGTGTTTATCTCCGAGCCTTCCGTATTTGAAAGGAGTATATTCCAGATTAGGCAGCCTGTCCTTCAATTCCTTGAAAACCGTTTTTACTATATCGATTTCCTTTTTAGGGACAATTGCTGTAATCGGTTTAAGTTCTGCCGGCATTAGTTTCCTGTAAAAAATAATTTGAAATTACTATCGATTCTAAAAAAAGTTTTTTAACAAGGATTAATTATCAGAAATTCCAATATAAAGCCAGAGTTCCCGAAACGAAATTATAACTTGAATTATCTCTTGAAGTACTTCCTAAAGTTATTTTTCCGTTAAAGTTCAAATTGCTTTCCACCTGATATTTCATATCAACACCGGCTTCACGAATCAGAAATTCGCTTACTGGCACATAGCCTGCTTTGCCGTTCAGCTTTATTTCGTACTCTTTTTCGCGTTCTATTACCCACTCGCCCCAAATGCAATGCGATTCAAAATTCTGAGGTGAATAATACAATTGTTTTCCGTAATGCAAAAGAGTATTTATTTTATAATTAGAATAAAAATATTCGTAACCGATACGGTAAATGTCGTCTTCAAATCTTTTCCCTATTCTTAAAAGAAGATCGTTGCCTTCGTTTTTTAATTCGTCTGTGAGTTTAATATATTTGAAATATCCGCTTAAAATTAGTCCTGTTTTGTGCAAATATTCCATCTCAAGTTTAAGCATATCGCCGGAATAATCGGTATTTATCAGATTCCCGGAATACATCATAAGCGAAGCGGCGGTGCGCTGATAAGTTCCTTGTATCGAAAATTTTCCTTCAGCATTGTAACGGGCAAAAGCTTCCACTTCGGTTTTAGCCGAAGTTTGTGAGGACGTAATTCCTCCGAAACCGAAACCAAGTGTAAAAGTCTGCGATGGGCGGATAAAAACATGTCCTGTAATTGTGCTGAAATTTTGTTTGGCGGACGAATATTTTATAATGGATTGATAAAAAGAAACCCCTAGTGCGATATACTGATTTATTCCAGCTTCGAGACGCGCGCCTGCTTTGAAAAGCCTGAAATTTATATTATCGCTGTAGAAAAGAAAAGACGGCGCCAACCCGGCATAAATAGGGAATGAACCGAACAGTGCAAGACTTGTCTGTTTGGGCAGCCAGCTTTTTCGGAGCATAACAAGCCGTGTTTGCGCTGTATCGATATCTCCTGTCAGCAGGGAATCGTAAATTGCTTCTGCAAAATCATAATCGCGCGTTTTAGTATAACTATCGCCAAGATAAAGATTAGCTTCAAAATCTTTGGGTTCTCTTTCAACTACATTTTTAAAAGCTGCAACAGCATTTAACGAGTCACCTTTTTCGAAAAGAACTTTGCCCCGCTGCATAGCTACATCGTAGTTATAACCGGCAGAAAGAAGAGAATCGTAAACCGATAAAGCTTTATTATATTCTTTGGCGCAAAAATAAACATCTCCTAACTCTTTTTTAAGAGAACTGTCGGCTCCGGCAAGTTCAATATAATCGATATAAAAAGGCAGAGCCTCTTGGCATTCCTGCTGAAGAACGTGCTCGCGTCCCTGCTGAAGAATTCCAAACGTACGATCTTCTTCAAATTTCATTTTTGCTATTTCAAAATTACTTTCAAGATTTTCAATTTCGTACTCGTCAGCCTGCAATTCTTTAATTTTTTCAATCAGCAGGTTTGCTTCGTCTAGTTTGTAAAGCGACATTTTTACATTGCTCAGAAGTATCAGCACTTCGATGCTGTTCGGGAATTTTTGAATATAATTTTCGAGATACATTTCGGCTTTATCCAAATCGCGATTCATCCAAATACTTAATTGTGCGCGGAAGAATTGGTAATCGGTATTTTCCGGCGAAATTTCCAGAAGTTTATCGGTTACGCCGGCAGCTTTTTCGTTATCGCCGTTCCAGGCAGAGTATTGAGCATATTTATATAAAAGGACAGGATCATCGTCGTTTTTTGCGGCTGCATAATATTTCTCGATTGCGTTAACAGCTTCTTCAAACATTTCAAGATAGCCGTAATAATCCAAAACTTTAATCAGCGCTTTTTTGTCCGAGGGATTTTTCCTCAGCCGGGCTTCATTCTCGGTTATTGCTTTCTTATATTCTTTATCGCGGTAATCGGTTATATATTCCCATTTGGATTGGAACTTTTTGTCTTCTTCAAACCGGTCTTTTAATATTTGAAGTTCCTTATAAGCTTCTTCAATTCTTTTGTATTTAATCAGCTCATCAACAAGAAGAAATCTGGTTTTATCGTCATCGGGGTTTCTCTTAAGCATTGCGTAATATTTATCAATTAAAAACACTTTGCCTTTTTTATCGCCGCCGCCCGTATAAGGCTGAATGTATCCTTGTCTTCGTGCAAGGTCAAGTCCGTCAACTGCTTCTTTAAAGAACGGTTTGAATTCCAGAGCTTTTACGAATGCATCTTCGGCAATTTTATATTTACCCTGCCATAAGGTAAAATAACCATAGCGACTCCATAAACGCCAGTCATCCGGGTGGCGTTCCACGTATTTTTTAAGGATTTTTTCGCCTTTGGCAAGATTTTTTGTCATCATTAAAATTTCGGTGTAGCGGATAATCTCATCGGGAGAAGCGAGGTCGTCGCGCTTAACATATTCATCGTACCAAATTTCAGCTTCCGGCCAGTCTTCAAGTCCGCGGTAAGCTTTACCAATTTCAAGGTAATTTTCGGCTTTTGCGGCATTAATTGCAATTTCACGTTTGCGCCCTTCAATAGTCTGGTAAAGCAATTTATGCCAGGTTTCCAAAATGCGTGCGTAATTCCGTCGGTATTCGGTGTTCTCGGGGGCAAGCTTGCGGGCAATCCGCAAATCGGATGAGGCATTAAGGAATTGTTCGCGCTTTTCGTAACACAATCCGCGTAAATTATAGCCTTCGGGGTTGCGGGGATTTGATGCGATATATTTGTTCAAAATATCAATGGCTTCGCCGTAACGTCCAGCATTCATATGCGAAAGGGCTGTTTCTTTAAGACTGTTTTTATTAACCTGCGCCGGAAGGAAATTGAAGAGTATCAGTGCGAATGTAAAATATCTGAGAATCTTTATCATAATTACAGTTTTTTTAATACAAATTTAATATTATTCAATTGTTTATCCTAACAGCAAAATAATACGCTTTGGCAAAGAGTTTTTTAGTAAAACACGCTTGATTTTAAGCACAGCAAATCCGTTTTACGGGAGGGTAATTTTTATTTTCCAAAACTGTTTACAAGTTAGTATTTTTTTAAGTCATTAAAGCCTATATAGCAAGTAATACCTTAAAAAGGCAAATGGTTTTTAAGATAAAGAATAAACGATATATTTCTTATTTTAACAATAATGACAAAATAACATTGATTAAATAATATTATTTTGTATTTTAGTGTTAAATTAAATTATAATAATATGGCATTACTACCTTTATCAGAAGAACAGGTTCTTGACCGACTTAAACAAGAAAATCCTTGGTGGGCAACAGGTATGGTGGATGAGGATTATTCAAAGATGCAAAAACGCTTGTATTTTGATTTGTTTTATCCTCTTGTTGAGGATATTTCAATCAAGAGAGCTGTTATATTAATGGGACCACGACGAGTTGGAAAGACAGTAATGATTTATCACGCAATAGATTCATTGTTATCAAGTGGAATTTCTCCGCATAAAATTGCATTTGTCTCTGTAGAGAATCCATTTTATAACAAAATGCCATTAGAACATCTGTTTAAGACTTGTTTAAAAGCAACGGGTAAATCTGAACCAAAAGGCTGGTACGTTTTTTTTGATGAAATTCAATATTTAAAAGATTGGGAAGTTCATCTTAAATCTTTAGTTGATAGTTATCCACATGTTAAGTTTGTTGTCAGTGGTTCTGCTGCTGCTGCCCTTAAACTTAAAAGTAATGAAAGCGGTGCAGGCAGGTTTACTGATTTTATGTTACCTCCTTTGACTTTTAATGAGTATATTCATTTATTACAATTACAACACCTTATAATTCCTGCAAAAATAGAATGGGATGGTAATGCTACTAGCTTTTTCGAATCTACAAATATTGCATTGTTGAATGAACATTTTCTTAAGTATATCAATTATGGTGGTTATCCGGAAATAATATTTTCTGAAAAATTACAAGTCAATCCATCTCGATTTATAAAATCTGATATAATAGACAAAGTTCTACTGAGAGACTTACCTAGTTTATATGGCATACAGGACGTACAGGAATTAAATTCTCTTTTTACCAGTATAGCTTATAATTCCGGACAAGAATTTTCGCTTGAGGCATTAAGTCAATCATCCGGAGGGGTTGAAAAAAATACTATTAAAAAGTATATACAGTATTTAGAAGCCGCCTTTTTGATTAAAATTGTTCACAGGATTGATAATAATGCTAAAAAATTTAGTCGGGCTAATTATTTTAAAATATACTTGACAAATCCATCTTTGAGAAGCGCATTGTTTACTCCTTTGCAGGCTACTGATAAATTGATGGGAGCAATGGTTGAAACTGCTATTTATGCACAATGGTTGCAAAGAGAATGGTTTGAGCCTTGGTATGCCAGATGGACCTCCGGACGAGTACAAGGAGAAGTTGATATGGTTGGATTGTCCCCTGAAAATTTTAAACCATTATGGGCATTGGAAATTAAGTGGAGTAATCGGTATTATGAAAATTCAGGTGAATTAAAATCATTAATGCACTTTTGTGAGAATAATAACCTTAAGTCTGCTTTAGTAACCACTATTGATAAAAGCGGAAGCAAAGATTTGAAAGAGATGAAATTACATTTTTTACCATCAGCTTTGTATGCTTATACAGTTGGGAAGAATACAATTATGCAGAAACAAAAACGAAATATTTAAAATACACAAGTTATAACAAACACTTGTTTCGAGACTGATAACTATTTTGATAAATACAGCTAACTGATAATTTGCTCAAATGGTTCTTACTATATTAATAACCAAAATAAAAGGCGGCGCTTATGATTCGAATTACCTTATTTATGCTTTTATTGATGGCGGGAATTTCAGCCCGCGGCAATTACAATCGCGAAACTTTGATTAGTTATGTAGATACTTATTTCAAAGCACTTGTAGACAATAATCCGGCGGCAGTACCGCTTGCAAAAGATGTAAAAATCACTTTAAATGGGGATGTGAAACCACTCGCCGAAACATTCTGGGATGGGGCGGAAAGTATTGTTTACCGTTTCGATATTGTAAATACACGCTTGGGAGATACCGGCACCGAAGCTGTAATTAAGAATTCCGACGGATCGAAAACAATGTATATGCTGCGTATGAAAATTCAGGATGAAAGCATTGTTGAGATCGAGACAATAAAATGCAACAAGGGTGAAGCTGACGGACTTTGGGGAGTAGATAATCTCAATGAAGTTTCTCCGTCGTATCAACTTTCTATCCGCGAAGTCGAGCAGGATTCTTATTACGATTTAATTGGCACAGCAGAAAGTTACTGGCGTGCATTTCAGACTAACGGTTGGCCTGAATACAGACCTGCCCGTTTATTGCCAGATTCAAGAAGATATGAAAATGGGATGCAGACAACCGGAATGGTTAAAGATGGTCAGTATGAATCCACAGCAAAAGGGTTTGACACAGGTTTCTTTAAGGAACGCAATATTTGGGACCGCAGGTATCCTGTAGTTGATGAAGAGCGCGGTGTGGTTTTATCTATAGTACGGTTTGGAATTAAGGAAGGTATGAACAGCAGAAGCGAGGCAACAACTCACAGCAGACTTGTAGCTGAATTTTTTGCAATCAAAGCTGGATGGATACAAGAGATACAGGCTGTTCTTGTTAACCGGACTGATGAACAGCCAACAAATTGGAAACCAGATTATGGTCCGGGTTGTGCAGGAAAAGAATAACGAAATAAAGTTATAATTTTGTTTTAATATAAGCTTATTGCAGAATAACTTATGGATTTTAGAGATTTACACAATAACTTGTGCCGATGTAAATCGGGAGTGCATAAAAACAAAGTTAGCAGGTATTTAAAATGACTACAATGGAAAAAGCAAATAAATGGATTTTAGGGATAGTATTTGGAGCAGTAATTCCGATTTTTACTTTTTTACTTTTTTGGTGGTCATCTCTGCCATTTATTAAAAATAATAAAGTTGTTATGATAATAGCTATTAGTGGTCTGCTTTTCGGACTATTAATTGATTTTATAATAAAACATTTTCTGGGTAATAATTATTTTAAAATATCTCTAAAAGTACTTATAGGAGTTTATATTTTTTACAGTACGTGTCTTTTTGGTTTTTTTATGGGTGTCCCTATTTTTCATCCAATTTTAGGGATAATTGCTGGATATTATTGGGGAAGGAGATTAATTTTCCAACAAGCCAATAATGAAACTATACAAAGAGAGATTAGAAAGGTATCAATATTTACATCATTAATAATTAGTCTTATATGTTTATTATCTGCAACTATTGCGTTGATTGATAAATATACAGCCAGTAATTTAAAAGGGATGTTCAATTTGTCATTTGATATTACACTTCCTATGCTTTTGGGATTCATAATAATAGGTGGATTATTTTTGATAGGTTTTCAGTATTGGCTGACAAAAATGACTATTATTAAAACGCTAAAATTGAATAAATAAATACCCGCGGTATAGCCAATAAGAGTTTCATTAGTATGCGAGGGTTTGTAGTTCGTAAAAAAAGTCGGTGTAAACCTGCCTGTGCTGCCGCTCCAGCAGGCAGCGCAAATAGGAAATCGCTTTAAACTCCCACACCACATCATACTGCAAACCGTTTAGGAGACCTCTGTTGAGACAATATTTAGAATAGGACATATTGATAAGATGAAAAAAAACATATCTAAAATAACAACGGTTAATATGAAACAAATTATTGTAATTCTTGCATTAGTTTTCATCTTTCTCGCATTGAATAATAATGCCTATGCTCAGAAACCATGTGTCTCATTTTCGTTTGACGATGGTTCAACAAAAGATAAACTTACATTTAAAAATTCGGAATGGAATTCAATGATAAGAAGACAATTGAAAGATAATCAGCTTCATGCAGTTTGGTTTGTTGCGGGGAGTATTATGGATAGTGAAGAAGGTAAACAACTTTTACAGAAATGGGACGAAGACGGGCATATAATTGCAAACCACACATACAATCATTTCAACTACAATGACACTTTGATGACATGTGAAAAATTCGTTAAGGATATTCAAAAATGCGATTCATTAATTTCCGGATATAAAAATTTTAAAAGAATATTTCGTTTCCCATATTTAAAAGGAGGCAACACAATTGCTAAAAGAGATAGCATTAATTCATACCTGAAACTAACTTCATATAAACAAGGTTGGGTAACAATTGATGCATCTGATTGGTATATAAATATGAGGTTAATGGATAGGTTAGAACAGAATCCTGATGTCGATATTACTGGATTTCGCGAATATTACATCAATCATATTTTCGAGAGGGCTCAGTATTATAATAATCTTTCAACACAGATTAATAACCGACAGATAAAACACACAGTTTTATTACATTTCAATTTAACTTCTGCATTGTTTTTAAATGATTTAATTGAAAAATTCAAAAGTGAGGGATGGTTAATTGATGATTACATCGAAGCTATTAAAGACACTATTTACTCTGAAGAACCAAATGCCATACCATCCGAACAAAGTTTAATATGGATGCAAGCATTTCAAAAGGGAGGATTTGAATTGAGATATCCAGGAGAAGATAGCAAATTTGAGAAAGATAAAATGGATAAATTAGGATTATAAAAAAAAAAAGCTGGGCATAATAACGGCACATTCACTCAAACGTTGCTCAATTTATTAATTCACAAAATTAAAAGCAAACTATGCACGAAGAATACATACAAGAAAAGACTTTCAAAAAGATTGATTTCAAAGAAAGCCCTTTGGAAAAAGGAGAATATGAAAATTGCTGTTTTGATAACTGCGATTTTTCAGATTTTAATCTTTCGGAATATAAGTTTATTGACTGTGAGTTTACGGGCTGTAACTTGAGTATGGCAAAGTTAGATATGACTGTTTTCAGGGATGCTGAATTTAAAGATTGCAAAATGCTCGGGCTTCACTTCGAAAACTGCAGCGATTTCGGACTTTCTTTCAGTTTCGAAAACTGTTTATTAAACCATTCAACTTTTTTCAAAACAAAAATTAGAAAAACTGTTTTTACTAATTGTGTTTTGCAGGAAACCGATTTTTCATTTGCCGATTTAACCGAAGCCAAGTTTGATAATTGCGATTTATCGAGAACTGCTTTTAACAACACAATTTTAGAAAAAGCAGATTTCCGCACTTCGTTTAATTATTCAATCGACCCGGAGCAAAACCGGATAAAAAAGGCAAAGTTCTCAGTCTCAGGAATTCAAGGACTTTTAGATAAATACAACATAATAATTGATAATACAATTTAATGCATCAGCGAATATGAAAACAAAACGGGAGAAAAATTGAAATTCTTATCGGAAAGACGAACCCGAAATAATAATTCATTGAAAATCCTAGTAAAACAGGTGACCGCAGAATTTATTTTCATTCTGCAGATATGATTTTTTGAAGAAAAAAGTAAAAAAACTATTCAAGGTTCAGATTTCATCAAATCAATATTAATCTCGGTTTTCTTTGCCTTTAAACAAAAAAGTGTTTATTTTAAGCTTCAGTAAAAACCAATATTATTAACTATAAAAGTAAAAGATTATGGCAAATGAAAAAGAATTAGTACCCTTAACAGAACCTTTAGTAAAAAGTATTTACACCGCAGATCCTTCTGCTCACGTATTTGATGGCAAAATTTACATTTATCCTTCGCACGATATTGATGCGGGCATACCAGAAGACGATTTCGGCGGACATTTCGGAATGGAAGATTACCGCGTTCTTTCGATGAATACACCGGAAGACAAGGAAGCCACTCTTCACGATGTTGCTTTGCACGTTAAAGATGTTCCGTGGGCAGAAAGACAAATGTGGGCTCCCGATGCTGCTTATAAGAACGGAACTTATTATTTGTATTTTCCGGCAAAAGCTAAAAACGGCGCTTTTTACATCGGCGTTGCCACAAGTAAAAATCCAGCAGGACCTTTCAAAGCTCAGCCCGAAGCAATTAAAGGCAGTTTCAGCATAGACCCTTGTTCGTTTGTTGATGACGACGGTAAAGCTTATCTGTATTTCGGCGGAATCTGGGGCGGACAGCTTCAGCGCTGGCAGACAGGCAAATTTATTGAAGATGTTAAATCTCCTTACGATCTCGAACCTGCCGACGACCAGCCTGCTCTTTGCGGAAAGGTTGCACGCCTTACCGACGATATGCTTGAATTTGACGAAAAACCCAGCGATGTGGTTATTCTTGATGAAAACGGAAAACCTCTTCGCGCAGGAGATCACGACCGCAGATATTTTGAAGCTCCCTGGATGCACAAATACAACGGAAAATATTATTTTTCGTATTCAACAGGCGATACACATAATATTTGCTATGCAATCGGCGATAATCCATACGGGCCGTTTACTTATAAAGGAATATTGCTTAATCCGGTAATCGGCTGGACTAATCACCATTCTGTCTGCGAATTTAAAGGCAAATGGTATATTTTCTATCACGACAGTACTCTTTCCGGCGGCAGAACTCATTTGCGCTGTGTTAAAGTTGCCGAAATTAAATACAGACCTGACGGCACAATTGAACCTGTTACTGCTTACAAATAAGATATTATGATTATCATTT